>LNEX01000351.1 GCA_001464165.1 bacterium Ga0077546
CACCACTGGAACCAGCTCCAGACCTGCCTCCTTGAGAAGCGCCACCACTGCTGCCGCCCCCGCCGCTTCCAGCACCGCCGCCGCCACCGCCCTTACCAGCAGCCGAAGCCACCTTCTGAGCCTGAGCATGAGCGTCACTAACAGCTGCAGAAGCTAGGCCAGCGAAGTCGAAGGCCGACTTAACCGATTGCACAGCCAAGAAAATCAAAGCCGTAACAATAATGGTGCCTGAATCTCCCACACCGCGGAAGCAAGCCAACAGCAGAATAGTAGTATTCCAGAATAGGCTCCAGAAACAGATAGTGATTACTCCGTCGACCCAGCTGGCTAGAGCAGAACGAAGTGCTTGCACAGGCCACACCCACAATGCTGCAGCAATAGGCCCCATGCACCAAAGGTAATAGAGGAAGGCCATCTGGAAGGCACACGAAATATTCCAAGTTATGGTGGCACTATCGCTCAAACCATTCATCATCAAACGATTTATGTTCTTGCTCTGAACCACATCTTCATCAGGTACGCGACTCTCTTCTATGCCCATGCATGGATCGATTCGCGCAGTGACTAAGGTATAACCCTCAAGCGGTGCCCAGTTGCCAGTTCCCTCAAAGCGAGGTACTTCCTTAACCCCGAACGAGTTTCTATTCCACTCAGGCTTATTCATCGGAAAAGCTCTAACAATGGCGCACTTGGCGTCATCGTACATATCAGAACCGAAAATATGTAAATACTCGTTAGCAATTGTGTACGTGATCGAGTTGGCCACGTCAATGCCGTAGTTGATAACCAGGAACGTTCCAGGAATGAGGAAAATAGCAACAATAGAACGAAGCAAACCGTCAAAAGGGTGGATCTCTCCAACAAGCACTGGTGAACCCTGGGCCACAATCGCTTTAACCTGCGCCAAAACAGCACCGGGAAGCAAAAGCAGAATGGCCATAGGAACGAATAGCTGATCGCGAATTCTCTGCCAAACATTGTTTGGCTCAGCGGTGAAATTAGTAAGAAACTGTTCGCAAAAATCAATAGCTGACAGTGCCTGGTTGACTGCCAAAGACGCCATACTGTTGGCTGCCGCGTTAGCGGCAGAACCGCCTGTAGCTGCAGCCATCCAGTGGGCTTTCTCTGGATCATACAATTGCTCTAGCATGATGTTGTCGTTCATGCGACTTATAAGCTGGAACTGAGTGTCAGAAACAGGATATCCAAAAGTCTGGAGCATATTCTTGGTGATTGCAGTATCTCTTAGAGTTGGCACTGGAGACACGGCAGTAGGAATAACCGTCGGCCACATCAATACCGGACCTGAGGTGCTGTGAACAACAGAACCAGGACCAACAGAGCGTTTGTCTACAACCTGGTCAGCCTTGCGGAATTCATTCATAAGCAAGTGCCGCTCTTCATAAGCCTTTTCAATATCACTGGCAGCAGTGTTATTAGGAGTAGGGTTAAAGGTAGGTTGAGCAAAAGCAGGGATTGCAGTAGCGAACATCCCAAAGGCAAGAAGAATGAGAACAATCATTCTATTTACTCTGGTGCTCAGCTTGTTTTTACTGACAGTCATTTTACCGGGCCTCACTTGTGAATCTTCATTATTGCGGTTCTTAGTTTCTACCGTTCGCATCATCCTCACCTCCTTTAAGCATTCTTAGTCTCATCCTCGTTTGCCTTAGGCGGCATAGAAACAGCTATCGAGTTAGAAGCTCGACCAGTTTGCACTGTCGACTCAGCACTTCCTGCAGCAGCGGCGTGGCCACCACCACCGGAGGCGTCACCACCAGGAGCCGCAGCCGCCACGACAATCGGACTACCACCCTGGCCGCCGGCCGCACCAGCCTTACCAGAAGAATCTTCACTGCCAGGCTTGTCACTGCCAGCAGCAGCAGTCATGCCGGGGTTCGGCATAGTCATGCCAGCATTAGGACCCAGACCAGGGGTCATGGCACCGTTCGGGCTTTCACCACCAGCACTGGCACTAACAGCGACTTCCATTTTGCCGCTCTCGCCTGGTGGTTTACCAGAGGATGAATCGCCAGAACCGCCTTGAGACTTGCCTTCTGGGCCACCATTAGTTGAGATGGCAGCTTCTCGTGCATTATTGCCAGAATCGGAATTAGCAGCTGGCGGCAACGAGGCAACAGCGGTCTCTTTCTTCTCTTCATTAGGTTGACTAGAAGGTACTCTCGCAGGAGAGTCTTGCTGTTGCTGTTCAGCTTGAGGAGCAGGCGCAACTTGGCCGTCTTGGGCTCCACTGCCGCCACCGGAAGGAGTTTCTCGTTCACTAGAGCCAGGAGCGCCTGAATCACCCTTCTCACCAGCACCACCAACACCTTTACCAGCGCCACCGCCGCCGGAGCCACCGCTCTTATTGCTCTTAGCAAGACCATCGGCCTTATCAAGCCCACCATTAGGAGAGAAGACAAATGGTGATGATGGAGCCCACAAAAGAATTCCAAGGAAGCAAGTAAACATGCAAACTTCCCACTGCAAATTACTGGTGCCGCCATTAGTATAAATAAGACGTTGAGTGATAACGGCCAACACAACCATCCAGTAGAAGCGCCACAGGGAAACTTGTAGAACACCTTCAACCCAGCTGCCAAATACGTTTCTAAAGAGTTTGCGATTGCCGGTAACTTGTGGCCAGGCGTAGAAGGCCGCAGCCAAAGGGCCCAACAGTAGAAGATAGCAAATCATTACAAGTTGGTAGGCACCAAGAATTACAAGGAAAATCGATGCAGTGTTCATCATCATGTTTAGATTGAGCTGCATGACTTGAGAGAGAGCACCTTGCTCTTCATATACAGTCACTTGTTCCGGTACCTGAGCACCTAGACCGGTACCAGTACCTCCTGCCATAGTGATAAAGGCGCCCAATGATGACAGCCAACCACCAACTACACCACCAATAGCAGCACCGAGCCCACTCAAAGCGCCCCCGATACCACCAGCTGCTCCGCCGCCAGCAGCACCACCAGCGGCACCACCTCCAGCACCAGCACTGGCTCCGGGGATAGTCGACTTCAAATAGTTAGCATTATTTTCATGGCGAGTATTATAAGAAAGCTCATTGGCCCAGTTCTGAATCATGTCTGTATCAACCCAATCGCGCACACTCATCGCCATTGAGTTACCGGCATCAATAGACCAGCTCACGATTACTTGTGTGGCGGGAATGAGAAAGACAGCAACGATTGAACGCAAAATGCCCTCAAAAGGATTGGCGCCCTCGGCATATCCCAAGTTGAAGCCGCGACCAATCTGCCCCTTCACCTGACTAGCAACAGCGCCAGGCAAAAGAAATAGGATAGCCATAGGAATGAAAACTTGTCTGTACATGCGCTGCACCATGCCCACGGCTTCAGGGATAGTCTTGTACATGACCATCCCGGGATAGCCAGCGCCAGAGGCTTCATTGGCTACGTTGATAAGGCAGTTGCCACCGTCAGCATTGACAATACGGTCTAGAGCGGCACCGAAAGACTGTTCAGCTGTACCGGCCATACTATTGGCAGCAGATGCACCAGCCAGTTGCGCCGTAGCCTTTGTCAGCCACTGAGCTTTTTCGGGGTCCCACATTTGCTCAATTTTCCGTTGATTATTCTCACGGTTGATCATCTG
>LNEX01000352.1 GCA_001464165.1 bacterium Ga0077546
AAGCTGATTTTCGTAGATCTCGTTGTCCCGTGTCTGCACAGTGGTATTTGTGGCAGTCAGCGGCGGCTGCATGTAGCCCATATTGTTATAAACTGGCATATAGACAGGCGTCATGCGAGCGCTACCGGGGTCGGAGGCGTCCAAGTTTGTACCCGGTATCTTTCGAGCGTGGGTATCAGAGGTTCGCTGAGCGGCCTGGAAAGGATGACGTTTGTCATAATCGTCCATAATCTGCACGAATGACTGATCGTTTGAGCTGACAGTTGTGCCATTTTGCTTAGCACCACTTTGGCCAGCCGGTTGCGACAATGCTGGAGAAGCACTATTCAAGGAAATAGCCAAAACTAAGACTAGTAAAGAAAACAGACTGGGAATGCACCCAATAATCGAGCCGACAACCTCAGTTGCCTTCCTCAATGCTTTTTTCGTTAACTTGTTCATCCCTTCTCTACCTGATTGCGCATCTGCAGATTGCGGGTGCCATCTGACAGAGATACCGTGAGTCGGTCGTTCCAGGGTCGCCCAAAGATAGTAATCGTGCCTTGTACCTCCTGGCTGGGCTGCACCAAGGTGGTTTCGAAGTCTGCTCGCATTGCTGCTTCTGATAGTTTATGGTTATTTTCAGAAACTGCAAATGAATCTGGATTGAAAGAGAAGTCACTTTGCCCGCTATTCTTGATGGCGACTGTCAAAATAGATTTTCGAGCAGTAACGTTTACACCCTTGAGTTCAAACTGAACGGGGCTAGATGACTCAGCCGGTGCTGCAGGAGTTACCGCCACTTCACGCTCACGGGAGCTCGCCCCAGCGCTAGAAGGCTGCAAGTCACCTTTGTCAGCTGCAGCAATCGCTTTAGCTTTTGGCTTGCCTTTATCTTTGCCATTTTCTTTAGCAACAGCTTTCGTTACTGCCTTTTCGGTTTTAGCAGCCTTAGCCATAGGAGCAGCCATAGCCATTCTGGCAACAGGCTCAGCAGAGTCAGCAGATTTGGCTGGCTTAGAGCCCATACCAAAGAGCGAACCAAAACCAAAGTTACCAAACATAGAATTTTGTTTTTCTACCGGTGCTGCTTGTGGCTCAGCCTGAGTCAGAGCCTCAGCTGAAGGAGCAATGCCAGAAACGCGCCCAATAATCGAGCGAGCAGCATTGGCACCTGCTGCTGCAGACAATTCTTGCTGGGCCGATTTCATATCTTCCCTTGAGCTATCAGCTTCGTTTTGCGCTTGAGCAACATCTGCTGCTGCTCTCTGCTTCTCAGAATCAGTGCTAGCAACCTCTACTTCTTGTTTACGTGCCGAATAAGTTTGTTGAGCCAAAGCAAATTTGTTATAGGTGTAGAGATAACGATAGTAAGACTGCACTAGGTCAGCCTGCACCCTACGCACAGCGGGCTGCACTCTCTTATCGAGCGCAACAGGCTTAAAGATAGTATCTACCTGTCTCTGTCCAACGCTGAAACTGCCTTTGGTTCCGTCAGTGGGCAAGCCAACATCAACGCGGTTCAGAGCTTCAGAAATGCGGACATCTTTGCCCACAACTTGCTGCATTGCCGGAGTGGACAAGGCACCCTTCCATAATACTTTGAGGTCATCACGCTGCTTGTAAGGCGACCGCGCTTCCATGCCAGTTGGTGTAATTGGCACGAAGTTAGAAACTTTCTTGCGCTCTGGTTCATCATCATCACGACTAGAAGCACGACCGGCCTGACCAGAACCAAACAAACCAGATGGACGGGCTGGTTGTTGCGGCGGCATCATGGGCTGGGGATAGCCCTGACCACCCTGGAAGGGCACAGCGTAAGGATTGAGATAAGGATTAGCGTATGGATTAGCATAAGGATTGGCATACGGATTGGCGTATGGATTAGCGTACGGGTTATTCGGATCTTGATATTGTCCGACATTAGCTTGAGTAGACAGAGTAACTGCCGGCGGAGGCGGCGAAAGAGCACCAGGCGGCGGCGGAGGTACCGCGCCATAAGAACCATAAGAAGCGGCCTTAGAGGCATCGGCCACCAAGACTGGGTCGCCGGTGGGTTGAGTGAGCGTACCAGGGGCAGCCATATTAGAGGCATTGGGCGCAACAGCGCCATTGCTCGCAGCCGTAAGATCGGCGTTGACTGATTCGCTGCTACCAGTAGTCTGCGCGGTCGTAGAATTGCTGAGGAAACCAGCACTACCAAGCTGACCAGAAATCGGCCCAGTAAGAACTTGTGGTAGAACACGCCCCATACCGTCGCTGCTGGCCACACGCTGCTGACCCATTGCTTGAGCTTGAGCCATTTGCTGCTGTGCTCTGGCGTACTCTTCTTGCCGAGCTTGTTCAACATAGCGAGGATCAACTTTAGGTCTAAGCTGACCAAGGAGGCCACTGCCGCTATTAGGAGTTTGAGTTTTAGAATCAACTCGACCCAAACTTCCACCCAGCGGGCTACATCCTGTAACCAGGACGGAGAGGAGAGCTAGAAGTGGAAGTGGTAAGCGCATTGAACTTAAATACCTGATTGCTAAATTATTTGAGGAGAAGGTCTCGTCTCTGAATTTTTCCGGTGGCCTCAGCTGTAGTTTTTTGACTTGAACCAGCTCCCCCGACGCTGGTTTTATAGCTGCTGTACGCAGCCGGAGAAGCTGACTTACTTATCTGAGGAGAAGGACTGAAAGCGGGTTTATTTCCGGGTTTACCAATCGGCCTAACTGAAGTCACCTTTATCGCTTTGGCCTCAGCAGCCATTTGCTTTCCAAGATGGCCTTGTTCAACCCCAGGCAAATTGCGATTTAGACCAGTTCCGCCAGCAGGAATATTGCTACTGAAGCCAGCAGAGGGCAGATTGCGAGAGATGGGATTGAGTGTCACTACACCACCAGCACCACCACCAATGGAAGACGAAGCCGGAATATTGATTTGGTAGTTTTTTTCTGGCTCTTGTTTCCGGCGCACATCAGTGACAATCGGGCTTTCATCAACGATTTGCAATTGCTGACGGGCCTTGAAGGGAGTGGCTGGGTCTAGCTGATTCTTCTTGATCGTGAAACTTCCTTGAGCATATCCAGCACTAGTGGCCGCAGAAAGCACTAATGCTGCCCCTGTATAAAGGGCAGCGATATAGAGCTTACAATTTTTCTGCGGTCTAGAATTGATCATGGACACCTACTTTATTTACCAAGAAGTTTTGCTCTAACCGATGCGGAACTGCTAGAGCTTGGGGCAACATAACCACCACCACTGCCGTGATATGCAGCACCATAACTAGCTGGTGTTGAAGAAGCCATGCGATTTGGCGCAGCTGCAGCTGACTTGCCGCGACCTAAACCTATTGGTCTAGCCGAGACATTAGCTTGAGCGGCTCTTTGTTGAGCAGCATATTGCTTACCGAGCTGACCCATTTCAGTACCAGGCAGTGCACGAGCTGGGCCCATGCCACGAGCAGGCATATTAGTACCAAAACCTGATTGTGGTAGTGAATTGGGAGCCATTCTCATCATCTGCGGACCACCATTACCTAAAGGAATTCCACCTTCAGGAATTCGACCACTGGTGCCAGCTGGACCAATCGGAATTTGATAAGCCTGATCTTCGTGTGGAGCAGTGCGATAGTCGTGAACAACTGGACCATCGTCAACAATCTGTACTTGTGGAGCCGACTTGTACCAACCAGCTTGTTGTAGTTGGCCCTTTTTTAAGCTAACTGATGGTGATTGCGCTTGAGCGCTGCTGGTCAAAGCCGACAGCACAAGCGCACCGGTGGTCAGCGCCAGATATAACTTATGTTTTTTCAAACTTCTAAATGCTAGGAACATACTAAAATCCTCTCTAATCCCCTGGTCATCTCATTTCAATTGGATGACCTATACGCCACATTTAAACACCTATCTCATTGGAAATCTTGGCATCGGCATGTTATTGAGCGGCTGCAATATGCTCCGCCCAGCACGACGAGCCATTCTCTGAACCATTTTTCCGGCCTGACTGGTGGATTTATTACCACCCTTAGATTGCTTATATTCATCATCAGGCAAAGACAAATCTTGCGTAGTCGCTTGGTTAATCTGCACCGCCGCAGGAGCTTCGGGAGCTGAAGCCGACTTATTGCTCAGCCCAGGCTCGCGCCCCATGCTGTTCATTTGTCTTTGAGCTTCTGACATAGGAGCAGCACCATCGCCGCTGGAGTAGACATCGCCACCACCGCCAAAGCTGCCGGGCGGATTATTGTTAGCTGTGCCATATGGAGTCTTCTTCTTCACGAAAGCACCAGGCTGCACAGAATTGTACCCCTGTGAACTGCGCACTTCAGGGGCAGCATTGCCGCCACCACCCATACCCGGGGCAGATCCTTGGTAGCTAGAAGAGAAACCGCCAGCGCCACCGCCTCCACCATAGCCACCAGCAGGGCTGCGGGTAAATCCAGAAGATCCACCGCGAATTCCTGGCAAATCTAAGCTCTCTGGTAAAGGAGCGAAACCTACAGGAGGAATTGGCTCATCACAGACAATTGGGTCAAGAGATACGTCCGATCGAAATGGCTTGGGAGTTGGCCGCCACATTGGCGCCGACTGCTGCGGCATAACCGCTGTCTGGGGTGCGACTATCTGACGAACGGGCTGGCCGCCACCATGCCTTGATTGTTGAGTATCAGATGAATATTGGTTATCGCCAGGCTGCTTCACCCACCGCCCCATATTGACTGGCGGCAACTGAGCAAAGGCAGGCAAGCTGCTTGCTATAAGGAGAGCCACCAGAGAAAGCGATAGAGCGATAGGCGGCATATTGCGTTTATAAGACTGGCAAGAATTGGGGTGATTCAATCTTTATCCCTCCAGGGGACAAATGGCTATATAGATTCTTCATGCCCTATTTATCTAGTAAAAGAAACGCCAAAAAACAAAAAATAAGGCTTGACAACGGGTTTCTAAGCGGATTTCGCGCCCTGCTCTCCTTCACATGCGCAAGCGAAACCCCTGAACTACTACTGGGGTGACCAAAACTTAATCCTTTTCCCGCCCCTTGTCAACAGAAAAGTATGATAACACCACCAAGAATGTTAGCCACGCAACATTTTTTTGGGAATGGGGAGATTCCCATCATTAATTTTGTTAACCAAAAATAGCAGCGCCAAAAATCTGGGGGAAACCCAGTACAAATTGCCAGCGTAATTTTGTAAGCCTTATAGAATGGGTATTACCATTTTAAGAACAGCTTGGCTGCTGCTAGCATGAGCCGGTTCTGTTCTTATTACCAGCCTGGGAAGCCATGAAAGACTTCAATTACACATATCGCTCATTGGGGCAATCAACCATCGAATGTCAATTTAGAATACTTTGCCTTGCTCTCTCCCTCAGCCTGGTGAGCGCCACGGCATTTATCAGACCCTGCCCGGCAAAAGCTGCAGCAAGGCGCGGTGGAGGCATCTATCTCACTACGCCCAACCCGACCAATCCCTTAGAGCACAACAACCGCGCTGTTGAATTGGGCTCGAAGCAACTTTGGCAACAAGCACTAGAAGAGCACAAGCTGGCACTTGAAGGCGATCCTGAAAATATTACTTTCAGACGCAATTTATCAGCCGGAGAGCTAAGATACGCCGATTCTTTGCGGGCAGCAAAAAATCTACCGGCAGCGATCACACACTACAGAAGGGCCCTCTTTGCCGATCCGAACAATGCCCCGGCCGACAGTAACCTTGACTATTGCTTGAATGCTCTAGGAAAGAATCCATCAGACGCTAGTTACCGACTTAGTTTAGCCAAAGGTGCAGAAGGTACTCCCGATCACTTTGAAGATGCTGTAGTTGAGTTTCGCAAAGCAGCAAAGTTATCTGACACCGGCATTAACCACTTCTATTTAGGCCAGTGCTTAATGCGCGGCGGAAAAGTCGTAGAAGGCTACGACGAAATGATTGTGGCTCTGCGTAAAGACTGGCCCAAAGACAAAGAAAACACAGAGGCACTCTCTGACTGCCATACGGTATTGGGCGACACACTTAAAGACTTTGCTTACAAGGCCAAAGGCTATCAAGACAAGTCAGTTTTCACCCGCCGGCTCAACAACGCCGCCTCAGAATATAGACGGGCCGTCACTGTGAACCCCAGCAACTCGAACGCCATTCGCGGCTTAAGAGACGTTGGTATTGAAGCCGTGGCCATTAATCCATCGTTTAGAAATCAAATGCTTTTAGGCGGTGCTTATCTGCTTCAAGGCGATTTCGACCACGCCAAACTCTGCTACGAAAAGGCTTGGCGAGCTGAGCCGACCAATCCTGATTTGGCCAAAGCCCGTATTGCCTACCACCAAGCAGTAGTAGAAAGTGCCCTCGCTACGCCTATGCGTGTGGCCGAAACGGTGCAAAAAGTTGACGACTTGATCAAGCTCAACCCCAACGACGCCCAACTTTGGTACATATTGGCCCGCGGCCGCGACCGCCAAGGCGAAAAAGCAGGAGCGGTAGAAGCGGCCCAGAAAGCCATTGCCCTCAATAAATTTGTCAATCCTCTGCTGGTTCCCTTCTACAACAACCTCACAGGTCAAGGGGCTGATCCCTCAGCAGCAGTTGGTACAAGTGGAACAGCCGCGGCAGCCACAGCAGGCGCTCTTGGTGGCACGCCTGGTGCATCTGGTGCAACGACCGGTGCCACGGCCGCAGCCAGCAGTGCAAAAGCCAAGCCAGCAGTCGACAATACTGCCGGATACGCCAAGATTGAAAGCCTGATCAAAGAAAATAAGCTTGACGAAGCGATAAAAGAAGCAGACACTCTAGCTGGGGCTAGCCCAAGCGACGGCAAAGTCTGGCTCTTAGAAGGTACAGCCTTAGAAAAGCAGGGCAAGCTTGATGACGCTGCCACTTGCTATCGCCAAGCAGCCGGCCTGAAAGAGGCCGGGGCGGCAGACGCCCTGAGGCAAATCAACACTTCTAGGGTACAACCATTATTAAATGACGCTGAAAAGCTCATCACTGATAAAAACAACGCTGGAGCATTGGCCATCCTCAAAGAGGCGATTATTCTGGCACCAAATCTACCAAGCCTGCATCGCAAGGCAGCCCAAGTGCTAAAAGCGATGTCAGATGAGGGAGAAGCAGCAAAGGAGAACAAAAAAGCAGATGACCTGGAGAAAGCAAAATAGCTCTTTCTTCAAAGTAGTTATAGCCAGCGCCTTTTCGCTTGCTCTGCCTTTTTGCGCCATAATATATCCTTTTTCGGCCGCTGCCACCACTTTAGCCGATGCTGACGGCTTGCTTCTGCAAGCCAAACTTAAGCAAGCAGAAGATGCTTATCGCGAATTGCTTGAAGAAGATCAAACCGGCGATGCCTACGCCGGACTTGCTGTCGCTTTAGCCAAACAATCATGGCCCGCGAAGTTGCTTGAAGCAGAAAAACTTTTGAAGAAAGCCAAAGAAAAGTTTTCTGATAATCCTAATGTTATTGCTGCTGCCGGATACGTTTCTTATGTTCACTCTAAGACAGTGGCTTCACCAGCAAAGCGCGACCTTTATTTAGAGGCTGCCGAAAAACTCTGCAAAAAAGCCATAAAAGAGAACCCTAGCATTGTCATTGCCCAGCAAACTCTGGGCATGGTCAAAATTGCCCAAGACGACATGGACGGCGCCGTTGACCCTTTGCGCAAAGCTACTTCATTGGCCGAGAATAGCGTCAACCTGACTTTGCTAGCTCAGGTTTTGCTGCACTTAGATCCCCACGACAAAGAAGCAGAAGAGTTCGTCAATAAGGCTCTGCAACTTAAAAGTGACTATGGTCCAGCGCACTTACAAAAAGCTGTGGTGCTTACTAATCAGGGCAAGCATGAAGAAGCCTACATGGAACTGCACAACATACCTGATAGTGGCCGCGGATCTGATTGGCATTTGGTCGAAGGCGATATTTACCGCAAACAAGGTGATGGACCCTCGGCCTTAGCTAGTTGGGGCAAAGCAAATTCTTTAGACCCCCGCAACCCTGAGCCATACAAACGAAAAGCAGAGTACTACACCAATCGCGGCGACGGCGAGCTAGCCATATCTGAGTATCACAATGCTCTCGATATTTTGCCCAACGATTTTCAAATGCGCAATCAACTATCTGAACTGGCTCTGCGTCAAGACAAACTAGAAGTAGCAGAATCTGAATTTAAGACTATTTTGGCTGGCAAACCAGATGACCCTACAGCCATGCTTGGCCTAGCCCGCGTTGGTTTCCGCAAGTTCCGCAAAGAAGGCTCTTATCCAGCTGATTTCACACAGTTGATGGACAAGTTGCAAAACATTGTCACAGAGCAATCAGTGCAAGGGGCCGTAATCAAAAATGGCACCCGCGACTTGCAAGAAAAAATAGATTTGTCTGAGGCAGAAAAGGCGCTAACACAAAACCGTTTCAGAGAAGCTAATTCCAAATTTACTTCTATCATTGAGAAGCACCGCGAAGAGCCATTTGAACTAATCACCCTTGGTGAGCAGTGCTACCAAGAAGGCGATTATCGCGCCGCAGAAAAAGCCTTTACCTATGCTAAAGACATGAATGAAGTCTCAACCCGAGCCGAACAAGGCATGAGTCGCATCAATAATCAGCGCAACGAAGCGGCACGGCAGGTCAAACTGGGCGATGCCACCTGGAAAATTCCCGAAGTAGCAATCGATCACTACAAGCAGGCTCTCTCAGCAGATCCACAATATTCCAACGCCTACTATGGTCTATTTAGCCTCTTCACCAAGTCCGAGAAACAAGACCCTGGTCAAGCCATTAACTACGCCCTATGCTTCTTAGAAGCCTCTGAAGATGCTAACCCGTTGCGCAAAGAAGTAGAATCGAACCTAGTAAAACTGAAGAAAAAATCTGGCCCTATCAAAGGCAAAGAAAATTAAATTCTAGAAGAAGTTGGAGGTCTTATGGCTGTCGGTAAAAAAGGTATAAAAGCGGCAAAACCTTCAAAGGGGCAGACGGGCTCGGGCTTCAAGAGACCTGATCCAAAAAAAGCGGTCTTTGATGCTACGCCAGAAGAAGATGGTGCCGATATTTCACATGACGGCAAATCGGCAGGCAAGCCCCACGATATTCGTGAAACCAAGGCCTATCTTAAGGCCCAGAATGGCGCTAAACGCATGTGGTCTAACTATGTAGCCTTTCTCGGTAGCTCTTTTCGGCGCATGGATAGAGAAGAGCAAATCGCTATCATTCAAAAATTTTCAATGGTATTTAGTATCGGCATAGCCATCTTAGCAATCAGCTGCTTTTACTCGCTCTTGCCACAACAATTGAGAGTACTGGCCGTGCCAATTGCCATTGGCGGTGCCTGGTGGTTTGGCACTAAAGTGATTGCGCCGCAAACAATCAATCGCCTGGACAAATATATCAATCCAGACTAACAATAAAAATGCAAATCAACAAAGAAAAACTGAAAGTGATTGGGGGCGCGCTAATTGTTCTAGCGGCAGTAGCAGTTATGTTCAATCAGGTTTTCAACTTTGCTTTTGGCATAGTGCGCATGGTCAGCATGATTCTCATCGCCCTCGCAATTGCCTGGTTAATAACCAATGCCATGGTGCGTTTGCGCGGCAAGAAAAAAGTGATTAACACCATAGACACTAGAACACAAGCTCAATCACAGTCACCAGAGCTGGCAGCAAAAATTCCAGAAAACAGCGACAATGAAGCTGTCTAATGAAGTCTGTCAAAAAAAAGAAAGGACGCGGATAAGTTGAACAAGCAAGCAAGACCGTTATTACTAGCTGCACTTTTTAGCATGATTTGCTCAACCGCCCAAGCAGCAAAAAAAGAAGAAGTCTTTGAAGACTCGTATCGCGCCCCCAATAGCTTTCATGGCAAAGCTGTTGTGCTGCCGATCGGCACTAGTTTTGAAGGAAGAATTCAAAGCACCATTGGCTCGTCAGCATCGAGGCCGGGTGAGCGCTTTAGCGTCGAGGTCAGTGCACCAGTGCTAGCTAATGGCACAGGAGTCTTGATACCGAGCGGTACTGAAGTTATTGGCGAAGTCGTAGAAGCAATTTCATCTTCAAGGCAACCTCAACAGAAGGGCTATCCCCGGCCACTAGGTAAGCTAAGAGTGCAACTGATGAGCATCCGCATGCCCAGTGGTGTAACCTTGCCACTAGTTGCCTCACTTTCTGGTGAAACGACCGCCAATCAAAAAAGTGGCAGCGGTGGGCTCAATTCGCGCAAGTCAAGTGTCGCCTATGTTGGCTCACAAGCGGGCTTTGATGCCGTCAATCCGGCCTTAAACAATAAGCGCGATCCGCGCACAGGCAAAATTGCTGTACTAAAAAGAGATGACATTCTTAAAGACCCAATTCTGGGCGAAGCCGCCAATTCAGGCGGCGGCAACAACAATAGTTTAGTGCGCTCGCTCGTCAAAAAAGGTCGAGACCTCTATATCTATAGCGGCTCCCCACTAACAGTAAAATTAGATGCACCACTGAAAATTTCATTTGCCGCTTCAAGTGGGCAGTCTTCAATTGACTCGGCCGCTCTAGACGAACCAGCACCGACCAAAGGCAAGTCGGGCAAGCGCTTTGCCAAAGAGCGCCCAGCCCCAGAGGCTGAAGCTCCAGAGAGTTCACAGAATGCACCCGCTCCCACTGGTAACATGCCAGCTAGTAGCAACAGGCCACGTGCGACTGGCCCCGGTAGTGACTTCTAAATGATTAGCTAAAAAATCGAGATTAAAACATGGCTTCTGATGATGCAATTTCTCACTCAAATCACTCAGATCAATCCAATCAGCTTCCTTTCGTAGTAGCTATTACGGGCGCCAGTGGCGCAATCTATGGCATGCGCCTGGTGCAATTTCTGATGGAAGTCAATCAACCAGTTGACCTTCTGATGTCGAAAGCGGCACTAAGAGTAGTCAAAGAGGAACACGATTTAGTCTTTGGCGAAGATTTCAAAGCTGGCCTACTGAAACATCTTCAATTACCAGATACAGTGCCACTGCGCACCCACAGCTTGACTGACTATGGCGCATCAGTAGCGAGCGGCTCTTATCGCACGAGAGGCATGGCAGTGGTGCCCTGTAGCCTCGGTACCCTTGGGGCTATCGCCAGCGGCCTGACTGAAAATCTTATTCATAGAGCGGCAGCAGTAACCCTTAAAGAGCGCAGAACATTGCTAATTTTAGTGCGTGAGATGCCTTTTGGCTTGATTCAGCTGCGCAATATGGTCACCATAACAGAAGCCGGAGGAGTTGTTGCCTGCGCTTCACCTGGCTTCTATCATCGCCCACAATCAGTCGAAGATCAGATAGACTTTGTAGTTGGTCGTGTACTTGATCAATTCAATTTTGACAATAGGCTATTTAAGCGATGGAAAGAAGACAGCCGCCCAATCTACCAGGCATCAAAAAGAAGCTAGACCCGGTGGGTGAGGGCACCTACACCTTTGTGGTCGGGCTTGTTACTGGCGTCAAAGGCCTGAGAGGTGATTTAAAGCTCAAACTCAAGGGCAATATCGACTTAATCGACAACATCAAAACAGTACAAATAGCCACCGCTGACGGTGCTCGACAAATTGCTCACGTTCGCAGTTTTAAGGCTGAGCAAAAACTTGTTTTGATGTCCCTAAAGGAATTCGCAGATCGCACCGCTAGTGAAGGCATAATTGGCGCCACATTGTTTACCGAGCGCTCGCAACTAAATGCTCTAAGTGAAGATGAATGGTGGCTTGACGACCTGGTAGGACTAAATGCTTTCACTGTCGAAGGTGAAGAACTAGGCAAAGTTTCAGCAGTGTTTGGAGAGACTTCTCAGCTCCTCGAAATTACCAAAGGCGATAAATCGCATTTGGTGCCTTTTGTCAAAGCACTTGTGCCGGTAGTCGACATCAAAGCAGGGCGAGTGGAAATCGTCAATTTACCTGGTCTATTTGAGTGACATAGGCCAACTAATATTTAGCTAAAATCTGACATTAACAATTACTCCTATTAAATCGGACGGCAGCAGCTTGATATCCGGTTACATATCTATTACATTACTGTTTATTGTACTGACGATTTTTGCCCCCGGTCGCTCATCAATTCAAAGCAACTTCTTCGCAGTTGCTGTTCTCTGGCACCCATTTTTTTCGTTCGTTCCCACCACTCCATAGACTATGAAAGCCATGAACAGCGCAACTACAACGCCGGTTCTCTTCTCGCCGATTACCCAAGAAGAAATTGAACGGCTCGAACTATTTTTACCGACAGTCAATGTCATCTCATACGCGGGTCCAGGAGTTACTGGTGGCGTTCCTTTATCTCTAGAGCCCGTGGTAAGAAGGCTAGGAACTCGAGTCAACTGGTTTGCTCTTTCTGAGCTGCCCCATGCCAATACTGATTTTGCGCCACCATCTGCTGACAGCGCAGGTAGTGGGTTCAGCTACTACGCCCCCCTGGCTCCCAAACGGTTATTTGATGCGCACCAAAACGTGGTTAATGGCTATCTATGGGATTTGCTCCATGGCTTTGTCTCTAAAAGTGCCTTTGACCCAGAAGCCTGGAAATCATTCCGCGCTCTTTGTCAGTCTGTTGCCTCTGAATGCATAACAACAGCGTCAGAAAGCTTCCCCACAATCTGTTGGCTCCACGACTATCAATTAGCCCTCGCCGCACCGGTTCTGGCATCTCAGCATGGCATTGTGCTCTCACAGTTCTGGCATGCTCCTTGGCCAAAACCCGAAATCATAGCGAGTTCTCCCATTGGTCGCGAACTAGTGCAGTCAATGCTGCACAACAAATTAATTGGCTTCCACACAGATGAATATGCGGAGAACTTCCTCAATACAGTGGCCGCATTGCTAGAGGACGCGGTGGTTGATCTCAACGGCTACAAAGCCACCTATCAAGGTAGAACCACATCTGTAGCCGTATTGCCTCTTGGCGTGGACATGCCGTATTGGCAAAAAATAGCCGCGGCCTCTAAACCATATTCTGAAGCCCTTGGGGAAAAACTAGGCCTAGCTAGTCAATTTATTCTGGGCGTAGAAAGACTGGAGTACACCAAAGGAATTCTAGAAAGATTGAACGGCTTAGAGTTGATGCTCAAGACTAGCCCATCTAACCACCGCCGCTTTCACTATGTGCAAATCTCACAAGAAGCCAAGCTCGATGGTACAGCCCCGCTTGAATATGCTCGTCAAGTCGAAGCCAAAATTGCCGCAATAAATAAAGAGTACGGCCGGGAAGGTTGGCTCCCTATTATTCACCTCAAAGGAAAGCTCAACCATCAAGAGCTAGCCGCGTGGTATCAAGCAGCCACCGCACTTTCTATTAACTCTCTTAGCGATGGCATCAATGTCATTGCCAAAGAATTCGTTGCTTGTCGAAGCGATCAACAAGGAGTTTTGATTCTCTCGCGGGCTGCCGGCTGCGCTCGTGAGCTGGCACAGGGCGCCTATCTGGTTGATCCTAAAGCTCCTGTTGAAATCAGCGAAGCCTTCAAAGCAGCACTCTCTATAGATGTCGAAGAGAAGCGTAGGCGCATGAACGCTATGCGCGATGTTCTGACCTGGAATCAGCTGCATAACTGGGCCTTGAGCTTCTTGCGTTTGGCCATGGCAAAGTAATTACGGAAGAGATCAGCTCAAACTGCACTCAAAATGCACCAAAATAAACAGCACTAACCTCCGGTGGTAGAATCGGATCATGTAATGCCGGAAATCTACGCAAGGTCGGGACACTCTTCTTTGTTATGTTTGTAGCAAAGAGATTGACAAATTTGACCTTCCTCAACACTGTTAGCTGCTTCAAATCGTTATCATCTAAATTAGTACCGCTAAGCTCAAGGGAGGTTAGTTGGGTCATCTTAGCGATTATGGCAATATCACTCTTTTTCAACTTAGCACTCGTAAGCACTAGACTCTTGACGTTCTTTGACAAAAGCAATGACTGCAATACCGGCGTGCAATCACTAAGGTTAAGCAGTCCAACAACCTCTAGACGCGGCAGCAGCTTGCTATCAAACAACGCCCGGTTACTAATGTTCTTGGTATCAATAAGCAAAAGAAATAGCTTCCTGAGTCCAGAGATAGCCCTGAGGTCACTCTCGGTTATTTCAGTAGCACTTAAGTCTAAGACGCTGAGATTCTGCTGCCCCATGATGTAATCGATTAACACAGCAGATCTAGACGTCCGCCCAGCTAACTTTAGGCAATCCAAACTATTGGCGGGAAAGAATTTAAGCAATTCAGGGTGGGCCAATGATATGGCATTAGCAGTGAATGAAATCTGACGCCATGGGCGCACCTTAAATTGCCCCATCGCCTCATACGATTTCTGTCCACCAACGCCAATAGTTTCTATTACACCAATACTTATTTGACCAGAGAAACTAAAAGTAACTGTGCCATCTTTAGCCCTGGTGAAATAGGGCTCCTTTCTTTCCTTCATGAAAAGCGCGACGGCCTTATCAGTCTCAGGACTAGAGCTGACCTCAACGGCTTCTAACTCTGCGGCCAGTTGTTTTTTGCTTGATTCAATACTTGGATTAAGGCCGACAAATGTGGCAGAAGAAACCGCCACTTTGGGCTTAGTAGGACTGGCCCATAGCCGTGAACAGAGAAAAATTATCGCCACTATAGCTACGATACTGAAGAAAGCCGCTATTGCCAGCACTGATTTGGAGTTGCGGTTTTCTAGGGAGTTCGATTCACCAGTCTCACTATTCTCATCGGAAATGAGATCATTATCAAACAATGCCTCATTGATCTGAAGCGGCTCAGTTGAACCTAGTGGTAGCGGCGCGCCTGAGTATTTTCTTTCAATAGTAAGCAAAACGCTTGCCACTTCCGCAAGTGATCGATAACGATCATCCGGCGCCTTAGCCAACATTTTAGCGACAACAGCTTCTAATTCGGGTGGGAAGTCTACTCCAGCGACTTCAGCCAGGGATGGCGGCATGACTGTGTGATGCATGATGGTTGTTTCTGCAGCCGAGCGCCCCAATAAAGGTGGTTTGCCAGCAAGGGCTTGAAACAAAGTGACGCCGACTGAGTACATATCAGTCCGGGCATCCAATTTACTGCCAGCGCACTGCTCAGGGCTCATATACAGGGGGCTGCCAAAGACTTCGCCCTGCATGGTCAGGCCTTGACCAATCTGCTCTGCGCTATCCAAGACCTTGACGATGCCAAAGTCGACGATCTTGACTCGCGAACCAAGACCAGAAGCAAGACCCGAGCCAGTCGGCTCAAGTAGCATGATGTTGCCTGGTTTAATATCCCGGTGAATAATACCGCGCTCGTGAGCATAAGCAAGTGCGGAGCATACTTGCCGAAATATTGGCAGAGCCAGGTTTATCGGCAGCCGCTGATGCTCTTGCAAATAGTCAGCCAGGGATTCTCCCGAAAGCAGCTCCATTGTATAGAACGGCCGTCCATCAGGGGTTTGATTCATATCGTAGATCTTGATTATGTTGGCATGATCAAGTCTTGAGATAGCCTGAGCCTCAAGGCGAAAGCGTTTCCAAACATTCTCTGAAAGCTGTTCAGTCTTCAACACCTTCAGAGCCAGAATCTTATTCATGTGAATGTGTTCGACTTTATAGACCAGACCCATGCCGCCTTCGCCGATAAATTCGAGCACCCGATAGCTGCCACCAATAAGTTCGTTTAAAGCAAAGCCGCTGGTGGCCTCGTAGGGTTTGCTCGAGATTTCACCGGTATGCTGGGTCTTCTCGTGAAAATCGAAGCCAAATCGGTCTTCGCCACTGGGATCTTGGGCCATTTAGGGCTCCAGAGCTATTCAGGCACTTGCTATCTCTTCTCAGATTTACCCGATTTCGCCGCACATATTGCACAAGGCCACGGCGCCATTTTGACCTAGCCGACCTTGCTACAATGAAAAAAAGTGACGCAAGATATGGCCAAAGATCAACAGAGCAGCGAAAATGGCGCCAAGAAGCAAGAGCAATCGAGCGGTTGGTGGAGGTGGAATCTTGGCGAATCGCCCGGCTGGTTGACGGCAAACCCTAGCGAATTTCCAGCAGAGCAAAGCAGCACCTCAAAAACTTACTTCGACAACCCGCCGCTACTATTCATGACTTTAATGTGGGCATTTCCTTACACTTACATGTATCTTTGCTTGTTTGAGGTCTGGGGTATCGCAAGCCTCTTTAAACTCTGCGGCGCCAGAGTCTCAGGCTATATTTCGCAAGACTCACTAACAGTTTTTGCCTGCATAGCACCTCTGCTATTCGTGGTCATGTTGTTAGTAAAAAGCCGTTGGTTTCTAAAAAACTTTCTTGTTCTTCTCCTGGTCTGGTTCGTCCTTATATTAACGTCAGGTCTCACCCAAGGCGCCTTAACATCAGCACTCAGCAAGGCCTATTGCGCAGGAAACTAAAGCACTAATGTTTGGTCTTCACGACTTCGCGAGTTTGACGCGCACCAAAACCTGAATTCTTCTCTACGTAAATTGCCTCAGGTACTGCGAAATTCTTATACTCTTGCCGTTTCAGTGAGACTTGCAAACTCGGACGCGCCCAATTTCCCACAGCTTCAACATCGACACTCAATGACGGTAGATGTTTATCGGGCTGCTCAAGGCGATGAGTGGCGTTGATACCCTGCACAACTTTCAACATATCGGTTCGCTCGCTCAAAGATTGAGCCTTTCCTAGTGCTACTTCTAGCATGGCAGTACGACCATCTTCTAACTGTTTGGTTATAGCGTCAGCATCAAACTTCTCAGCTAGGGGTTGCGGCTTAGAACAGTCAATCGCAGTGGTATTAGCCATGGATACACCTCAGTAGTAAATTGCGTACTGCCAATTTAACCCGATGGTTTGTTATTCTCTGGACATTTTCTTGGCAAAAATTTGGCAACGAAGTATTTTTTCAGAACTCTTTAAAATGAGGTATGAATGCCTTATTCAGCTATTTTTATATCTTTGGAAATCGGCTAAAACACTACCGGCAGCGTTGTCCAAGATAGTTGCTTAAATTGCCTCAATCAATTTAAGATGAATTCGGCGATGGCAAATTGGTGAATCAGTTGTCCTGCAAAGTGGTAGAAGACTTTGGCTCAATTCTCGAAATTTACGAGAGTGAACACAATAAAGTTTTAAAAGACGAACAGGAAGCCTATACCTACGAAATGCGGCTGTGGTTAAGCGAAATGACCGCAGATTTTGCCAAGGTCCATCCCCAAGTTGAATCGTGCCTTGAATTCGGCCGAGCGGCCGAGAAGCTCTGCGAACTTGCTTACTCTTGGGGAGCCGACTACATGATTTTAGGCTCTCACGATTTAGAGTTAGCCAGCCGCTGCTCACTGGGGAGCATCGCATCGGCAGTACTACGAAATGCACCTTGCTCAGTAGAGTCAGTGCGCAGCGGCGAACTACGAAAATTATTTAGAGAAAAAGGAACTGCCACAAAACAAGAGATTGTGAAAATTGCCACTCCACCTCCAAGAACCATTATCGTAGCAACAGATCTCTCACCAGCAGCCGATTTTGCCCTCAACTGGGTGGTCGGTATGCATTGGAGTCCAGATACTATATTTCGCATAGTTACAGTGATGCTACCTAATCACAAAGACATAAGAACACATTGGTTCGGTGGTGGCAGTGTCTACATCAAAGAGAAATTACACTTAAACCAGATTGGAGCACAGCTGAAGAAACAGGCTCAGCATCTGGCTGAAAAATACGGTTACGACAAAGTTGAAGCCAACGTGGTCATGGCCGATTCAGCCGCAGAAGCAATATTTGAGCTAGCCAACAATTGCCAAGCAGAGCTAGTAGTGACCGGCGCGCAGGGAGCTAATCGCAGCCCAGAGGCACGAGCCGGCAGCACTGCTATTAGCATTTTGGAACGCTTGCATTGCTCGATGATTGCCATTCAGAGCGACTCGGCTAAGCAAGTGCATTTCACCTGGCGCTAGATTGATTGGTGAGCAGCTGCTGACGAGTAGGTGACGAGACAGTTACAATTGAGCATCAACGAAGTTCTGTGAAGTTACGTTTTTATGCATCGCTGTTTTACGGCCTGCAATCAGGCTTTTGAGTAGTCATAAAAAAATCAACAGCAAACTCTGCTTGCACCATTCTTATACTGAGTTGGCGAGCAAATCGCGCCGACACAAACTTTTGTTGCTTCAGGATACTAAATATGACGGACCTCACTAGCATAGTGGACATAAGTACAGCCCTTGAGGGCACTGGAATATCTAAGAGCCTCTTAGACAACCGCTTTCAGATTACTGTAAGTGATGAAACAATCGACCCAGTCGACTTTCGCGATAGCCGGACAATCGGCTTTGCCGAATTGAAAAGTGGTGCCGTTTTAAAGACAATCAAAGTGCCAACAAAAAGTCTCTTAGATGCCACCAGAACTTTCCGCGACGCTATTTCAGAAGGCCTCTCTGAAGGCGGCTGGCTGTCCTTAGAAAGCTTAAGTGCGGCGGCAGCTGAACGCTAAACGCTTAGAGCTTGGCAAAGCACAGCTGCGGAAATCCACCGGACTAGCAATAGGTACTACAATTCAACGACCTACTTTATCACCGCTCCCCAAGGGCGGCTGCTTAACACCGAAAGCGGTGCGAAACAGGGGGTCTATGCTGTCACACCCACATCAAAGAGAAAAGGCTACTCAGTGAGTAGCCTTTTCAGAAATCTAGACTCTCCAAAAAAGTCGCTAAAGAGAAACCCCTACTACCACTTCAACAGTGTGAATTTATCCATATCAACTGTCTGGCGGGCGCGGTAGATAGCCAAGACAACAGCTAGACCTACAGCGGCTTCAGCTGCAGCAACAGTGAGCACAAAGATAACGAAAAGCTGACCTTTCAAAGCCACTGGATCAACATAGCGAGAGAAAGCAATTAGGTTGATGTTGACAGCATTCAGCATCAGTTCAATTGAAAGCAGCACTCTTACTGCGTTTCGCGACTGCACCATGCCATACAAGCCCATCGAGAACAGCAATGCGGCAAAAGTGAGATAGCGCAGGAGCATTGGTTGGTGCAAGGTCAAGATAATAAACGATGCCAGCACGGTCATGGTGACGATTACGCCTTTGTGACCACCAACACTGCGCATAACCCAACCAAAGAGAGCCAAGCCTACGCAGGCCCAGAAGTCATAGTGATTGGCTACGATGATGTCTATGCCTGTGGATGTGAATAGCACCCCTGTATAAGTGCCGACAACAGCCGCTGCGAAAAGCGCATAGAATAATGCCAGATTTACTGAAGATTGCGGTTCTTTGACCGTGACTACATTTTGCACTTTGATCTCCTACCTCTGCAGCGCCAGATTGTTTTCTTGCTTCTTAGCTTCGTCGACAACAGTTAAATTATCATCGTCGTCTTTGTTCTTCGGTTCGCCTTTAGCTAACATGATCGCCCCCATCAGAGCTGCTAGAAGTAGCACAGATGCGAATTCAAATGGTATCGAATAATTAGTGACCAGAGCCTCACCCAATACTTTGACAGCATCTGGGCCCACTGGTTGATCACTAATTGGCCAATGATTTTCTCCGATCAGAGCGGCATAGATAGTGACAAAGCTCAATACTGCAGTCCACAAACTCAAGTTGCGTTTGCAAGAAGCAAAAATCTTAGCTAGTGGTGGCAAGCTCTCGTCGTAATAGACAACAGCCTGCTCACGCTCTAGACGTGGATTAGTCAACATCAAGGCAATTACTACCATAAGAGTGATACCAACTGCATAAATCATGATTTGGGCTAGAGCCAAAAACTGAGCGGAGAGCAAGAGGAAGATTCCTGAAATCGTTCCGAACACACCAATCAAAATGAAACCGCTACGTATAACCACTCTATCTGCCAGCACAGCAATAGCTAGACAAATCGACAGAGTCGTCAGTACATAAAACGCCCAGATTTCTACATTTGGTGCAGCTAGTAGAGGTGAGAGCAGATCTTGGCCCATTTTCTTGATTTCCTATTACGTTTATTACGCTTACGACTTACTCTTCAGATTTGGAATCAGCAGGCTTATCTTCGGCCTTTTCGGCAGGTTTGTCTTCGGCCTTAGCTTCGGCCTTAGCTTCAGGCTTAGCTTCCGCTTTGGCTTCGGTCTTAGCTTCTTCTGCTTTTGTTTCAGCAGGCTTGGTCTCAATTTTTGCATCTACAGCCGGCTTCGCCGCTTCCACTGCTGGTTTTGCAGCGGCAGCCGCTGGGGCTGGTTTAGCTGGCTTTGGCTTAGGCAACGGCATCTCTTTGCGTTCGAAATAGAAAGCCGATTCTTCTTGACTCAACGTCAACTTTTTCAAGTCATATATAAGTGATTGGCGACTGTAGTCAGCCATTTCAAAATCATTTGTATTAATGATGCAAAGAGTTGGGCAAACTTCAGTACAAAGACCGCAGAACATACAGAGACCATGGTCGATTTTGAAATCGATCAGCTCTAGCTTGTTAGTCTCAGGACTCTTGTGCGAAGTGATTTCAATACACTTATCAGGACAAACTCTTTCACACTGCCTGCATGAAATACAGAGGTGGTCTCCGGTTTCAGGGTTAACAGTAAGCCCCAGCCGGCCCCTGAAGTGAGGCGCCAGATTGGGCATTTCGTCAGGATAGTTTTTAGTGATTGGCTCGCGCCATGTGTGTTTGAACACTGTAGCAAGACCACGCCTCACTTCGTTCAGTCCACCAAACGCTCTAGAGATGAGGTTAGCCATGAATATTTACGAACTCCCGTGCAAAGACAACGATGATGAAAACGATCAATGAAAGTGGAATCAAACGCTTCCAGCCAAAA
>LNEX01000353.1 GCA_001464165.1 bacterium Ga0077546
TTATAATTCTCGATTTAGGTCTACCTGATATGGACGGTTTGAACGTAACCAAAGAGCTCAGGCAGTGGAGCGATGTCCCGGTAATTATTCTGTCTGCTCGTGGTCAGGAGAGAGACAAGGTCGAAGCCCTTGATGCAGGCGCCGATGATTACCTAACTAAACCTTTTGGCATTTCGGAATTACTTGCCAGGGTGCGCGTTGCCTTGCGAAATGCTTCCAAGAACTCGAAATCGACTGTTGAATCAAATATTACATTTGGTGAGGTCGCAATTGATCTGGCCAAGCGAGAAGTTAAGGTAGCTGGCGAAGAGATTCATTTAACACCTATTGAGTATAAGCTTTTGACTACTTTGGTGCGCTATGCCGGAAAGGTTGTAACGCATAACTTGCTTCTTCGAGAAGCTTGGGGTGTCGGCTATCAGGCCGAAACTCACTATTTGCGTGTGTATATGGCCCAGCTAAGAAGAAAGCTAGAACAAGATTCTGCTCATCCGCGACATCTAATTACAGAACCTGGAATTGGTTACCGTTTAAAACTTTGAACTTCTTTTGCTCAAGTTTTTTGATTGTTTTGGTTGCTATTGCAGAAAGAATTTGACCGATATCGGTCAAGTTCTTTCTGCCTGAATCAAATATCAATGCGCAAAGCAAACAAATTTTAGCCGCTTCCACTTGGCAGGTGCTGAACTTTTTTGACCGTCCCTACGTTTATCAGAATAGGCGGGAGGGGAGAACTTATGAAGTATCGTAGTATTGAACATGCCGTGAATGAAAGCTTGATCCAACAGCGGTGGCCAGAGTTTGAGGAACTAGTTCCGAATGATGAAGTCGGACTCGAAATAGTTTTCCGGGCCCTTAGCATGCTCGGTCTCGTGCGCTGTAAGTGTGGAAGCCAGGCTATAGTTAGAGAAGAAAGTTCAAGAACATTCTCTTGTGGTGAATGTCGTGCAAAAGTTTGGTTTACTGCCGGCACTTTGTTTTTTAGAGTGAAGCATTTTAAGGCCTGGCTTGGCGCTATTTGGCTAATGGAAAATGGCGTTGCAGTTGCTTCAAGTAGATTAGGTCAATTGGCTGGAATTGCTCAGGCAACAGCACATAACATTCAAAAGAAGATTCGGCTTTTGATTGAGGCTTGTTTTGATGAGGAAGCTCCGACCATTTCCTCAACACTGTTCATTTCGATCATGACGAAGCGTTCGCGAAGTTGTTTTCCTAACGCTCACCCTGATGCGGAGTTAAGAGCGATGGATGCAGAGACTCAGTCTGCTGATGGGTTTGCAAAACCGGAGTTTGACTCTTTTCAGTTTGAGCAAACTTGTGACGACCAATCTGTGTTCTCTGCTGATTGTGAAAGCGCACCATCTACCCCTGATGCAGATTCTTTTCCTTTGGAGGAAACCGAACAGAAAGTTCTTGACCATATTTCCTTCACTCCCATCAGTTTCGATTCGCTCTGCGAGCTAACAGGCTTGTCTGTTGGGATTCTTTCTTCGGCGCTGGTGATGCTGGAGGTATATGGGCGCATTGTATGTCTGGACGGTGACTCCTTCGTTCTGAGTAAGTCGAGTACAGCATCGACCGGTCCAAGAGAAATACTTACAGCTGATACGCTTGCTCTTATCGTTGCTGTTCATCGTTTCATTCGGTCAATTCACCACGGTGTTAGTTTTAAATGGCTGCAAAGCTTCCTTGCCATGATTTGGTTCTTCTTCGATAAGGTTAGATGGACTCGTGGAACTCTTCTATTAGCTTGCCTAAAATCTGGACCAATTGATGTCAGCGAGCGTGGGAATTGTCGGCCTTCGCGGCTACTGGTTTTTCCCTCTATGCTGCGCACCGTCGCAAATTAGTGTCTTGAGCATTTTTGTCACGCGTTCAACTTCAAGGGTTCTAATCTTTTTTCCGCCTAGCACCTGTTGCCACGTCATTAGTGACACGAATGAGCCTGCGCAGATATGAGCCATCGCGGCGCTGTCAGCTATGTTCAGCTCCGGATGACTATCGAAATAGGCTGTGGCTAGGTCCATACCTCTCAGAATTACTGTCTTTACGTAGATGCTGGCTAACTCTGGAAATCGTTCGGATTCTCCTACCATCAGTCGAAATAATCTTAGGTAATCAGGATCATCCATGAGCACTGAAAATTTATTACTGATTTGATCTATGAACACTTCTGGGGCTAAGACCATTAGAGGCTCTATATCTTCATAGTTTAGGTC
>LNEX01000354.1 GCA_001464165.1 bacterium Ga0077546
CTGGTACCGATCAAGAATGATGTGCACCTAGATGAAGCGCACGAAGTAGCTCAAAGCTTGATGATGAGAGGCGAATCAGTTGCTACAGATGAAGCAGAATACCTCGAAGTCCTGCTGGATGAAATCGCCAAGTATGAAAACAAGCACCACACACTAAAGGTTAGCGAACTGCCACCGCACGAGCTACTACAGTCATTCATGAAAGACCATGGTCTGAAGCAGGTAGCATTGCAGGAAATCTTAGGCGTGTCTTCGGGCGTGATGAGTGAGTTAGTCGCAGGCAAGAGAAAGTTGACAAAAGAACATTGCGTCAAGCTTGGTGAGTACTTCAAAGTCACTCCAGCTCTATTTCTTCCTAAAGTACTTGCTTAAAATTACCGTCATGGTTAAGTGTTGGTTGCTTCTGAATAATCTGGCCGCTCTGTATTGCAAGCAAGGCCGATACAAAGAGGCAGCTAAATTTGACGAGCGGGCACGAGCAATACGCAGCCTTCACCGCTAATCCAAAAACACTTGTCGCCTCATGAAAAAGAGTCAGTCCTGAACCAAACTAAAATCAGTCTTCTACAAAATAAATTGACGGCCCTTCGTATTCGATGCTCTTAGATGCCACCAAGGTTCCTACTTGAGCTGCGGCTACCGGATTGATATAGATAGTCAGACCAGCCAACGCCGCCCCACAGAAAGAGTCACCAGCCCCGGTGGGGTCGACCACGTCTACCTGCTCGGCTTCTACCTGTTCAAACTGCACACTATTTTCAGCATCAGCAGTATAGAGATCGACACCATCACCACCGGTAGTGACAAAGATTAGCTGATACTCTTTCGGCACGATAGCAGCATCTCCAAACAAGAGATTGGCTTCGTTCTTATTCATAAAGAAAGCATCGCTACCGGCTAAAAGCTCATTAACAGTAGCGCTATCAGCGGCAATTGCCCGAGCATAAGTACCAACTGAAATTACTTGATTGGCCTTAGCGGCCTTGAGAAAGGTCAGAAACTCAAGCTGCCTAGCCGGGCTACTAAGAGCAGCAATATGAGTAATGTCAAAATGCTCAGCAACCAAATGACGCAAAGCTTCAGGCTGAAGCAGATGTTCGGCCCCCCAAGAAGCATTGAGTAGAGTGGCGCGGTCGTGACCATGGTGAATAATTTCAAGGGTTGGCATGTGCTCAATCGCTATCTCGGGGCCCACCCAGGTGAGCATAGCCTCTACAGGCTTGAGCAAATCAGGCATAGGTGAAGGCTTTGGCGCAAATAGAGTGACCTCGGCACCGACTTTGGCAGCCGCCAGGGCTGTATATAGACCAGCTCCACCAATTGTCTTGATAGTGCGCCTATTAGAAGAACTGCAACCCAATTTTAAATCTACATCTATTTCTACTTCTAATTCTGGCTCTGAAAGCTCCAAATGCACTGTGTCGAATGAAACACAGCCAACCACTAGAATACGGCTCATGAACAAAACCTATGAAAAGGGTTGACACCTTGTAGGCGACCGGTCCAAGCCGGCAATTAGTACGGACAACGGTCAAAGTTGACCGCTTAACCTGAGCAGTGATGATAAACCGATTGCCGATACGTGTCTACAAACCAAGCAAAGCTGGTAATCTTGACAGAATTAGACGACCGGTCTATTATAAATGTAGTCACTAATTCCGAATGAAATTCAACAAAAGGGGAACTTTCCGCCTTGCTGGCGATTCACGTATCTCAGAAGTATCTCTTGGGTAGCTAAAGAACCCACAAAATGGAGCGAAGAACATGTTAAAGCTAGTGAAAAACCAAACAGAAAGTACATTTACTGCCGACGTCTTACAGACAAGCAGACTAGCAGTCGTAGACTTTTGGGCACCTTGGTGTGGCCCCTGCAACCAAATGGCACCAGTGATAGAGGCATTTGCTGAAGAGCAGCAAGATATTGCCGTCTTCAAAGTTGACGTTGATCAAAACCCTAATCTATCGAAAACCTACAAGATTCAGTCGATCCCGACGATCATACTTTTCGAAAACGGAATAGAGAAGAAACGTCTCATTGGCAGCGTCGGCAAACAAGCCCTTCTAGATTTGGTTGCTCAATAAAAAGAACGAGCAAAGGAGACCCCCTATGAGTAACGTCAAGAATCGCCATCCCATTCCCCCTGAAATTCGCAAAGCCTGCCTAATTTTAGGGCTGCGCGCCGAAGATGTGACCACCGAGACAGTCATGCACACGTGGGAGAAGAAATTACTTCTCAACAGCGAACAAAAAAATGTCGACGATGATACAGCGTGGTTTATGAATTCGGCCAAAGATGCCCTTGTAATTTGGCTTGAGGCTACATCTTGAACAAATCATCGCTGATACCTGTATTGGCTTTGACATTCTTCCAAGTACTTGAGCAAGGGTCTTTATAATCATAGTCATCCCAACGCACTGGCAAATTGGTTTTGGGGTCAACAAATACTCGCTTCAAAACAGACTTTGGATCACTGGCCTTGTAAATTTCAAGTACCAAAGTAGGCTGGCTCACCCCTGGTGCTGACACTGGCTTATCGCTAACTCGAGCCAGTTGTCCTTGCTTAAGACGATCGCGCAAAACATTACTGAGCGAGACGAAATCAGAGTCTTCCATACGATCGCCATTAGCGGCATCGAGCTGCTTATCAGACGGCTCCAAAGTCAAAGTGACAAACTTGATTAGGCCGCCAGCATGAGCGCGGACTTTGCCGTCTTTTCCAAGAACGGCTACAGAACCTTTTTTATAGTCGCCGATTTCTTCTAAGCGCATTAGTTTAGGCTTCTTGAAATACAAATTTCCTTTCTCAGAAATAGTTTCGCCTTTTTTGAAAGTAATGGTCTCAAAAACCAGCGAATAATCATTTAGCTTAAGAGCATCAGCGCACATGGCAGAGACCAAAGGCTGCCCATCTTTCATCGCAGGCAACATCGGCCCAGTCTTATTGAAATTTTCAACCACATAATCTCTTGCCCAAGCCGGCACGAGAGCAACTGAACAGATTAGAAACGCCGCAGAAAAGCAAGCAGTCTTAAGAGCAAAATTAGACATAAAAGTGACCTCGCTGAGCAAGGCTATCTTACTCTAGATATTGCCACCATAGCGTCTAAAGAACTCAGGGGTCGGTCTCATGAAACGCAAATTTCGATAGCGGCCGCCGTCTTCAGGCACATTGAAAGTATGGTCGTTTGCGCCACGTAGAGAGCCGTCAGCACTAACAGCGGTGACAATGAATGAATCGCCCTTGTTAATGCCGCCATGACGCTTAGTGACGTGACGATTCCAGTCGCGCACACCATAATCTCCAGGCCTAACTTCGTCGCGCGGCACTTCATGAAATAGACCGCTCTCCTTGAGCATACGCCCTTGTTCTGTAGCAATTGCTGGTGGCAGATGAAAGCCTAACTCTTTAAATGTCAGCCGCGGCCCCTTGGCGCAATCACCGATCGTTCCCAAACGATTGGCAATACGCTTGGCAGCATCCGCCAAATCATGGCCAAACTGTTTCATCGCCCGAGCCAACCTGCCACCATCTCCTTCATTGGCAGCATTGGCAGCATTGTCACTAGTGTCATCAAGCCCTTTATCTTTTGCCGCGGGCTTCTCCCTATCACCCGGCTCCCGGCGCTCTCTTCTCTCGGGGCCTTCTCTCCTTTCAGCCGCGGGCCTCTCGCTCTGCTCCCTGCGCTGAGAAGCCCTTCCTGGCTGCTGCGGGCCATCATTATCAGGAATATGCAGCTTCATACCAGGTGGAATAGAATGGGGGTTTCGCACCAATCTAGGGTGCTCTTCAGCATTGGCCTTAATAATTGACTGTATGCGCTTAGAAATCTGAGTATTAGAAGCAGAATCACCATTGGCGGTGAGCGACTCTTTAGCAATACGCCAGAGGGTGTCACTATTGGTGACGACGTGCTCGTGGCCGCTCTTAGCGGCTTTCTCTGGCCTAAAATCTTGAGTATTACTGTCGCTGCCGTTCACTCTCCATATATTAGGAATGTCTAGGGTGCCTTTCGTTGGCAGAGTGAAACCATTTCCCAACAATCGATTAGGCTGATCGATTCGATAGGGCTGTAAAGCGTCACTGCTAGGTGTATCAACCCGCTGACGACGATTTTCAACTGAATCGGTGGCTTCTCTTGACACTTTAGAACTCTAGTAAAAGACTGGGGTGAATCCAAGCCAAGCGCTCAGATGATAAGTGTCTAAGAAATTAACAGGGCCGGGGTGAAAAACTCGTGAAATCGTCAGAGCTAGGGAAAGCAGGTTTCTTGATCGTTCATATTTGAGCCCAGCACCGAAAGGAAGCCTGGGAAGAAAGCTACAATTAGCCACTATGAAAACCATCGAAACCAATACCATTGATAAAGGGCAGCTGCTTCAGGCAGGGCTAGACGTTGAATGCATCAAGCGCCTGTTTGCCAGACTAGAGGATGATGTCGCCGCTAGCAAATATCCCGGCGCCTCAATTGCCATGGCCCGCCACGGGCAGGTTGTAGTTAGCGGCAATTTTGGACAGGCCCGACTGGCCACCAATGAAATGCCCTCTCAGAGGGCCGATAGCAATACGCTCTGGCTGCTCTATTCGCAAACCAAGCCAATCACCTCTTGTGCCATTTGGCTCTTAGCAGAACGTGGCGAACTGAGCTTGCATACACCAGTTGCTTTCTATATTCCTGAATTTGCTGCACACGGCAAAGAAAACCTCACGGCATATCACCTACTCACCCACCAAGCAGGCTTTCCCAATGCCATGGTGCCTGAAGAAGCCTGGGGAAATCATGAACTATTGCGCCAATCTGTCTGCGACTTTACTCTAGATTTTGAACCAGGCAGCAAGGTCTTCTATCACTCTTATGCAGCTCACTGGGTACTTGCAATTTTGATAGAAGCAATTACAAAGAAAGATTTTCGCCAGTTTATTAGCGATGAAATACTGAAGCCACTGGCGCTTAACGACTTTTATGTCGGTGTACCAGAAAATCAACAACATCGCCTGGCTGGAGCCTATCATTGTCCCGATGCCAATTTGAGTACAAACCATTTAGCCGACATCAATTTTGATAAGAAGTCATTTTACCAATCAGGTATGCCTGGGGCTGGAGGCTATGCTAGCGCGGCAAATGTGGCCCTATTTTATCAAATGTTGCTAGGCTTAGGCACACTACACGGAACTAGACTACTCTCACCGCATATGGTGCAATATGTCACCCGCAACCATACAGAAGATCGCATTGACAATTTCTTTGGAGTGCCAATGCATAGAGCCCTGGGGGTACATGTCAGAGGAAATACGCCAACGATTCGAGGCCTGGGGAGCACGGCCTCGGCAGAAACATTTGGCCATGGTGGTGTTGGCACTTCATATAGCTTTGCCGATCCAAGTAGCGGAGTTTCCTTCACCTACTTGACCAATTCAATACTAACTGACCCCACCCACTCAAAGCGACTAGACGAGATTGCCAGCATGGCTCACGCTGCCATCAATTTGATTTAAAAACCCAATGGAAGAAGAACTCTCAAAGCAGAAGGCAAAGCCACAAATAAGTATAATTGGCTTCGGCCGCTTCGGTCGGCTATGGGCTTCAATAACCAAAGCAGACTTTCAAGTCAAAGTCTACGACCCGTCAAAAGTTGCTTTAGAACAGGCTTCTAGCCTAGGGGTAGAAGCATCAAGCCTAGAAGATGCTCTGGCAGCAGAAGTAATTTTTTATTGTGTACCGATTTCACAGTTTGCCAGAACCATAGCAGACCATGCCGCTCACTTCAAAAACACTAGAACGAGCAAAGTCTTAATTGACCTGCTATCAGTGAAAGTACATGCTAAAGAAATTTTTGCAAAAGAGTTACCAGACAATTGTGAAGCAATGCTCTGTCACCCACTCTTCGGCCCAGACAGCGTCAACGAATTCGGCCTAGCAGGTCAGCGCATTGTCATCGAACAATTTCGAGCACGAGATGAAACTTTTAAATTCTGGAGAAACTACTTCAACAATCTAAAATTAGAAACAATAGAAATTACAGCCGAAGAACACGATCAACAAATGGCATACAGTCAGGCCCTAACACACCTAGTTGGTCGCATATTGAGCAACATGCATTTATCTGGGACTATACCTGGCTACCAAGTTGACACAACCAACTGCAAAAAACTTATGGAAGTCTCAGAACAAGTAAGCAAAGACGAGTTTCAACTATTTCTCGACATGCAGCGCTACAACCCATATACCAGAGCCATGCGAGAAAAATTTTCCCAAGCCAAAGATGATTTGTACCGACAAATTGACACCTTGACAATGCAGGCAGATTAAATCAACCTACATGCGCTACCCTAATACAACCAAAGCAAAGCATCAAAATGAAACCTCTCAAGAAAAAGAAAAAAATCAAAGTCGCTAATCCACCTAAAAAAAAGGTAGCGAAGCCAGTCGAGTTGCCTGCTCACATAATTTCGCATAGTAAGGCCACTATGGGCAGACAAGAAGAGCAAGCAGCCTCAAAAGTCGTGCACTCTGGCTATGTTGGCAGCGGCACAGAAATTGCCAAATTTGAGTATGAGTTTTGCAAATTTCTCGGCCTCGCTGAAGGTCATGCCGTATTGCTCTCAAGTGGCACAGCGGCTCGCTACCTAGCCCTTTGGGCACTTTCAGCAGAGAACAAAGAAGTAATAATTCCCGCTTACTCATCAGGTTTGCGCAACGCATTAGCCCTAGCCAAGGCCACAGCAGTTCTGATTGATAGCAGTGATGGGCCGAATATTGACTTAGAAGCTGCGGCTAAAAGCAATGCCGCGATTGCACTCATCCCTCACATGTTTGGTCTACCAGTTGACTTGGCAAAATTACGTGAGCTTAGAGCTGGGCGCGAACTGAAAATTATTGAAGACTGCTCGCAGGCGCTAGGTGCCAAGATTGGCACTAAGATTGGTGCAAGTAAAGGTCTAAGCACTGATGGCCAAACAAATGATGGCCAAACAAATGTTGGCCAAACAAATGTTGGATTAGTCGGCGACATATCGGTCTATTCATTCAGCACAGACAAAATTATCAGTACTGGCGGACAAGGCGGGATGGTCGTTTCCAAGCATCCAGATCTAATCGAGAAGATTAGGAACTATAGAGATCACAATAGTAATAGCGCCTGCTTTAATTTCAATATCACTGACATGCAAGCTGCTATAGGGCGAGTGCAGCTAGAGAAGCTGACTAAACTAATGGCACGCCGCGAAGACATTTTTGATGCCTACAAAGAAGCTGGCTTTGATATCTTTGAAAACTGTGACGCCAACGCTACGCCTGTTAGGCAAGGCGCAATTCTTAAAAGCGAGATTGCCTCTGCCGTTATTGAACACCTAAAACAAGCTTGCGTAGAGGCCATTGTACCTGTCGACAAAGTTGAATCAGAACTAGCAAGCACATTGCCACAGGCCACTAAGCTCAGCCTTTCAACAGTATCGTTGCCGATTTATCCACATCTAAGCAACGATGAAGTGCGAGAGATAATAGAGCAAGTGCACGATGCCCTAGAGGCGTAACTAACTAATAGTCATTAGCCCAGCAGCCATTAACCAAGCTTAATCTAGCAAGCGGAACCAAAGCCCCCTGTGGGCTGTCAACTACAAGCGAGAAACAGACAGCTTTAGTCTGCCTCTCGATTGATTTGTTTACCGGATAAAGTTTATGACTATTTTTCAATGCCCTCCCGGGTACTCTTTGGCGCGCAAAATTTCAATTATTTGCACACTAGTAGCTTCTCTACTTTCAGGAGCACCAGCACAAGCCTCTAGCGAAGCTGAACTAAAGAAACTTTTTGGTGGCATCGCCTCATGGTACGGAGGCAGCTTCCATGGCCGAAGAACCGCCTCTGGTGACATCTACAACATGCACAAGCTAACCTGCGCCCATAAGACCTTGCCCTTTGGCACCAAGCTTTTGATCTTCAATCCACATAACGGCAGAAAAGTCGAAGTGGTTGTCACAGACAGAGGGCCGTACATTGGCAAACGTGTAATCGACCTATCAAAGGCCGCAGCTGACAAACTAAACATCAGTGGCATTGGACAAGTTATCTGCTTCATTAGCAAAATAACTAAACGCGAATTGACACCCCAAGCACTGCCACCAATAACTGCAGCTTATATTCTGCATGGCGAACTAGAACTAAATATGAAACCTCTTGAGATTGCCACAAGCAACTAGAGAATGAACTTAATACACTGGTGCTTGCAACTGCTCTAGTTCTTGCTACTTTAGAACGCAGCATATAAAAATTTCGACCAGGTAGACCTTTCGCGCCGGTGGTAGCCCTGCCTTCTAGGAAGTGTCCCTGAAACACAGATACAGCAATGTTATTACCTACGGGTAGTTCAGAACTTTGCCCCTCCAGCACTAAGCTTCCCGGTTGCAGCAGAACCAGTTGACCTTGCTGTACAAGGGCAGCAGTAGTCGCTGGGTCTTGGCTTTCTATCAATTGCAGCAAATACTTTTTATCTAAAGCAGCCGGTGTCGCAATCACTCCCGGTTTAGGCGAGAACACCAAGCCACTAAGGACACAACCAAACTTGCCTCGGGCAGGCTTGCTCACACCAAAAGATTTGATCTGACCGTCACGCAAAACTGCTATTTGAGCAGAATTACCAGCCGCTTTGAATTGCACGACAGCACCAGGATAATCAACTACTGGTTCATCATTTACTGCCAACAAGCGATCGTATAGCTGCACATCCTTAATACCCTCTGGCACTTCAGAGGTCAAATAGCCCACGACATAAACAGGAGTGTGCACCACTGAAGGTGATTGAAACTCCATCGCAACGAGCTTCCATCCAAATAGACCAGAGCGTTGCAATATAAATTTGACACCTTGTCCTGAATATTTTTGACTAAAAGACGAGACAAATTGATCGAGACTAACGTAGTCATTCGCACTTACTGAATTTGGCTCAACCTCAGGAGTAACACCAACTGTTTGCAAGTCACTCGCACCGTCGGCATTTGCTTGCGAACCAGTCAATACAACACTGCCAGTGACCAAATTGCTACAGTTAAATAAGTTTGTCAGACCAGCTGGGCTAACTGCCATTTCAATAATGTCAGCCTCAACTAATTGGCCCTTTATACTCTCTTTAACAGCAGCAAAATCGATCAGACCAGCTAACTTAGCCTTGTCACCATTAGCAGCCGCCGCCTTAAGATCATTCACAGCGAAATAAGGTGAAGCAAACCAAAGCCCCATAAGGCAATTGAGCAACAAAAACACGACAATCAGCACGAGTGTAATTGGTTTTACTGATCGTGCCTTGGTCGATGGTGCAAAAGAGGGGGTTGCAAAAGATGGGGTTGCCAAATAAAGAGCCTCAGTAAGACCGCAATACTTAAATTAACACGAGTACTTTAGCAGCTCGATAGGCCCTTGCAACATTAACTGGTCAATTCTTACTTGGCTCTGGCAACAGCCAGGCCCTTCCAGCTTGTCGTATATTCGGGGCTCTTAAAATTGCAGCGGTTCTGCCAACTATGATTTTGCCCTTCGGCAGCAAGGTACAAAGTACCGCGTCCCATGGCCGAATTCGTAGCATCCATCAACTTCATCAACTTCTCAGAGCGACTATTGACGGCCTCTGGCTGAAACAATGAAAGCTGTCGCTCGTCGGCATTGCTCAAATCGAGCAGGCTAACGCCAGCCTTCTGATAGGCATAGCCGCTGCGATAAATCTGTTTAAGGGCACGACTGGCAGCAGCAAGCAAAACCATAGTATCGTCAGTTGGATGACTTAATGTGACAGTAGCGGTCTGAGCATACTGCTCACCGCCCTCAGCAAATCGATTTGTTCTTATATAAACTTCCAGCGCCCCAGCCAATGATCTATCAGCACGCAACTTCAATGCAGCTTTTGCCATATAACTAGCAACCGCCTGCTCTAAATCAGCAAGCTCAAAAACATTCTTACCAAAAGAGCGCGAAGAGACAATTTGCTTGCGAGCAGATGCAATTTCTGCCATCTCCAGACACGACTGCCCCCGCAGCTCTCTTACTGTTCGCTCAATGACGACACTAAATTGCTTACGCATCAAATCAGGCGAACTATTTTTCAATTGCAATACTGTATTAATGCCAATTTGCTCAAACTTCTGCGCCAATTTGCGACCGATTCCCCAGACTTCGCCCACTTTAACAGTAGCGAAGATACTATCGCGCTCGCCTTCACTTAAGGCTGAAAAATCGAAAACTCCGCCACAATCGCTGCGCGTTTTTGCCGTAAAGTTGGCGAGCTTCGCCAAGGTCTTGCTCGGCCCAATACCGACACAAACCGGCACACCAGCGCATTGCTTGATGGTCTCCTTGATTTGTCGAGCGCGACTTAAACGATCAGGTATGCCACTAAAATCAAGGAAACATTCATCGATGGAATAAATCTCTTGATGCGGACTAAACCCACTAAGTATGCTCATTATGCGAGCGGAGAGATCGCCGTATAAAGCGTAGTTGGAAGACAAAGTGACGATGCCTGCACTCTTAACCAGAGCACTGATTTGATAAAGAGGCACCCCCATCTTCACGCCTAGTGCTTTGGCCTCACTCGAGCGTGATACAACACATCCGTCGTTATTTGAAAGCACAACCACTGGCTTGCCTTCAAGCTTAGGATTAAACAAGCGCTCGCAAGAAACATAGAAATTATTACAGTCGACTAGAGCAAAGAGCTT
>LNEX01000355.1 GCA_001464165.1 bacterium Ga0077546
ACCGTGCCCCAAATTTCGAAATTAGCATCGCCGCCGATTTTAATAGGTGGGTAGTCAGCATTTTCGGAGGCGAGGGTAAAGCGCTCACCATCGCTTAATTCAATCAACAACCGCCGTATTATCAGCTCACCATCAAGAACGGCAACTACTACTTTCTTGTGTTGAGCTTTTAGTGAGCGGTCAACAACAATTAAATCACCGCTATGAATTCCAGCGCCAATCATCGAATCGCCTTCAACGCGCAAGAAGAAAGTAGCCTCTCTATGTTTAATCAAAAGACTATTGAGGTCTAAGCGCTGCTCAATATAATCGGCGGCTGGTGAAGGAAAACCACCCGAGCGTCGGTCTGAACTGTTCGACGAGCCTGAACTATCAGAGAAATCACTACCGGTCACTGCATTTCCGCCAAGCCATATTTACGTATGGTGATATCCTAGCACAAACGCCCCTCTCTTGTGCTGCCAAACACTTGTGCGGACAAACACTTGTCCACCCAAACTATTGACCGCCTTAACTATTGACCGCACCGGCCACAGATCGCATAATCTACAGTTTTCAAACCAACCAAATCATTAGTGCGAGGCCCAATGACCAGCGCTCCCCATATTAATCGCTGCATTTTACTGGCGGCAACGGCTATATCTATATCCATATCTATAGCCAGTGGCCTGACCCCAGCTAACCAGCTGGCAGCGAAAGCTCAGGTCGCAGACCAACCTAAGAAAGAAAACGCAGCCAAGCCTGCCACAACTTCCACTAACACCATTAACGATTGGAAGAGCAAAGAAGAACAAGCCGAAACTAGCTTTATCGGTGGCAATTACACTGAAGCAGAAAAGCAGTGGCAAGAGGCTATTGCCCTGGCAGAAAAAGACAATTCTCTCAATCTGGCAGAAACTCTAAACCAGATGACTCACCTCTACATCAAGCAGAAGCGCTACGACGAAGCTAGAGCAAGCTTGGTAAAAGCTCTGGCAATAAGAGAAAAAGAGCTAGGAAAGAATAGCGAGAAAACAGCAGAGACTCAAGGCAACCTCGCCCTGGTAGAGCACAAATCGGGCCATGATCTAGCAGCCGAAAAGCTATACAAACAAGTCATAGAAACCAAACGAAAAGCCAAAAGTGCCTCATCGCTAGCCATAACACTGACTAACCTGGCCAATCTCTACGGCGAAATGAAACGACTCGACGAAGCTAAAGTCTTATACCTAGAGGCACTAGAGATTGACAAAAAAGCATACGGAATAGACCACAAAGAATCAGCCCAAGATCTTTTCAACATTGCTGCCATGTACTATCAACACAACTACAACAAAGAAGCAATTGATTACTTCAAACAAGCTGAGGCTGTCTATACCAAGCTTGATGATGCAACAGGAAGAGTCAAGGTCTACCACTATTTGGGTCTTTGCTACGCCGAAGAAAACCAACATGCTGAAGCAATTGCTGCTTACAAAATGGCCTTGCAAATTCACACCAAGTTAAAAGGGGACAAGCACCCTGACACTTATGTTCACCAACTTAATTTGGCTCGTAGCCTTGATCACACAGGCAGCATTGAAGAAGCTGAAAAGCTGTACAAAGATGCTGTTGGTGCTGCTACTGAAAATCACCACAGTGCCAAAATCAAATTAGTTGAATGTACTCTAGAGTATGCACACTTCTTGAAGCGCCACAACCGCTCTATAGAAGCAGAAAAAATGCTGAAAGAGATTCTTCCCACTTACGAAACCCTCTCCGCCAGCGATAGGCGACAGCTCTACGAACTACCCAGAGCCTATTCAGATCTGCTCAAAGAATTGAAGCAAGATAGTGCAGCCGATGCCATGGCACGCAAGCACTTAAATGTCTTTGGTCCATCCAAATCTCATCATACAAATCAATAGCTAAAGGAGTCAGAAATATGCAACTGACTGCTGAAGTCAAAGACGATAACTATACAGATTTGCCTCGACAACAAGAAGCAATTTATGCAAAATCAACCGACACACTTTTGCGCGCTGATGCATCAACAGGCAAACACTATTACGATTTGAATGCTGCGGCAAAATCTTACTCAGGCCCCTGGCTCTTTGGCCGCCAACACATCCAAGTATCGGTTCAAGGAATGAACGCTCAGTGGATGCAGTGGTGCCCAGTACCGGCAGACATTCGCGACAATGTCATGATGCGCGGTAATGTAATTTATCAGAACCCGAACGGCACTTATCGAACATCTAGCGATGTCTACGAAGGTGTAATCGAATCAGAACACGGCTTCGAAGGAGGTCGCCTGGTGGTAGGCTACAAGTTGTAGCCAATATCAAAATTCATCTAAATGAAAGGCTGCCCTACAACCCCATGATGCCCCAATCTAATTCACCACCAGCTCAATACCCACAAGAGCGAATGGCGTCGTCGCCTGCCAGCTACGGACAAGCGCTGTCACAGCCCCAAGGCAACATGGTAGATGCCAACTATGGTTCAACAGCAAACAATTACAGCGAAGCCCAATATGGCGCAAGGGATACATCAGGTGGAGCCGACAGCGGTTTCTAAAGAAATAGAGTAATGTACTTAAATTGACGATTAGGAGTTTTATGATGTCACGCTTTTTCACTACCTTGCTCACACTACAGCTGCTGATAGTTGTCGCTAACCAACCAGCCCAAGCCGAAGGCTACGTCACTGGTGGCCTAAAGAAAGGAACGAAAGTCAAAGTTGGTGGTGTCAAAAAGGGCGCCAAGGTGAGAGTGG
>LNEX01000356.1 GCA_001464165.1 bacterium Ga0077546
CGCACCTAGACGAAATTCAATTAGCGTGCTCGACAAATCAGGTGACCTATTTGAATTCGATTTGGCGAAAAGAGTCTGGTCAGTATTACGCGCAAACGTTCCCATCTCCGGTTCTCCCGATCCAGAATTCATAGATCTCTGCTTGAGCGAAAAAAACACTATACTCAACCTGCTTGATCCTGAGCGCAATCAAATATGGCGGCTGCGTCTGCCTGCTCTGACAACGGCAAATAGCAAAGACAATGTTAGTCCGTTATTTGAAAAAACTTTTCCAGAAGTAATGCCTTGGCGCCTCAAGCCCGGCGATGCCTCAGTTGCCGAGTGCATTGCTATTACCTTTGACAAGCGCTTTAGTCTTCTCAACCCGTTCGGTCAAATCATCCGTTGGGGCGCAGAAAGTACATCAAGCAAAACTGCCAATCAAATCAGCCTCAGGCGCACTTGGTACTTTTGGTACAATCCGTGCCTCACGTATGATTAGCGCAGAAGGCAAAAATATTCCGCTCTATGTTGTTGAGAGGCAAAACAATCGGGTCTTAGCCGTAGATAAAGAATCAGGCACTACCAAAGCCTTTAATTTCCCAGCAAACTCAAGCCTGAGAGGCTTGTTACCCCTGACCCAGGGCTTCTGGATAATAGAAAACAACAAACTGGCTTATCGCGACTTGGCCAATCCTAACCCTGCCGGCGAGAAGAAAGAAGCAAGAGAAAACGACTCAAGGTTGGCCAAGCTCTCAGCTCCAATTAAAGGCATGAAATTACCAAAGCACGCCGGGGTCTATCCCGGCGCCCGCCGCCTCTATCGCTATGGGGTTCACGAAGGCCTCGATCTCTTCAACGACCGCACCCATATTGCCATCAATACGCCTGTAATTGCTGCTGGTGCCGGCAAAATTGTTAGAGCCGATGCCAACTTTGTGGACATGAACCAAGGCACCTTCAACCGTGTCATGCGCGATTGTGTCAACGAGCACCGCACCTCCGACAAGAATGAAGACCTATTTCGCGGTTGCCAAGTATGGATAGATCATGGCAACAATATGATCACTCGTTACGCTCACTTGAATAAAATCAATCCGAAAGTTCGCCTTGGGCAGACCGTAAAGCCCGGCGACCTGATAGGCTTTGTGGGTGTATCCGGAACAGGACAAAATCTACCGGGCAGAGCGAAGTACCCCCACCTGCACTTTGAAATCTGGCTTGATGGAAAATATTTAGGCTACGGCCTAACTCCAGCTGAGACAGTAGGAATCTTTGAAGACGTCTTTGAAAGCAAAAAAAATAGCCCTAACAAGTAGATTGAATTGAGAGAGGAAAGGAAGTAAATGAGTTTGGAGAATTCTCCTGTCAGCCGCGCAAAACACAATGCCGTTATCAAGCTTCATTGTTTGCTTACCGCAGTTAGCTTTAGTTTCGCCCTGCTGCCCTCTTCCCTCATAGCCTCTTCTAGTCCAGCCCATGCTCAGCCAATTACCATTGTGTCCGAGAATTTCAAGCCTGATACAGCTGAAATTTTAATAGCGGCCAAAAGTGCAGATGAAGTAAAGGCACCAAACTCAGCCTAAGTCAATGCAGATTCAGAAGACAGCGAGGGCAACGACAAAGAGAAGAAGTCTGACAACAAAAAGAGTGAAGACAAAAAATCTAAAGCTAAAGACACGAAAGCCAGTGCCAAAGACGAAAAAGCAAAAGCAGACAAAACAAAAGACGACAAATCTAAGGCTAAAGACGACAAAAGCAAAGCCGAAAAGTCAAAAGACGACAAAGTAAAAGACAAGAAGGCTGACGCCAAAGAAGATAGCAAAAAAGACGATAGCAAAGACGACAAAAAGAAAGCTACAATCAAACGGGGCTTCTTCGGCCGCGCCAAAGAAGACACGACTAAAGCTCCAGCCGTAGCTATTCCAGCGGCAACACCAGCAATAGCGGCTCCTCCAACGGCAACGACGGCTGTCACTACGCCGGCTAAAGCCAGTGAGAAAAAAGAAGAAACAGAAGATAAGTCTCTTGTATTTGAACCAGACACTGCCTTAATCAGCGTACTCAAAGATCTCAATCGCGCCCTCAAAGATTCTGAAGAAATCAGCAAAATTGAAGATGCCAATCAACGTATGATTGTCACTCTTGCGGCCGCTGTCATCGACAAAGCGCTTAGCGATCCTAAACTAGCATTCAATAGAATTCTAGCGAAAGAACAAGAGGGTAAAGCGCGCACAAGGTTAACAGCCGAGTCGTGGTCTTCTGGCGATGTTGAAGTCAACGGCAAATTCAAAGGTTCACTTTCAACTGTATGGGCCAAGCGAATAGATGGTCTGGTTACTGTCACCGTAGCTGGCGATTGCCACGATCGCAAAGCAGCTGATGGCAAAGATATCGGCGAATTTATTGTAGTAATCAATGCACGCTCACCAGTTGAAACTGGCTTTGATATTCAAAGTCAGGCCAACGTCAATTTTTGGATTGGCAAACTCGGCACCATATTAGTAGAGGCTGACTGCATTCCAAAACCAGCAGCAGAAGGCGAACAGCCAGCCGAACGTAAAGGCGACAGCGAAACTCAAAGCAGCGCTGATCAAAAAAAAAATCAATAGCAGCTCTACCTCCGATACTGACCCATAGATATCGCCACTACTACGAGCTAGTCGTTCTTCAAGATGACCGTCGTCGCCTGATTGCCCAGCAATTAGCCATGATGGACCCTAGCGTACAAATGCAAGAGTCTGAAAAAGAGAAAACTGAGAGCGAAAAATCGGTAAAGAATAACTCTGAGAAAGCGACAGCAGAGAAAGACAAAAAAGAAATTGTAGCAAAAGTTGAAAAGACCAAAGTAGCTGCAGAAACAAAGCCTAAAGCTGACGCCGAAAGTGATGACCAAGAAACTGAAAACAAACCTGAAAGCAAGCCTAAAACTCAGACTGACAGCAAGACAATCAGCAAGTCTATAAGTAACGAAGAAAAGGCGCAAAAAGAGGAAGTCGACGAAGAAACGACTGAAAGAGCTGAAGAAAAATCAGCTACAACTGAAAAAGTAGTAAAAGCCGCGGCTCCATCAAAAAAAGAACCGGAAGTTAAAGTAATTGAGAAATTTGTCGAAAGAGCCCCTGAGAAGACCACAGAAAAACCAAGTCGAGTAGAGACCGTCTATAACACTGGCTCAGCAGGCTCGTATCCAGTGACGATCACAACCAGCAATACCAATCTGAAAACAGCAGCGGGCAAGAGCACTCGCCCAGTGGCTAAACAAGATAACAATTCATCAGCCACTACAACAGTTAGGCAAGGCAACGAAATGGCCTATGCTGGCGCCGCCCAATCGATGGAGCGCATCACCGGTTTAGAGTTACCAGCTCTGAAACAACCGAAGAACTTTACCTTGCTCATGCCAGAAAGAGCGTTAGCCGGTCAACCAGTCACCGTTGCCTTTGTTGACGAGCAGCGCAATCCAGAAAGCAATGTAGAGCTAAGTTTCAATGGCGTCACGCTATCGACTGACCAAAATGGTCAAGCTCAGTATATGATTCCCGAAGATGAAACTCCCGGCCGCTCCCTCAATATTTCCTTACTCTCAAGGCCCTACGAAATGCCCGCCGTAATCGAAGTATTGCAGCCGCTGGCCACTCCAAGCAGCCCACAGGCACCTAAAGTAGACAAAGCCAGCCATCTTGTGAGCCGCCGATCTAACCTTGTAATCGATGGACACAACTTTGACGGAGTGGCCCAAAACAATCGCGTCATTATCGATGGCATGACCGAATGTACAATCGCAGCAGCTTCACCAGTGCAACTAAAAGTAACTCTACCGAAAGATCTGCGTCCGGGCGCACACTCACTTTGTGTCAGCACAGAAGGCATGCGCAGTAATCCAATAGGCTTTGAACTGGCGCAACTAGAAGTAGTCTGCGAGGGCAAAGACAACCCCAAAGACACCTCAGGCAAAGTCACTGTCAAAGTGGTTGGCACCACAACTAAAGTAAACGTCAAACTAGTTAATCTCAGCCCTGATTTAATCAAACTGAACAAAGGTGATGACGTCAAACTATTGAGTAGTGGCGGCGCGGTCAACACTGCCAGTGTCTCTGTTCAGCGCCTCAAAAAAGGACCAATGAAAGTAGAAGCCTGGCTAGAACTTTAAAGCGCTAATAAAAATCAAAAAATCAAGGAGTCAAGAATGGCCACCAGCCAAGAGGGTTGCAAGCTCAATTTGAGTATTGACCGTGCCAAACGCTACGCCCAGTCAATTGCCTATGGCAAGAAAATTGAGACTGTCATTCCTGGTGGAGTCGATAGCCCATTTAGAGCCTTCCACGAAGTTGGTGGCGATACGGTATTTTTTGACCGCGCCAAAGGCTCTAGGTTGTATGACCTCGATGGCAATAGCTATATTGATTATCTAGGCGCTTGGGGCCCAGCCATTCTCGGCCACTGCCCCGACGATGTGGTGCGTAAGTGCCAAGAAACTCTAGCGAAAGGGCCAGTGTTTGGTGCACCCCACGTCTATGAAATGGAAATGGCTGAGCTAGTTATTGCGGCCGTTCCTTCAATAGAGAAAATTCGCTTCGTCAACTCTGGCACCGAAGCAGTAATGAGCGCAATTAGGTTGGCCCGCGGCTTTACCGGCCAAGAAACAATCATCATGTTTGAAGGTTGCTACCACGGCCACTGCGACGCTACTCTGGCTAGCAACGGCCACCAATCTTCTAGTGGTATTCCTGATGGTGCCAAAGCCGCCACTGTTTTAGCAAAGTTCAATGATCTTGAATCAGTCGAAACTCTTCTCAACCAACACAAAGGCAAAGTGGCTGGCATTATAGTAGAGCCCGTAGCTGGCTCTATGGGCGTGATTACGCCCGTGCCTGGCTTCTTAGAAGGCCTACGAGCACTAGCGGATCGCTTCGGCGTGCTTTTGATAATTGATGAAGTATTGACAGGCTTCAGGGTAGCGTTCGGCGGTGCTCAAAACTACTATACCGTCAAAGCTGATATCACCTGTTTTGGCAAAGCTCTCGGCGGCGGAATGCCCATCGGTGCCTACGGCGGCAGCAAAGAAATCATGAATAGACTGCAACCCGATGGCGATGTCTATCAAGCGGGAACATTCTCGGGCAACCCAGTCACTATGGCTGGTGGCATAGCGACACTTACACTATTGAAAGACCCAGCAGTTTACCAAGCCTTAGAAGACCGCACAGCGCAATTATTTGCCGGGTTGAGCAAGGTGATTGAGCGCCACAATTGGCCAATTCAACTACCACGTTTGGGTTCAATGTTCTCGATAGTATTTGCAGAAAAACCAGTGCTGAACTTTCAAGATTCACTAACGATTGATTGCAAGGCATTCGCTAAGTTCTTTCACTTCGTGCTCGACAACGGCATCTACTTGCCGCCTTCAGCAGTGGATGCCGCCTGCCTTTCATCTGTGCATTCAGTCGAAGAAATTGAAGAGACAATAGAGATCATGAGCGAAGGCTTTAAGGTTGCGTTTAACTAGCTCAATCAATATGGATTTTCCTTTCCTATCATTTCTTCAAAGTAACTCTGATCTGCCTCGCTCAGCTGCAGTCGCTGAAATCCAGGCCAGCTTGGTATTTCTTTAAGCGCTTGCTCCCAAACTCGACGACTGTACTCTGGGTTTACTGGATGGTCAGAGAAAGTTAGCCCTCTATGAAACAAAGCACGAGCGGTCCAAAGACTAGACAAAACGTCCAAACCATCAGGAGTAATACCAGATGGAAGCTCATCATCCCAAACAAGATACGCACTAATAGCGTTGAATCTCGGTTCAAGTGTAGGCTCTAAAACAAGTTCTTCAATTAGTTGGAGATCTCGGGGAATGAAAAGGGTCTTCTGAAGCATGTTTCACCTTACCACAACAGTGTCTATAACGATGTTCACCTTGTCACCAACAGTTTCGTAGCGATAAGAGACTGGTTTAATACCAAGTAATCGCAAAGCCTTAGTTACGCAGCCAGCGATATGAGTATCTTGAGGCAAAGCGCCTGCTTTAATTGCTTGGAAACTTTCTTTGTTAACGATATTTTTGAGAATAACCCTCTCGGTTGGGTGGGCTGCATGAGCCTTCAGTGCTTGAGCAAGTAATTCGCCACCCGTACCACTAGGCATGGCTCCGTTGTCCAAATGTTCAAGGACAACAGTTCCCGGTTTGGGTAAGCTGGCATGAACCCATGCTTTGGTATCTCCAATAACAAAGGCTTTAATCGAGAAATCATCGCGTTGTAAGTTGAGCTTTGGCATGTCATACCGCCGAAGACCAATAGAGGCAAGCTCTCCATCGCTCAAAGCCTCAAGCTTTTTCAAGCCACCAAAAGCTTCCATCTCACGCTCACTAAGCACCTTGTTTGGTCCTGGAGCCAAGAACATGGGCTTATGCTCTGGAAAATACTCCCCAGATCGACCAACCATCTTGGCAGCAAAATCATCAAATTTGCCTGTGTCATTTTTGATTGGCATCAATCTTCCATCAGGCGTTAGGCCCATTGGTTGAGGCATTAGCTCATCTGCCATGCGAGATATTAGTTTGCTTGCCTTCTCTCTTACACCCGAACCCATAGCGCTGGCTTCGGTGCCGAGCGCTTCCAAGGCTTCGGTTATCTTCACACTTTTGGCTAATCTATCCGCCCCAAAGCCTACAGCAAGGCCGCCTAGGTTCTCCACTGTCAACTTTGTTGCTAGCCTAGTCTTTTCTTCTGGGCTCATCGCCTCCCAGCGCTGGTTAATTTGCTGTCCCAGCCATGCTACATCACGTAAGCCTTTGCCGTAGTCTCCAACGGTTGTAGCGGCTCCCAAGTTGCCCAGATATGCATCTGCTGCCCCAAAGACATGAATGCCAGCGACCATTAGCTTACCGAGCGACTCACCGGCTTTGCCAGCAGTGTCTATTGCTGCCGGATCATTCGTCATTACGTCGCGGCCAAATTGAGCGACGCCAATTATTGATGTTCCAAGACTTTCGGCACTCTGAGCCAGCCCCACAACACCATCACCTAAGCCAGTTATTGCCCCTACGCCTATTCTGAATTGCTGGTGCGTCAGCTCTGCGTTATATGCCTTGATTCCAGCACCGATCACTTGCGCTTGCTGCTCCAAAGGCAGAGCGCCAATTCTCTCAAACAGGTTTTGTTCGGTTACTTCCGGCGGCTGGCCTACTTGGTACTCCACGCCTGTTCTTATTACTTTGTCCTGCCCATGCTGCTCTACGCCAAAGCCATAGTCTTTGATCGGACGGCTATCTATTTCTGCCAATTCTTGCAGCGTTGTGGCAGGCTGGCTTTTTGCCTCAACGTCCGAGACCATCTGACGCGCGGCTACTACGACTTCCTTACCTGATGGTTCTCTATCTACTAACTCTAAGCTTCTATCTTGCCCAGTCTTTTCGACATGAGCAAACTTCTCTGCCTTTGTCATAAGCGCCCAGTTTTTTACTGAACCGTCACTGACATTTGGGTTTGCTGCCTTGATTGCTTCTACCTGATCTCCGGTAGCATTTCTTACTTGTTGACCTTCCGGCGAGTTCAAGACGGGCTTGTCAGCCGGCGCTCCAGATTGTCGGTCACCTTTGCCTTTCTCGCTTTGGTCTGACATCAGCAAGGCTCCCACAACCCCAACTGCGCCTTATATTCCCCGCTCTGTCAGGCAATTATCAACTCAGATCTCTGTGTTGCTAACGCTGTGACGAATACTCTCATATTGTGATGCTCGGGAATAATAGCTACAGCACCGCAGGGCTTAGCGATGCAAGAACCGGATTCACTCAATCCAATAAAATTCCTTAGCCATGCGGGTTGCTCCCTTGCATTTGCATTGCCCACAGATATCGTGCTGTGGGTAATCTATCTGTTTATCCAAAGAATCTTTAGCGGCTGTTGCATGTCAGCTTACGATAGCAGCACCGATGCGATCAATATGGGATTCCTCCTGGTTCTAAACTGTTTTCTTGCAGCGCTGAATCCACTTCTATTCTGTCTATTTGAAATTTGGTGGTGCTGGCACCAAATGATCATTGGTCAACTTTACGGCAATGGCGGATTATTCCGCTTCGGAGTAGTTCCACTAGTCATCGCTGTCATCGTCTCAATCAAAAAGGGGTGGCTACGACATTCTTCAGAAACACAAAGTCAAACAATTCGGAAGATTGGTATCACCGCCGCTCTCTGCCTTATTCTCGTACCATTTGAAAATCAGATTCTAAGCGCTCCGATCAACATCAGCAATTCGTTCCGGATACTCACAGGGAAAATACTTTGATACCAAAGCCTTCATTTTTGGCGCTCCCAGGCTCTCAAAGAGAACATTCCCACTCACCCTAAAGCCGCAACACCACAAGCCCATTTGGAACAGCAAGGCGCTTGGGGCGTACTTCGTTGCGCACTACCCCTGAGAGGGTCTCGTGGTGATGTGAAAGAAAGTACTGCAGACTTTTAGTAGTAGCGTGATCTAATGGTCCTACCATCATCTGCAAACCCTTTTCCCGCAGAGCAGGTGCGCTCGACTGACTAAAGAGACCGTCATGAGCGCTCTTTAGCAGTGCCTGATTGACGCCGGGAGCAGCTTTATCGAACATGAAGTCAATGTCGCCAGGAACAGACTTCTTCGACACGAAACTACCGCCCACTTGCACTTCTTTCACGCCCATAGCTTTGAGCTTCTCCAAGGTGCCCTGAAACTCTACGAGAAGTTCACGCCGACGCTCACCCTGACCGAATTGACGAGAAAATGCGTCGAAGTCCATAGGGTACTTGCCAGGCATCAGCCTGCCGCTACTACTGAATTCCAAGACTGGCTTAATCGGCAAAGCATCTATGTAGGCTGTTTTAAAATGCTCCGGCCCGCTCAAAACTGCTCCAGAAAGCGGATGTTTAGGCACGTCTCCCATTGCCTGCTGCTCTTGCACAACTCCTGTAGCTCTTTCTCCCACAGATTTGCCTGCCGTAATTTCGGGGGCATAGACTGTCTTGATTTGCTTGATTTCGGCTCTGGCAGCTTCCTCGCTAATTCTCGTGTAAGCGCCTGCCACTTGCCCAGCTTCAAGCTTAATAGCCGGCTTGACCTCGGCAGCTGCGAGTTGCGCCACTTTTGAGCCCAGGCTGCCTTCGAATATCTTTGCTGTCTGCAGGCCCCCGGCCAAGTTATCAGCAAAAGCTGCTTCAGCGGCCTTGGCCCCAGCAGTAAGGCCAGACTTGCCCCTTGTACCGATAAATATTGCTGCGCCCAAGGCTGCAGCTGTGCCTACAGCCGCAGCTTTAAGAGCATCATCTTTGCTGATGGCAATGCCATTGACTGAGAGGAGATTGAGGTCTTGACCAGGCTTATTGCCGTCTTTATTGACCGCGGAATCGTCCTTAATCTGGCCGAGCTTACCTTCACCAGTGCTTCTGGCGTCGGTTTCACTCTTCAAATGTCTGTCAACTGGCAATGTTCAGTTCCGCAGGGGATATCGCTATCTACAGTTATAGTTATGCCACGGGCAGCAGCTTTTACACTCAAGACCCATTCTCAAAACCACACTCTACTTCGCCACCGGGCACGGCGCGAAACAACACCGCTTCCGCAACGTTCTCGGGCGTTAATACCACCGTTCTACCAAGCTCATTACTAAGGTCATGCATGAAGCAAATGATCCCTTCAAACTTCGCCTCTTCAGTAACCTCGCTTGGAGCAATGTCGAACTCAATTTGATCTAGGCAAAAGAAGTGACAGTTCAAAAGCACGCCAGATAAATCAACACTCAATCGACACGCATAGTCAGACTTTAGGGAGAAGATAGATTCGGCTTCTGCTGGTAAAGTCGATACTTCACCGTCCAGGAAAAAAGTCATTCCGTAAAGCTTGCGTCTCAGCAACTGAAGCATCTGGTTCCAGTCATCGATGCCGGTATCAAACACATAGATATCGCGCAGAGAGCCATCATCATCACAGAATGCATCTTTGCACTTTGCCCAATCCAATTCTTCTGACCCTGCCGCCATAATTGGTCCCTCAGTCTGCGGCTAGCTACCCGCCACCAATATCGAGCAGCTCGGGGTCTTTAGCACTAAGCCATTTCTTTCTTATCGCCAGAGCTTCAGCCCGCATAGCAGTGGCCTTGCTGCGCTCCTCTGGGGTTTTCTCAGGGCTTTGCTTCAGTACATCAGCCACAGCTAAAATCACTCGCGCTCTGGCCAGCTGATCTTCGGCATGATCGCTAGCAACTAAATTAGTCATGGCAGAATCTGCAGCACACTGTGCTTCTTTGAATTCACCAGACATCAAATAAGAGCGCGATAGCTCAGCCAAAATATTGGCTTTGTATCTGTCTGCCGATTTAGATTTAGCCGCAGGCTTATCTTTGGCAGCTTCAGAAACGCCAGACTCACCATCTACTTCTGGAGCTTCGTCTTCCGTGCCACCACGCAAATCTAATGCTTGGTGCAAAAGAGTAATGGCATCATCGGGCTGGCCCGTAAAGTTGAGGGTGCGCGATAGCTCTAAGTAACAATCGGCCAAAATAAAAGGGCTATTTGTGGTGGCACAATCTTTTTGAATCTGCTCCACCATCTCGCAAGATTTTTTGCCCACTTTGAGAGCTTCTGAATAGCGGCCCAAGTCTCGCAAAATTGTGCCGAAAAGCTCGTGGGTTAGAGCCTTCTGTTCGGCTTTCTCAACGCTTGCTTGAGCTAACTCGGCATCGCACTGCTGATACATCTCAATTGCTTCGCGAACAGTGGCTTCTGCTTCAGCAAAGCGGCCCTGACACCTCAGCACTTCGGCTAGAAGAGCAAGCGACCAAGCAGCATCAAGTGTATTGTCAGCCCGGCTTTGTGCCACAAGCAAACAAAACTTTGCTACTCGTTCGGCAGCATTGAGTTTGCGACTTAAGGTAAAAAGCGATACCAACGGCTGTAGAACAGGCAAAAGCAAAATGCCCGACGGGGCAACCATAGCCCGAAAAACAGATGGCTTGCTCACTCTATTTTCTGTTTTCACGGCAGCCCTAAAAAGTAGAGCGCATTTTTACGAGATCAGAGAATGTATCCCAAATCACTGAGAACTTTCCACCTGAAGCACCTTGGGTAGTGCGGGGCAAATGCTCAATTGGAATTTCAATTACCTTGTAGCCAGCGCGCTCGGCACGAATGCAAAGTTCAGCGTCAACAAAAGGTGACTGCGATTGTAGTTTTACTTTGTCGAAGATGGACCGTCTAAATAGTTTGATTGAATTTACGTCTTTGTGCTTATGACCATAGAAGGTACGAAGCATCAAGTTGTAAACCTTCGACTGCATTTTGCGACGAGGTGGATCGTTGCGATTGACTCTTAGGCCAATAACAAAATCATGATCTTTCAAGCCTTTTGCCATCTGCAAAATTTCTTTTGGAGCGTACTGATAGTCACCAGGTAGGGAGAAAACCAAATCTTTGGTACCACATTCGTAAAGCTCACGAATGGTGTAACCAAATCCTTTGTTTATTGGGTGATTGATCAAGCGCACATGCGGATTAGTCTGGCAGCGGCCTTCGATTACAGAAAGAGTGCGGTCTTTACTGCCATCATTGACGACTACGATTTCATAGTCACTGCAGACACTAGACAAAAGAGTGTCAGAATCGTCGATTAGACGACCGACAGTTTCTTCATCGTTGTAGGCAGGAATAATCAGCGTCACTGAAGTCAGAAGATCTTTTGGCTCTGTTGAATTTGAACGCATTCTTGGTTGGGTGTTATTCATAATTTGTCCGAAACGCTATTAGTCCGAAACGCTACTTGGGATTTTTTGGTCTTAGGTTTTACGCTGGTTGACCTTCAGCGCAGGCAGTAGCAAGGGCCACATCTGAACTGAGTGAACGCTCTTTGTAGAACGACTTTATACCATCTATTACTTGCTCTACTTGATCGTCAGTCATTTCAGGGAACATCGGCAAGCTCAAAATACGATTGACGATGTGCTCTGTTGTAGGCAGACTTCCTGGTTTGTAACCCAAGAATTGATAGGCTTGCTGCAAATGAGCAGGAATTGGATAGTGTATCAAACACTGCACGCCGCGCTCTAAGAGATAAGCCTGCAGTTCATCGCGATAAGCAGTTTGAATGACATATAGATGATAAACATGCTTGAAGCCAGCTACTTCAACTGGAGTGACTACAAGGTCTTTCAGGCCTTCAGTGTACCTAGCGGCAATGGCACTGCGCTTGTCATTCCACTCGTGCACGTAAGGCAATTGAGCCGAAAGAATGGCGCATTGAATCTCATCGAGACGACTGTTGATACCAACGGTGTCGTGATAATAGCGTTTTGATTGACCGTAGTTGCGAAGCATTTTCAGCTTCTTATACTTCTCTTCGTCATTAGTCGAGACAGCGCCACCATCACCGAATGCGCCCAGGTTCTTACTTGGATAGAAACTGAAAGCGCCATAGTCCCCGATACTTCCAGCAATAGCACCCTTATATGTAGCGCCAGTTGCTTGAGCAACGTCTTCCATAACTTTGATTTTGTGCTTAGAGGCAATCTTCATGATTGCTTCCATCTCCGCCATGTGGCCATAGAGGTGCACTGGAACAATCATTTTTGTGCGCGGAGTAATTTTCGCTTCAAGCTCAGTCTCACGCATAACGTAAGTAGAAGCCTTGATGTCGACAAACACAGGGGTGGCGCCAGTCATTGAAATAGCAGAGATTGTTGGCACGGCGGTGTGGGCCACAACCAACACTTCATCACCAGGACCAACGTCTTCGGCGGCCAAGGCAAGATATATCGCTTCGGTACCTGAAGCACAGCCAACTACATATTTGACGCCCAAAAACTGAGCAAACTCAGCTTCGAATTTCTCTAACTCAGGGCCGAGTATGTAGTAGCCACTAGCAAGAACGCGGGCCACAGCCGCATCGATCTGCTCTTTGTAGGCCTGATAGTGAACTTGCATATTGCCGAATGGAACGTTCAACGCTTTCCCTCGATATAACCGTAAAACCTTCCGCCAATTCTAGTAGAAAAGAGCCGAATTGGAATTAAGCCTTGTTTAATTGACAACTAATAAAACGGCCATCTTGTCTTGTATAGGCCTAGAACAAGCCCAAGGCTGATTCAACAATTCTAAAGAGAGAGGGTCTGAGAGCGTGTTCTAGCGTGACACCGTGTTAGAATCCAGAGCAAGTGAGACCTGTTCAAATTATTGATGAGTTTTCTCACAGGTTACCTGCTCAGTTTACATGAGCATTGTGAGCGGAAATTAAGATTATGAGCCAGACAGTGGAAACCGCCTTCAAGGGCAAAACAGCATTGATCACCGGTGGCATGGGCTTCATCGGCTCCAATCTGGCGATTCGCCTGGCCAACCTGGGCGCCAAGGTTACAGTTCTCGATTCAATGATTCCAGATTATGGCGGCAACGAGTTTAACCTAGCGCCGGTCAAAGATAGAGTGCGCATCAATTATTGCGACATCCGCGATGAGTCAGCTCTCGATTATCTAGTGCGCGGCCAAGACTATGTATTCCATCTAGCTGGCCAAGTCTGCCATTTGATGAGTTTGTCTAATCCTTTTCCAGATATTCAAATCAACATTACTGGCACAGCTGTATTGATGGAAGCGCTGCGCAAGCACAACCCCAATGCTATCTGTGTATACACCGGAACCCGCGGCCAGTACGGCTCTTCCGTATCGCTCCCAGTCAATGAAGAAGCTCCAACCAACCCTAAAGGCATCTACGAGATTTCCAATCTCACTGCTGAAAAAATCATCAAGGTATATAACGACGTGCACGGCATCCGCTCCGTATTGCTTAGATTGAGCAATATCTACGGCCCCCGTTCACAAATGATGCACTCACGCTTTGGCGTCTGCAACTGGTTTGTGCGTTTGGCTTTAGACAACGATACTATTCAGGTTTATGGCGACGGCAGTATTTTAAGAGACTTCTGCTATGTCGACGACACAGTTGAAGCAATCATCAAATCAGCCATCACACCTAAAGCCTATGGCGAAATATTCAATGTTGGCTCCGACATTCCAGTGAGCTTCCTTGAACTAGTGAAGACAATCGTTGATGTGGCAAAAGCTGGGAAATGGCAATATGCCGAGTTTTCAGCTGAGCGCAAAGCGCAAGAGCCTGGCGATTTCTATTCTGATATCACTAAGATGAAACAGATCGTGGGCTGGAAGCCAACCACAACACTAGAGGAAGGCCTCGCCAAAACTTGCGACTACTACCGCAAGAATCGCGAATATTACTGGTCGAAAAACCCAGCTGGTCTTCCTGCCAACAGTGAATCGGCCAAAGAAACAGCTACCACAAAAGCCTAAAAGCAACTTAGTCACGGCAAATCAACTACACTGACGGAAACTCTTAAAAGGAAGACCACAGTGAACGAAGGCACACGCGTAAATATCGCCAGCGGAACGCCCTGGGAAGCAGTGGTGGGATACTCTCGCGCAGTGAAGGTAGGCAATTTCATTGCTGTCTCTGGCACCACCGCTACAGGCGAAGACGGCAAAGTAGTTGGCGTTGGCGATGCCTATGCCCAAACAATTCAGGCAATTAAGAACATTGAAACTGCCTTAAAACAAACCAGAGCTGGCCTCCAGCACGTCGTGCGCACCCGCATTTTTGTCACCGATATAAAAAACTGGGAGCTTGTGGGCAAGGCCCATGGTGAATACTTCTCGGAGATTCGTCCCGCTACAACCATGGTTGAAGTAGCACGCCTGATCTCGCCAGAGATGCTGGTTGAAATCGAAGCTGACGCTGTTATTTAGCTCATCACCGTTATTGCCATATCTATTAATGACGGTAGGCATCAACCCAGGCTAGATCGATAGTTGCCGAATCAGAGCTGAGCGGTACTTTCAAAAGAAACTTGCGCTTCTTTGGCCGAGACGATGGCAGACAATAGATTTCGCCACCGCCACTGCCTACGGTGAAGCCCTCAAGCATGGCGAAGTCGAGAAAGCGAATCTGGACCTGGACAAAAGAAGAAGACGACGCTGATGAAGATGATGGTGAAACTGAACTTCCAGTAGTACAAGGCAAATGCTTCAGCCTTAGCCTTGCCCGGCCAATGCCTCTGCCGTGGCGAATCTCCACATAAAGCTTTCGACCACGAAAAGCTGCAGCAACTCCGTCGACACTGACTCCGCTGCCTAAGTTTTCTAGCCGCTCGACTTCAGCCACTGACTTTGGCGCTATAGCCGAGGCCGACGGCCCGGGGCAGACAATAAACAATAAAAATATGCAATAGAGAAAGGAGAAGAAGACCAAACGATTGCTCGAACCGACCATGCACTTTTCTCCATTGACCACTCCAGCAATTGGCATATAGCTCGCAAACAGGCTCTACACCTTAATAGTAGTACTACTTGGAAGTGAATTGTTTTTCTGAGATACTAAGTGACCAGAAATACCTTGAGACAAGAAGAGATGAACAATAAGTTATTCGTAGGAAATCTTTCCTTTAAAGTAGAAGAAGCCGAACTGCAAGAGGTATTTTCGCAAACAGGCACAGTGCTTTCAGTGGCCATTCCTACAGACAAATACACAGGCAAGAAGCGCGGCTTTGGCTTTGTCGAAATGGCCTCGGCAGAAGACGCAGAACAGGCCATCAAAGCCCTTCACGGCCGGGCCTTAGCCGGAAGAGAAATGTCTGTCAATCTGGCTAGACCAAAAACCCGCCAAGACTAGACCTGACTTAAAATAAAGTATTAGTCTTTAATAACGATACGGTCTTAGCGAATGGGGCTCAGCAGCCTTCCAGTAACCAAGCATGTTGCTATAATTTTCGCTTGTCAAGCAACCCCGATATGGTTTTGAATGCCTAGCTCACCGCCTCCAACGCTACAAACAAAGGTCGACAGCGCTAGCAAGACAAGAGCCCTAGGCACTGGCTCAGACGCTAGTTCTGGTAGAGGGTCGCAACCAGAGGGCAAACTCAGCACAGTTTGCAAAAGCAAAGTATTTCAAGCTGCAGTGCTCGTTGTGCTGGCCAACTTACTATTAGTAATCACCAATCCTTTTAAGGGCGTCGACCCTGATAGCTTGCCGACACTGAAGTCTTGGGTATTTTGGACGACTCAAGACTACCGCCAGGAAGTTGACCCCAAAGTTGTTCTGCTTGGCTCATCACTGCTGATGAACTCTGTATGGATGCAAGAAGCTGAGCACTTACAAAAAAACGTAGATATAGTAGTTAACCGGCGAACCACATACTTAGAATCTATCATCAGCAAGTACATTAAGGGCTATCAGGGCGTTTGCTTTAATTTTGGCTTGCCGGGCAGCATGGTCTCAGACGACTACATGATCTTGGGCCAAGAGACTTGATGGATACAAGCTTTAGTTGCGCTGGTGCCACCACGGCCTTCAAATATTTAGAACGGTTTACCGATACAAAAGATCTGCTCGATATCGCCTACACCAGCGCTTGGCCCAAAATCAACTTCATGCTACGCGAATACATTTATTTCGTCGACAAAAAGTATCATTCGCAAAGTGTTCTCGGGGAACAGGCGAAAGGGGCGCTCAATCCGATCTTCGCTACAGTGGCAACCCCCAGCGCTTTTAATCTCAAAACCGATTTTGACAAACAGTTTGCTTTTTACCGCTCAGAGGTGGAGAAAGGCGTCTTCATAGCCAAGCCGAATGCGCAAACAGACTCATTCTACGACAACGGCAAAGACTGGAAAAAACGCTTCAAAAACTCGAACGATGAAATGTTCGACAATCAAAAAATCTGGTTGAACAAATGTCTAACTGAAGCAAAGGCTAAAGGAATTACACCAGTTCTAGTTAACATGCCCGTTTCAGAGCTTGGTATTAAATACATTCCGCCACAAGTCTACAAAAGACACGTGGATACCCTTATTGAAATGTCAGCCAAGTACGACTGTCCATATGTGGACACCATGAAAGAAGGAAAGTTTGATATGAAAGACTTTTCTGATTATGGCCACATGGATGCCAGTGGTGGCAGAAAAATAATCGATATAATCGGCCGCAGCCTAGCTAGCGATGTGCGCACAAGAGCGGCACTGATGGCAGCGGCCAATGAGGGTAGCAACTAATGTTATTCAACAGCGCAGCCTATCTTGTTTTTCTTCCTCTGGTCGTAGCCATTTACTGGTTCATGCCGTTTCGATATCGCACAGCATTTTTGCTAGCGGCCAGTTATGTTTTCTACATGACTTGGAAGCCAATATATCTAGTATTGATTGTTGCCCTCACGGCTTTCAACTATTTTGCTGGCATTGCCCTCGAGAAACAAAAAGCTCAACGCAAGATGATTTTGATTGCTTCTTTGGCAGCCAACATTCTCACACTTGCATATTTTAAATATGCCTATTTCGCCATTGATGCCAGCAACAGCGTGCTGGCCATAGCCGGAAGGAAAATCTCATACCCTCTGCACGAAATTATTTTGCCTCTAGGCATATCGTTTTTCGTCTTCGAATTTATTCACTACCTAGTTGATGTCTACAAAGGCAGCCCAGCTGTTAAGGCACCACTAGAGTTCGCTCTGTTCCCCAGCTTCTTCCCCACTCAAATTGCCGGGCCAATCAAACGCTTCCAAGATTTTGTACCCCAATTACACAAGCCTGCCAAGATCACCTTGAAAGATTTTGACGAAGGCGTGGAACTAATTTTGTGGGGTCTATTCAAGAAAGTAATTGTGGCTGACAGCGTTGCAGTCGTCATCGATAAATGTATGCCTCACCCAGAAATGTTGAGTACTTTCGACTGCTGGACCTTGCTCTGGGCCTTTGCCATTCAAGTCTATTTCGATTTTTCTGGCTACACTGATATCGCCCGTGGTTCAGCGGCACTGCTTGGCTTCAAAGTACCACTCAACTTTAATTTACCCTTCTTGGCTGGCTCAATTACAGAATACTGGCGGCGCTGGCACATTTCGCTATCACTATGGTTGCGGGACTATTTGTTCTTCCCACTGGGCGGAAGCAAACACGGCACAATGGCCACGCTTCGCAACGTCATGATTACATTTACTCTGGCAGGTCTCTGGCACGGAGCCGGTCTAAACTACATCATTTTCGGGGCTATGCACGGTCTCTGGCTGAACCTAAATAGACTGTGGCGCATACAAGTTGAGAAGAGTGCCCTTTTGCTCAAACTTACCGAAACAAAGATTTTCCACTGCTTTGGCGTAATACTCACTTTCAATTGCCTGGCGGTCACATTAGTTACCTTCCGTTTGCCAAGCATGGAGCTGTCTGGCCGTTACTTCCAGAAGTTGCTTATGCTCTCACCACAGACAGCGAACAGCATCAATCCACTAGCCATGACTATTCCTTCTATTGAAGGACCTGCCAACTTCGCTCTTTTCCCGGTAATTTTGATTAGCATAGTCATCGGCCATCTAATTTCAAACCAATTACAAGGCAAAGGCCAACCCGGAATACTGCCATTACCGAAATCACTACAATCCCTAAGACCAGCCTATCTAGCGGCCATCGCAATTCTGCTGCTACTATTTGCTCCAGATGGAACACCAAGCTTCGTCTATTTCCAGTTTTAAACAGTTGCACTTAAGGCAATACTTTTATCACCGTGCACTCAGGCCTAGCCGCTTTGAAGCCATCTATTTCTGCCTTCGAAATACCGGCCAAGCGATTTATTGTCAATCGGGTCAGTCTGGGTAGTTTTGCCAAACTGAGCAAGCCTCGACCGGTCAGCTGTGTATGCGAAACATCGAGGTTGGACAGCTTGGGCAGCAGTCGTGGCAGTTCGGCGGCATCTTGGTCGTTGAAGCGACAGTTTTGAATGTTAAGGGTTCTCAGTTTTGAACTCTCAGAAAGCATTCTCAGGCCGACAATAGTCACGGCCGTACTATCCAAATCAAGGCACTCTAGGTTTCTTAACTTAGCTACTGTGCTCATACCGGAATCAGTAACGTTTGTGTTGAGTAGCCCGAGCTTCCAAATCGGTTGGTGTGTAAGTAGCAGTGGAAGACCATGGTCAGTAACTTTCGTTGCAGCTAAATTTAGGTCGGAGAGATCGGTCAGTACTTCCAGTGAACGTAAACCTTGATCGTCAACGTCGGTGTCGCTCAGGTTTAAGTAGCCTAGTTTCTTTAGCTTGGCTATTTCTATCAAGCCCGCGCTGTCAATATTTGTATTGGTCAGATTAAGTCCTCGCAGGGGAAGATTGCTCAAGTTCTTGAGGCCGTTGTTTGAGATACGAGTGTGCGCCAGACTTAGCTCTTCTAGTTGTTTTAACTTGGCTAGGTGTACCATTGACTGGTCAGTCATATCTAAAAACTCAAAAGAGAGTTTTTTTGAATTTAGGTTCTTCGCGACAAGCTCTTTAGCTAAGCGATTTGACTCGGACTCTTTAAATTCGTTGCCACTGCCCTGCGCTCCGGCGACCTTAATACTTTTAATTCTTTCTGCTTGTTTTTCGGCGCGATCGAGCATTTGCAGCACAACAATGATGATTAGTACCATCACCGCCAGGGTGGTGGCAACAAGAACCACAATGCCAATTCTGCGAGCAGAAGGTGATTTGACATTCTGGCAGTCGTCATCTGCCGAATCGCGCCCGCCAAAGAGGTTGGTCAAATTTCCTCTTCCCCAATGTCTAAGGTAAATCGCACCACACTTGATGGCAGAACTCATCTAAGGCTTGCAGCAAATTATAGAGCCAGCTACAATTTTTACCCTTTGGTTCTATTTGATACCCAATGCAGCGAGGCACATTCTCAAAGTAATCTCACAGTGCTCTTCAAGCATGTCAGGCGACAACAAATCAGTACCGTCGGGCCAGAGATTCTTAAGGTTGTCTCGCGCTGTAGTATAAAAAATGCACATGCCAACAAGATTGGCGGCTGTATGCAGAGGGTCAGCCGGGGTAAAATCGCCAGTCAGCATACCACGCCTCAGACTCTCGATTAGGGGTCCATAAAGACTGCCTAGCGAAGTCTCACAGTAATACTTACCTTCATTCTGAAGGGCTTCCAAAACAATGAGACTAGCGACATTCGGATTTTCAGCGGCATGCATCAAAACATTGCGCATAATTGCCGAGACCGCATCAGCTGGAGAAAGATCGGCTACATGGAGTGAATCCAGTTCAGCAGTGCGGCGAGTAATTAAGCGCTCCATTACAGCGCGGTAAAGATTTTCTTTGTTCTCGAAGTAATAGTGAATCATGGCTTTAGTTACGCCAGTTCGAGCGGCAATCGACTCAGTACGAGCGCCCAAAAGACCAACTTTAGCAAACTCATGCTCGGCAGCATCGAGAATGCTACTGCGAGTAGCTTCAGCATCACGAGTAGGGGTCTTTACGGCGATTTTTGCAATTTTTTCCATTCGTTAACCATCTAACTAAGTTTGGCGACACCTACTGGATACAATGGTCCAGTATAAACCGTTAAATATTCAGGAATACCAATCCCGACATTCTTGACATTCCCAAATTTTGACAAAAAACAACTTCTTTTGCATTTGAAAAATTTTCACTAAAGAGGGAGCAACAATAGTGATGCTCCCTCTTCGTTTTTCTCACTCTTTGGGCTAGGCCGTGAATTTAACCACAACAAGAGCCTTTCTTCTCTTCCTTCGGCTTGGCAGCCGCTTCGGTCGAGCAAGATTTAGCTTTCGCTTCACTAGCTCTCACCTCTGCTGATTTAGAGGAACAACCACCCTCAACTTGTGCCTTTTTATCTTCTTTGTTTTCTGTTTCTGTTGCTGACATGATTTACTCCATTTTTATTCTAGTTTGGCGCTCAAAGGCGCTAACGACATGTAAAACTGCTTGGTTCAACCGCAATAAAGGCAAAGGTCAACTCAATAAAATTGTCTATCGGTTTAGTCGTGCGCGTAGACTTCGCTCGCAGCACAGCGCCCTCCCAACCACTAAGAAAAAAATCCGCCAGAGGCAATGCATTAAAGTCACGACGTATTTCACCAGACTTCTGCCCGGCTTCAATACAAGCGGCAAAAACATCAGTCCACCTCTGAAATACTCTCTCTAGTTCTTCGCGCAAAACTTCGCTTTGGCTGGCCATCTCTTGACTAAGATTGCCTATCAGACAACCTCGAGTGCATTTGCGCTCTTCAATATTCTGCTTGCTCTTCTGACAATAAAACTTGAGCCGGCCCAATGGAGACAGCGACTCATCCCTAAGGCAGCAAAGAATTTGGTCAGTGTAACACTGATCGAAATGACGAATGATCTGCAAGGCAAACTCTTCTTTACTATCAAAGTAATAATAGAAGCTACCCTTCGGTACACCAACCGACTCTAGAACTTCTTGCAAGCCGCAGTTGCTATATCCCTTTGCTAGCATCAACCTGGTGCCAGCATCAAGCAATTCCTGCTTGGTTCCTTCCTTCTGTACTATTTTAGCCATGATCACCTAGTTCCACTAACGTGGCGTTCTCAAATGCAGTCTCTGCTGCAGCTTCTGTATTCTCGGCCTTAGCAAAAAAGGAACTATTTAAGTGCTGTCTTGTTTGCTCAAGAGCAGCTGCGTGATGGACATTCGATAGGTAATAATGGTTGAGAAAATTGCTATACATTTACTTTGTCCTCGTAAATCAAATCAACTACTGGTGACTTTTGAATCTATTCTTTTAGACACAGGCCCGCCAATGTCACCACCGACAGTGGCACCACAAATTTTTAATTAGGACTCAATTTTTCGCAGATTGGTCTTCTTGATTTGTGCTCAGGAGAGGTTCTCTTCAAAGCTCACTTTCTCCTGCCACGACCATGTAATTATAATAGACCAGTCGTCTAGTATCGTCAAGTCACCCCAAAAATGCGAGAATATTCCCTGAAAACGAAAGGTTAGCGCCTACTTACCCCAGGCGGAGGATATTTTGATTCAATTCAAATCGACATTAGTATTCGGCCTTGGTGCAACAATTTTGCTGTGCACCCAGCCATCAGCGGCCAAGTCAGTACAAAAAGCTACCACAGAACCAATAAAAGAAAGTGTTCAGCCAGCCGATATGGCCGCACTGACGAAACTCAACGACAAGTTCCGCCAGCTTTATGGTGAGGCCAAAGCCAACGTACTGAACGATACTCGAACCACTCCTATCATCATCTGCTACGGCGATCATATGGAACTTCTTTTCGGTGAGAAGCGTGACCAAATTTCGTTCATACCTTCCTCCTACACAGCCTTAAAAATCATCGATCACATCCCTTTGGCCATCTTCAGCTTGCTACAAGACAACACAGACAAGCCACTCAGCTCAAAGGCTAAAGCCGACCTAATCGAGGTGAAAGAGTTAACGGCAAGCGCCCGGCCAGAGTTACCAAAGCAGAACTACCCAGCCCCTACCATGGCGCGTCAGAACATCATCATAGATAAGAGTATGAAGTTCATTGACTCAAGCCTAGAAGGCGGCCAGGTAAGCAGCAAGGGTCTTAACGACTTCGTCGAAGCCTTGCGCCCCGAAATTCTCGAAAACGCTTATGACGCCGTCAGTGCCCAGCTAGCAAAGCAAGACGAGAAAGTAGCCCAATGGAAAACAGAGCTGGGCCCGGCTTGGAATAACATAAAAGTCGTCATTGTCAGCGGCCACATGCCCAGAGAGCAGCACTCATCGTTTCAATATTTCAGTAAAGTTTTAGGGGTAAAGCGCGAAGGAGACAAAATTGTCTGCAGCGAAGGCCCAGCTGAAGAGAAAGATGCTCTTAATCTGCTGTACACACATATGCTCGACAAGAAAATAGCTCAGTCTTTCTTCGGCGACCGTTGGCGTATGCACCGCGATTTACTCTCGGACGGAGCGGCACGGTACTTGCGCAGCCACAAGCTCGCGGCAAAGTAGAGGACGACTAAAATAAGAGACTTTATCGGCGCCTATCGCGCCGAGCATGAGTATCGTGCTCATTAACTTTAATAGGAATAACGACTGGTCGGGCCTCAGGCCCCAGTAGCCATGAACTTACGGTGTCCCACAGTTCTTGCCAGAATGACCGTTGCAAGATTGACGGTTTCATCAATGCCCCCTCTCAGCCAACTAGTGACTGATTTGTTCGTTTTTGCCTCTAGCGCCTCGCCGTTGAGAGATTAAAACGAACCCTCTGCAGCCTATCTTTATTCACCATAGCAGATTAACTCAAACCTTGAGACTTGAAACTGTGGTTTTTCCCACGATAAGCCAAATAATTGAAGGAATTACTCCAATATGAACAGCTCGAGCGGGCAGAAACGGTCTAATAGCTTGCATTTCGGAAAATCTCCACTTTAATTGTGCGTTCTGGGCTCTTTACTGACTAAGCACAGTCATCACTAACGACAAGACGCTGGAGAGAAGTACGTGAACGCAGAAGAATTAATCAACACGGCCCAAGCACTGATGGCAGACAGCAAAGGTCTCTTGGCCATGGACGAGAGCAATGTCACCTGCAACAAACGCTTCACCCAAGCGAGCATCAATCCCACTGAAGAAAATCGGCGCGCTTACCGAGAATTGCTGATCACCACCCCGGGGCTCTCAAGCTATATTAGTGGCGCCATTCTCTATGATGAGACAATTCGCCAACGAAAAGAAGATGGAACAGCTTTCACTAGGGTACTTTCAGACGCCGGAATTATTACGGGTATCAAAGTTGATACTGGTACAAGAAACATGCCTGGTCACCTTGGTGAAAAAATCACAGAGGGCCTAGACGGTTTGCCCCTTCGCCTAGCTGAGTATCGTACCCTTGGAGCGCGCTTTGCTAAATGGCGGGCAGTTATAGCACTCGGCTTTGGCATACCTACTAGAGCCTGTATTGAAGCCAACGCTCAGAGCCTAGCGCTATATGCAGCTTACTGCCAAGAAGCCTCAATTTTGCCAATTGTCGAACCTGAAGTACTAATGGATGGTGAACACACCATGGAACAGTGCCACGAGGTCACAGAAGAACTTCTTCGTGCCGTTTTCAATCAGCTCTACACTCATGGTGTAATGCTCGAAGGTTTAATTCTAAAACCCAATATGGTGCTTCCAGGGCTGAACTGTACCAAACAAAATGCTGTTGACGATGTAGCGGAAGCAACACTCAATTGTCTTTTGCGCGCAGTTCCGGGTGCGGTTGCTGGAATTGCCTTTCTCTCAGGCGGCCAATCTGCTGAACTAGCTTCAGCGCGCTTGAGTGCCATCAATAACAAATTGACCTTAAAACTTCCTTGGCCGCTGGCTTTTTCTTTCGCCCGGGCAATTCAGCAACCGGCTCTAGAGATTTGGAAGGGAGAAAGCAAAAATATTGCAGCAGCACAAAAGGCCCTTCTACATCGCGCCCATTGCAATCAAGTTGCCCGTCTCGGTGGATACACTGTCGCTACTGAACAGGCAAGTGAACTCTTATCACAAAGATATACTGAGTTCTCGCTAAAGGCATACGTTACACTGCCAAATAGGTGTCACCCCAATCACAATCGCGAGACAAAATGGTTCTCACTTCCAATGAACGAGTGCAACGACTAGAGAAGCAAGGGCTAGAAGCGCTGCGCTCAAGAGCATTCGCTAAGGCCGAGAAAATATTCATCGAAGAACTAGCTATGCTGCGAGACTTTCGTCATACCGATGAGCTCAGTTTAGCTATGGCACTGAACAACTTGTCATTGGCGCTGGCACTGCAAGGCAAAAGCTATCGCGCTGAAAACTTGCGACGCACAAGTCTGCATATTGCCTATGAATCAACCAAAGAAAGTCCAGCAGGTTATCTGTCACCAGTTAGAACTTCGGTGAGCTAACCTCTTAATTTTCTCACTCCTGCAAATGTCCAGAAAATCTTCAATCAAGATTTTTTTCTTGGGCACTTTTGACTTCGAACAAAGTCAAAGACAAAAAGCTCCGTATCAAAAGGGATTTTATGTCTATTCTCATTGGCAAGCACGAATTCGATGGACCATTCAACGATGTCGACTCTTTAGAAGAGAAAGAAGGGCTATACGTTGTTCTCAATTACAAAGACGAGCAATACGAACTGATTCACGTGGCGCATGCAGAAAACATCAGAGAGCGCATTCAGCTTTTACCATCAGAGAAGCCAGACGGAAAAGTTCTGTTTGCTGCTCTGTATACGCCAAGGTTTGGCTCGAGGGAGAGGAATAACCTGGTTGAAGACATTGAGAGCGACATAGACAGTTACTGTGACAGTAACGAAAGCTATCAAGGCATAGCTTAGGCGAATGACTGCCAGGCACCACTACTCGCGGTTCTTCTCTTTGTGCCTGTTTTCAATCTCTCGCCACTGCGCCTCTTCTTCTTCGTGCAGCGACTTCAGCAGAATATCGGGGTCTTGGACGCATGTATCAGCGTCGCCAGAGGTAAGGTTTCCAATTCGATGAGCTGCTTCCTTGTAGCGTTGAGCAAGGGCAAAGACCTCTTCTGCTTGGCTGCTGCTGGCAAAAGCACAAGCTGGTATGTGGATGCCGTTAATCAAGCCAATCACATAGATACTGCCTTTTTTCATCTCAATGTCACGGATCTGGTGCCATTGGTACTTAAACTTAACTGGCCCAAGTGTGTCGCTAACACCGTACTCATCAACAATTGTCGTATACTCAACATTTAACTTGCTTAAGAGCACAACTGATACGGTATGAAAAAGAATTCCGCAAAGACAAAGTAAGAATTGAAAAAATGCAACGCAGATCAAACTGCAAAAGAATGTTGATGAAAAGGCTGTAAGGCTCCCCGTGAAAGCTATCGCCAGTGCAACGATCAGGCACACACTCACGACCAAAATTAGCATGCGACGAGTGGTATGCAAATGAACAGCACCTTGCCATACTTGAGCCAAGTTTGAGGCCTTATAAGTCAGCGTGTATGCTGTTTTGTCTGGTAGGTACAAGGGAATTACCTTGTGAGCTGGTATCGCTAATACTTTCGGTGAATTGCTGAAACGGCTGGCTAAACCATCCATGATCCCTTCAAGATTCGAATTCTCCATTTAGGATAAATAAGCAACCACCCCGCCCTAATGGAGAGGGAAGCACATTACAACTTTACCCCCTTTTCAAAGCGCTCAAAACGCTCTGGCATAAGCCACGGCGCTGATTGGCCACCTCAGCCCGTCAATACGCTCATCTAATAGCGGCAAAATCCCTTCACAGTCGGCGTCTGTGCGGCGAAGCGCTGATATACTCAACTAACGTATTTTTGGAGCACTGAGCCTAGGGGCTCTTCGTAGTTTTTTTGACGCCCTATTCACTTCTAAGCGAGAGCAAGAAATGCCAGAAACAGCAGAATTAGCAACAGTAACGACTACAACTGATGAGCACAAATTCAAACTGAATGGCAACCCCCTCAAGGTCGGGATTGTTGGCGCTACTGGTATGGTGGGGCAGCAACTAATTCGCATGCTCAAAGACCATCCTTGGTTTGAAGTAACAAAGTTGGCAGCGTCAGCTGGTTCTGCCGGCAAGACTTATGAGCAATCGGTGGCTGGTCGCTGGTTCATGGATTTCCCTGTTCCTTCAGCCATAGGCAAACTTGCCGTAGTTGACGCCGACGACCTAGACCAAGTTGTTGCTGGCGTCGATATTGTCTTCTGTGCCGTGAGCATCGACAAAGCAGCCGTTTTGAAGCTAGAAGATGACCTAGCCAAGCGTGGCGTCTTTGTCACTTCATGCAATTCAGCTTACCGCATGGACAAGCTGGTACCAATGATGATACCAGCAGCAAATGCTGATCACCTCAATGTTTTAAAAGCTCAACGTCATGAGCGCGGCTACACCACAGGCGCCATAATGGTAAAAAGCAACTGCTCAATCCAGAGCTATGTTATTGGCCTGACACCACTAAAAGAATTCGGCATCAAACAAATTTTTGTTCACAGCGAACAAGCCCTTTCAGGAGCTGGCAAAACCTTCCAGACCTGGCCTGAAATGGTTGAGAATGTCATTCCATATTCAAAGTCTGGGGAACGCTAACTGATTCTGGTATCGAACACGCTAGCACTCCTAAAATTCAAGCGAAGTGTGTAAGGGTTGCCGTGAGCGATGGCCACACAGCCTACGTCAATGTGCAGTTTGAAAAAGCCGTAGATAAAGAAACTATTTTGACAAAATGGAATGAGTTTGAAGGAGTGCGCGGTTTGCCATCGGCACCACAAAATCAAATTCACTTTATCGATGCCCCTGATAGACCACAACCGAAACTTGATGTTATGACTGAAAATGGCATGGCCGTTACCATTGGTCAATTGGCCGTAGCAGAAGACAACTGGGTAAGGTTCACAGCTCTAGCTCACAACGCCATTCTCGGAGCAGCAGGTGGAGCAGTTCTAGCCACAGAGCTAGCAGTCAAGAACGGCTGTGTTTATCGACGCGTGGCTGAAACCGCTGAAAAAGCTACGGCCAGCTCAAGCAAATAACCACCATCCCCAAACTATTACTTAGGTAACCTTACAATCATGCAGAGCACTTCTAGTACAAAAAAGCGCCGGGCGATTCGCGGCCCACTGACAGTTCAAGATCAAAACTTCGAAGAGAAAATCAGAAAGAGTTTTGAACACCAAGGAGTAATGCATGCTCTTGGTGGCACAATTGAAGAAATTAGCCTGGGCTATGTTGAAGTACATTTGCCATTCTCAAAAGCTACTCAACAACAGCATGGTTTCTTTCACGGTGGCATCGTGGCTATGCTAGCCGACACAGCGTCAGGCTTCACCACTTACACTGTTCTTCCGCCTGATGAAGAATGCCTATCGGCAGAATTCAAAGTCAATTTTCTCTACCCAGCCAACGGCACTAAGCTCATTGGCCGAGGCGGAATCATTAAAGTAGGAAAAACTCTGGTCATAGCAGAAGCCACTGTATCAGTTATTCGAGACGATCAAGAGATAGACTGTGCTTACATGATTCACACATTGGCAAGAACCAAGCATGTCAAAAGCGGCTCTGAAAATAAGGCCTAACCTACTAAACCTAAGAGGCTACGCAGTGAACACAAGATTGAGATTAGCAGCAGCACTTCTAACAGCAATCGGCATCAATAGTGCGTTTATCTTACCCTCAAATTCTTGTACCGACTTTCTTGTAAAAACAACTGATGGCACTAGAATAGTCGGGCGTTCGATGGAATGGGGCGCTGACCTAAAGTCACAAGTATGGAAGTACCCCAGAGGTCAGTCACGCTCATCTCAGACGTCAGATGGCAGCAAGGCCTTAAGCTGGCAATCAAAGTATGGCTATCTAGCGGTCGATGCCAACAACATGCCCCTGGCAATTGACGGCATGAATGAACAAGGTTTGTCGGTAGGGATGCTCTGGATGCCCGGCACTGTTTACCAAGATGTGGCCAAGGTTAGCCCCAATCAAACAATCAGCCTGCTTGATCTCGATCATTGGTTGTTGGGCAGTTTTACCACGGTTGCTGAAGTTAAAGAGGCCATCGCCAAAGTAAAAGTATGGGCACCACAAATGGCCGAATGGGGCGGCATCCCCACTGCTCACTTGGCCATTCACGATGCCAGCGGTGCTAGTGCAGTAATAGAATTTGTTGATGGTCAACAAAAAATCTACGACAATCCAGCCAGCGTACTCACCAACGCACCAACTTTTGACTGGCACAAAACTAATCTCAATAACTACGTAAACATCTCAGCCTCCAACGCTGAACCAATTCAAGTGAGAAACACAGTCTTAGCACCACCCGGTCAAGGCGGTGGTTTTCTGGGAATTCCAGGCGACTGGACACCGCCATCAAGGTTCGTGCGCACCTGTGCCATGCTCGGTTTTGCTAAGCCGACGGCCAATGCCAAGGACGGCATCGATCTCACTTTGCACATTTTGAATGCAGTGGACATTCCCCTTGGTGATGTGCGCCAAGCAGACAATCAACTTGACCACAGCGACTATACACAGTGGGTGCTGGTTAAAGATTTGACGAATCGTGTCCTGCACTTCCGCTCATACGATAATTTGACTGTTCGCGCCATTGACATGAAGAAACTCAACTTCACGGCTAACACAAAACCAGAGAAGCTAACAGCCATTGCCGGTGGCATGGCTGTAGTAGAGCTGACTTTCTAAAGAGAGAACAAACGTTCACGACCAGTCGAGAAGCTTTATTGAAGTACAGCTCAGTCTAGGCTCTTAAGTAATTCATCGAAACCTTGATTGCTGGTTCGCAGAACGGCCCGCAAATCATAAAGCATAAATACACGATTATTGATTAGCTTAATAGTCTCACACCACTGGCGGTGCGACCGCCCTTCGGCCGAGAGTGCTTCCACTGCTGACTCACGGTCTAAATTTACGTTAAAGACTTTAGTCTCTTTCCAGTATTTAACCAACTCTGCTCGGCGCGACAAATTAGTTTTACTCAGCGGCGAAACACTATTGAGAAAGCGCATCATAAGAGGCGACATTTTGACGTAGGCCGACTCTTTTCCAAAGGCAGCACCAAGGCCATTAGGCTCAGCTTTACCTGGCCTAAATCCGCCATGACTAGCAGCAACCGATGCTAAAGCAAAACTGGCGATCAAGTAGCCAGACACAATGTTGACATGATCGGCATTGTGCACGTTCTTGATGTTAGACGATAGCCCCATAGCATCAGAGATCACGCCAAGAATACCCAATTGATAGAAGTTAGCGATGTTGGCGAGCTGGACCATCTTGTCCTTCTGCCGCTCCATTCGATCTCTAACTTGAGTTTCGATTACAATCTGGTGACCAAGGATATTACTATCGGAATTAGCATCTAAGAAGCCCTCCATGACCTGTCGCGTTATCAACATCTTAGAGTGCTCATCTATCTGTTCATTAGTAGATGCCACCATCAAACCCTGAACTCCGAGCAATTTCGCCGCATCGTTAGCAGAGGCATTGAGAGGCAACGATGAGCCGGAAGCGTTTGCAGCCATTAAAGCACTTGAATCAGGCCAAGCTTTGCGCAATAGCTCCAAGAGTTCTTGATCAAACTGCCAGAATTGCTCTTGCAATGAAGTCAAAAGGGCTATGCGATTGTTGACTAGCTTGATTGAGTCCCATTTACAGGAAGGCATACTGGCCAACTTCTCCAGGTTGCCGCTCTTCTTTAAACTGATGGTGGCGACATTCTCTTTAGACCAAAGTTCCTGGAGAAATTGACGTCTGCTTTTACCGTCAGCTCTCTTCGGTGAGGCTGAGTTGAGATAGTTCCAGACCATCGGACTAAAGCCATGCTTGCCGTTCGATCTCAAATCAAAGAAATCTGCTAAGGAGTTTGGTTCACTCTTATTCTTGGTCCAACCGCCGTGGGTACCCAACAGTGAAACAGTAGTGAGAGCAAGTCCGATAGAATTGGAGATGATGAATAATTGGTTTCCAGCTTTAGGATATCCGTTTAAGTAGCTCCAACCGGCACAGGCACCATGAGTACCGGTCTGAATAAAGTTAGCTTGATAAGTCTTCTGCAAGAAACGTCCTCGCCGGCCCATTAAGTGAGCTAAGACAACATCATATTGATAGTTGAGTTCTTGCTGACACCTATCGGAGGCGGTACGCATATCAAGAAACCCTGCAAGCAGAGTCTCCAAAAGGGTAATTTGCAGTTCAGTCTTTCTATCGCTATTGACAGTTGTGCTATCGAGCGACTTAAGTTCAGTCACAAGTGGTTCTAGGTGAAGCAGGCGAACAGCTTCATTGGCACCACCGCCAAAAGCAGTAAAAGAGCCAATTCTGCCCTGCTGAATGTCCGAGAACTGAGATCCTCTTACCTGATTGAGCAAAGCGAGCAGCTCGTTGTTAAATCCTTCGATGGTTGTTCGCAAAGACCACAGCAGAACAATGCGAGAGTTAAGAACAAAAGATTTCTTTGACTTGCCATCATCAAGCCCGCAAAGCGTTTCGGGCTTAGACATATCGGCATGATAACGTTCCTTCCACAAAGAGTTTAAGATCTCCCTGCGGCTTTTTGTAGTATCAGCACCAGGTATAGGCGAGTCTAAATATCGCACTACCAGCAGCGGTAAATTTGAACCATCTACTGGTTTACCGTCAAGAACACTAGACATAAAAGTTGGAGGAGTGAGATGCGAAGCTTTGGCAAAACGGTTATACAAAATATTTAGGACAGGCAAGCCAATCGCCAGTCCCGAACCAACAGAAGTGCCTATAGCTGACTGCTTAAATTGCTTGTGCATGCGCGAATATGGCTCAAATAGACCGTATAGCGTGCTCAATTGGGCGAAGTTAACTACGTTGAAAGCCTGGTTAACAGTATTTACTTTGCGCTGTTCGCGATTCAAGACGTTATAGGTATACTCTAGCTCGAACTCTAGGCGGTTTTCAGCAGCCTGAACTTGGAGTACTGCCTCGAATATTTTGCGCAGGACAAAGGCGCGCTTATCATTTAATTGATGTTGGTCCTGCGGCGAAGTCTTATCTCTACGCAGAGAAATCAGCTGCTCAACCTCTTGCCGAATTCCTAAAATATCAGCAGCTTGAGCGGCGTCGACCGTCAACAGATCAGCCGAAGCAAAAGCCGGTGCGAAAAAGATCCCTGGCTGAACTAGCAGGCAACAGACCAGGGCAAAACCTTTGCGCAGAAAATTCAAAATCTCTCCACTCTGTCAACAAGCTAGAACGAATTAGACTACTGATCCCTGAGGGTCACCTGGGCTAGAAATATCGACAGGGAAATTCGGAAGTCTAACATAGCCAACTGGTATCAGACTCAAATTTCCAAATTAAAACAGCACTTGCCATCTAGCACATCAGCTTCTCATTCACGACCTTCACAAAGCATCTGCATCAGCTTCAACATCAAACTGCCTAAAAGTATCAGCAAATTGCTTGATTGATTCGAGCATAGCCGGCGTGTCATGCTCACTCATCATGTCTATACGCTCGGGGTTAGTCACTTGACCGTGCCCCTTTCTCCGCAACAACTGTTCAATACACCAAGTACCATAGTTCTCTGTCGAATCAGCAAAGGCACACTCGGCTTCGGTGACACCCACCGCTAGAAACAAGCCGAAGCCACCTGATGGCAACTGATACCACGCATCTGGCGCTTCGTCGGCATACCAAATAATGGCACTGCGCAAAAGCGAATCTGAATTTGGCGCAATCGGTGCACCAAGATTGATGCGTTTACCTGGGCTCAATGTTCCAGCATGATTGAATATATAGAAAGCCATTGTTCGCAAGAGTTGCGGAGCCCAAGCACTATTGGTCGGACTTTTAATCATCAGTTCGCAGCCAAATCCCGATACCTCTTGAGCCTCACTCTGCACCCAAGGGCTAGAAATACCAGCGGTTACGTAAGTCCAGTAGGGCTTAAAAGGATCTGGCCCGTAAGCCAGCACAGCTAGCTGCTGATCGCCCTCTATAGAATCATCTGAAGGTCTGGAAGTATCGCGACTAACTAAGCGACTTTTGCCTTTCTTTGCAAAGACCTCATCCTTAAAAACAGGAGGACCATAACTGGCAGGTGATACCGAAGTTGGTTCACCAAATAGTTCTAGGTAAAGGGCGTTTCTTGCGGCCCAGGCATCTTGCAAAAGCTTACGCCGGGCCAGTTCGCTTGCTCTTTCAAACTCAGGGTCTTCTTTGCCTATGCGATCGTCTTTTTTCTTGCCCACAGTCTTTACCAAAACAGTAAAACTAAATTATGTTACTCGTCGATCTTGAGCAGTGCCATGAACGCCTCTTGTGGAATATCAACACGCCCCACAGACTTCATGCGCTTTTTGCCTTCTTTTTGCTTGTCAAGAAGCTTTCTCTTACGACTAATGTCACCGCCATAACATTTTGCCAATACATTCTTGCGTACAGCAGAAATCGTTTCACGGGCCACAATTTTGCCACCAATAGCTGCTTGAATAGGCACTTCAAACATTTGCCTTGGTATTAGCTTCTTCAATTTCTCAGAAATAGCACGGCCGGCAGAGTGAGCCCGATCGTAGTGAACAATGGCCGAAAGAGCATCAACTTTGTCGCCACCAATTAAAATATCAATTTTTACCAAGCGCTCTTCTCTGAATTCTTTGAAGAGATAATCAAGACTGGCATAGCCACGAGAACGACTCTTTAGCTGATCAAAAAAGTCAGTAATAATTTCAGCCAAGGGTAGTTCATAGACGAGCATGGCACGACGAGGATCAAGGTGCTTCATGTCTACATAGACACCTCGGCGCTGCTGACAAAGCTCCATTAAAGTACCGACATACTCTGTTGGAGTAATTATATTGGCAGTAACGAAAGGCTCTTCGATAAATAGACGATAAGTCGGATCTGGCAGCAGCGCAGGGTTCTCAACCATTACTACGGTGTTATCGGTTTTAGTAACGCGATAAACCACCGACGGTGCCGTAGTAATCAAATTGAGGTTATATTCACGCTCAAGTCTCTCTTGAATGATCTCCATGTGGAGTAATCCCAAAAATCCACAGCGGAAACCAAAACCTAAGGCATCAGAAGTCTCCGGTTCAAAGAAAAGCGATGAATCATTGAGCTTTAGCTTCTCTAGAGCCTCACGTAAATCTGGGTATTGATCGTTATCAACGGGATAAATACCGGCGTATACCATGGGTTTAGCCGGGCGGTAACCAGGCAAAGGCTCGACTGCCGGGTTAGATACCAATGTTATAGTATCGCCCACAAGAGTTTCGACATCTTTGATCTGAGCAGCCAGGTAACCTACTTCACCAGGTCCAAGCCTGTCAACTTTGACCTGAGCCGGGCGCAAAACCCCTAACTCGGCAATGTCGAAGGTCTTATCATTGGCCATGAAGCGAATTTTATCACCCAGCTTCACTTCGCCGTCTTTCACCCTGAAATAGACGATAATGCCCCGATAGCTATCAAAATAGCTATCAAAAATCAGGGCCCGCAGAGGCTCGTTAACTGTATTTCTCGGTGCCGGCACAAATTTGACGATAGCTTCGAGAACGTCTTTTACACCAATATTATTTTTGGCACTGGCAAGAATAGCTTCATCAGCTGGTATCCCAATCACATCTTCGATTTCGGCGCGAATGCGCTCGGGCTCAGCACTGGGTAGGTCAATTTTGTTGATGACTACAACGATTTCAAGATTATTCTCAGAAGCTAAGTGTACGTTGGCTAAGGTTTGGGCTTCTACCCCTTGAGTAGCATCAACTATGAGCAGGGCTCCCTCACAGGCGGCCAAACTACGTGAAACTTCATAGCCAAAGTCAACGTGGCCAGGTGTATCAATTAAATTGAGAACATAAGTTTGGCCATCATCGGCAATGTAATCCATACGAGCGGCCTGGGCCTTAATTGTGATACCGCGCTCACGTTCGATATCCATCGAGTCAAGCACTTGGGCCTGCATATGTCGCTTGGCGATGGTATTGGTCATCTCCAGCAAACGATCGGCCAATGTAGACTTGCCATGGTCAATGTGGGCAATAATGGAGAAATTTCTGATTAACTTGGGGTCGGTCACTGAGAACCCTTTAATGACAAGGACAACCAACTGCGGAGTCGAAAGACTGACTAGTGCAGTTATGAGAAGGTATATTAGCAGGAAGGACAAGCGAGATCGCTAATAATAACAAGTACGCATACACTTAGACTTACACTTACACCTACTCTTAAACTCACCGCGCAGGCGCTCAAAGCTAGCTAATGTCAAACTCATCTAACTCTTTCTTAGAAACCTTAAAACAAAGGCCATTATTGGCCGACGGGGGTATCGGTACCCTCTTGTACTCAAGGGGCGCTTCAACAGAGGCCTGCTTCGAGCATCTTAATTTGACCAAGCAAGAAACAATTCAACAACTTCACGTCGATTACATCAACGCCGGAGCTGAAATTATTGAAACAAATTCTTTTTCTGGTAACAGAATTAAACTTGCCAACAGTGGTCTGGAAAATGATGTCTGGAAAATCAATGTTTGGGCCGCAAAAATTGCTCGAAACGCCCGAGAAATAGCAGGTCAGCCAACTTTCGTAGCCGGATCTGTCGGCCCCACCGGCAAACTATTGCCCCCACTTGGGGATACCGCCCTAGACGAACTCGATTATGCCTTCAAGGAACAAATGGAAGCCCTCCTTGCGGGCGGCGTCGATCTTTTCATGATTGAGACAATGTCGAGCCTAGAGGAAACAGCAATTGCCGTGCGCGCCGCTCGCAGCCTGTCCAAACTACCGGTAGTGGCACAGCTTTCATTTTCAGTAGAGGGACACACGCTACTTGGAGCAACGCCAGAAGATGTTGCTCGGCTAATTCGTGATTTAGGTGACGACGCCCCTGATGTCATTGGTATCAATTGCGGTGCCGGCCCTGGGCCAGTTTTCGATTCACTAATTCGCCTTACAGCAGCAATTCGCACACTCAAGCTCGATGCGGGAAAACTTACTTTTTCATGCTTGCCGAATGCCGGTCAACCCAGCTTAATCGGCGGTCGACCCGTCTTCATGAGCAAGCCACACTACTGTGCCTCGTACATTGAGCCCTATCTCAGAGCTGGAGCAAGAATCGTCGGCGGCTGCTGCGGTACAACACCCGAGCACATCAAAGAAATGAGAAAGAGCCTTGATGCCTACTTGGCCAAGGCCACTCAACCTCATATTGAGATTAGCGCCGGCTCCAGTATCCCAGAAACAGTGCTTTTTCATCCTGACTCACTTGATTTGTCAGACGACAAACCGAAAGAAAGCCTTTCATTAAAAACTCATTTAAGAAATCTAAGAGCCGGAAACGGCAAACAAGACTTTTATGTGTCTATTGAACTTGATCCACCGAAAGGCGCAGGCACCAAGAAAATTCTGGCAGCAGCAGATCTACTTTTCAAAGCTGGCGCCGATGCCATAAATGTTGGCGACAGCCCAATGGCTAGAGTGAGGATGTCGTCTTTAGCTACCTGCCAGTTGATAAGTCAAAAGGTGGGAGTCGATACAATTATCCACTTCACCACCCGCGATCGTAATTTGATGGGTATGCAAGCAGATCTATTGGGCTGTCAGGCCTTGGGCTTACAAAACATTCTAGCGCTCACAGGAGACCCACCAGCTTTAGGCAATTACGCTCATGCCACAGCCGTTTACGATGTCGATTCAATTGGCTTGATTCGCATAATTTCGCAACTAAATGCGGGACAAGACATTGCCGGCAATACCATAGGAACTCCACTAAATCTTTCTATCGGCTGCGCCCTCAACCCCACAGCTCAGAACCGCGCCATGGAGCTTGAGCGCCTCCGTAAAAAAATAGAAGCTGGTGCTCACTTTGTCATGACCCAACCAATCTATCAAGTTAGTGACCTCACTGATTTCTTAGAGCAATTCGGCGATCTCCCCTTACCGCTTTTGGTCGGCATTATGCCCTTGCACTCAAGCAAGCATGCCGAGTACCTGCACAACGAAGTGCCAGGAATTTCTATACCTGAAAAGGTTAGGAAACAAATGGCCGAAGCCGGTGAGGCTGGTTCGCAAAAAGGCTTAGAGCTGGCAGAAGAGCTGTTGGCTGAGGTTCGAGATCTTTGGCAGCACTAGTCAAACGGCTTAAGATCAACGGCACTCAAACCCAGTAACTTAGCCAACAACAAACTGGCAACGCACTGCACGCACATGGTTTTCCATTTCTTGAGCCTGAGCCACCCTATTGGTTTTGCGCAGTAGTTTGGCATATTGTTCTTCTACATCAGCAAAACGAGGATGATCTTTGCTATAGACTTTCTGCCGAATTGCCAAAGCGCGTTTAAAAAGCGGCTCAGACAGTTCAAAACGAGTCTGAAAATAATATAGTCGAGCTAAGTTCTTAAGCGAGGTCGAAACTAACGGATGCTCACAACCAAGCGACTTCTCCCGAATTTGCAAAGCCTCCAGCAAGATTGGCTCCATTTCGCGATAGAGGCGGCGGCGACAATAATGATCGGCCAACTTGGTTAACAAATCGGCCACATGAGGATGGTCTTTTCCCATCATTTGCCGCACTGAAGCAACTTCCAACTCAGCTTCCTTTTCATGCTCATCAGGAAAACCAGTGGGCCAACCCAAGGCCATAGACTGCGGAATTGCGTCTAGCGAAGTTGAAGAATCGGTCATTGACTGCTTCCAATCGCTAGCTGCTCGCGGATAGACAGCAGTTGGAGTGCTCTTCTTCCGCACGGTCATAACCTTCTCAAGACACTTCTTAGTATCAGCGACTTCAGCACGGTATGGCCCGAGAGTTCTTTCCATGATTTCTAGAGCCCTTCTATAAAGAGCTTCGGCATTTTCCAGCATACCTTTATTGAAATATAAATCAGCCAGCTTAGAAACGGTTGCCGCGACCTCTGGGCTATCCTGCCCCAAGGCTTGCTCCTGAATAGTAAGGAACTTCTCTAGTTCAGGAATGGTTTCACACTTCATAACTGCCTCAAAAAAGGAATCTACGAATATCGGCTCAACTTCTTTCGAAGTCAAAACGGTTCAATATTGCCGGGAAACCCAAAAGGCAAATTACTAAATAGAATGATCTCCCGAAAAGCTATAGAATTTTAGCTCTCGTCTATATTCTTACCCAGATAAACAAGCCGCGGCTAGAGCCTTACCCTATAACTTTGTACGGGATTAGTATAGAAGGGGCGAACCTATAGGTTAGCCATAACAACAATACGGTAGAACCTATACCCAGCCCCTCAGCCACTGGGATAGCATCAATATAGGTGTAAAGTCGGCGGTATTAACAGCTAGATTTAGAAGCTGCAAATGGGGTTAGTGTTGGATGGGATCCTTTAAAGATAGGATAATTCGACTGTTGAAAAACATAGTCGAAGATGCCGAACGAGAGAAAGAAACCGAGGCGCAAAAGGCCCTCGCTCGCCAGGCATTAAACCCAGCTAGTAACGGCGCTGAAGCAAAAAGTGAGACACCCTCAGAGCTTGAAGGCAAGACAAATACTGATTCCGACACAATTCACAATTTATTGCATCAAGGCAAAGACAGTTTATCAACTCGCTTCCTCTCAGCCGGACAGCCTGAAATAGTGGCGTTGCCTCCGTCGACCTTGAGCCGCGACGCGGCAAACCTGGTCGACCCGTCGTTTGCTCGTTCACAACTCGATTCATCATGGCACCACGTAGATGCCATAAAAGCCGAAGTCGACAAAAACGAAGCAGCGAAAGCTAAACTGAAAAAAAACGAGAGCAAACGCAGCAAAGAATTTGATTTTGCTGACCTGTCTAAATCAGAGGGCCAAACAAGACTCTACAGCGGTTATTCCGAGGAAGAGCCAACCCTGCTTGCAGCTCAATGGCACTGCACCCCTGACGATACACTAATAGGAAGCAATTCATCGCCGACAGAAGAATCTTTCAACCGCGCCGCCGAAAACGTCTCTACTTCTCCCGCTACCCTAGCCTGGCTATCTTCTCTTGTCTCACCAGAAGTACGCGCTTCAGTGGCGGCAAACCTGCAGACGCCACCCGAAACCTTACGTAAACTGGCAAATGATGTCGACAATACAGTTCGTCTTTCGGTAGCAACTAACCCCAATACTCCGTCTGATGTACTAAGAAATCTCACCCGTGACGCCAGCAAACTGACGGCTTCTGAGGCGCAATCGGCACTGTGCGCCAGAGGCGATGTGGTCGAAGCAGAGAGAAAGAGCCAAAATTTACTCACCAATAACCGCTTCAACCCTACCTCCAATCATCTTATTGCCTCCTACACATGCCTTGACGCAGTCATGCCAGATGGCATCAATGATGGCAGTAAGGCTGATAGCGAGTGGCAATCACTAAACAGCGATGGTGCCCAAAAAGCCTACAAGCAACAGAAGGACACTGTCAAAGACCTTAAATTCAACCCTAGTGTCTCCAACCCCAACGGACCTCGGGACATCGCCAAAGAGCTGACGCCGCACTCAGCCTTCGACAGTCCACCAGAAAATGCCTCCCCCCAAGAAAAAATTGCCTTCCTCAAAATGATCGCCACTCGTCTAAGCACCCCACCAGCAAAACTGGCTGAGCTTGCTCAAAGCGAAAGCATCGAAATTCGAGCTGCGGTAGCAGAAAATATCAACACTCCAGCCGAAGCTTTTGCCCTGCTAGCAAAAGACAGCCAGGCACAAGTGAAATTGAGGGTAATAGACAACAGCAATTGCCCCAGCCACGTACTAGAATTGCTCAAAGACGATCAAGACCCATATGTTGGTTATGAGGCCAAAAATCAGCTCAAGCGCATTCAAAATTCACTGGCGCAGGAACGCTCAGGCAACTACAGAACCGAAGGTTTGCTTTAAGCGGTTTGCTCTAAGCGGTTTGCTCTAAATAAATCCCGCGGTGCTTTAAAAAATACAGAAAAAAGTAGTTTCCATGGAAACTACTTTTTTCTAGCCAGTGACTAGTACCCGCCTAAATATAAATTGGGTTTATTTTAGGGCCGGTTCCAATTTTGATACTACTGCTAGCGACTCTTCTAGAGCCTTGATGAACATATCGATCTGCTCATATGAAATTACCAGCGGCGGCTCAACTCTTAATACCCTTGAATTGATATAGGTACCAGAGATGAGTATATTGCGGCTGAAGAGTTCTTTAGCAACAGCATAACCCGTATCGTTACCAGTAAATTCCATTCCCAACATTAAGCCAACACCGCGAATTTTAGAGAGTACATCAGGGAACTGCTTAGCCAGCTGTGTTACTTTCTCGATAATGTAATCGCCCTTCTCTTTAGCTTGCTTGGGCAAGTCTTCATCAAGCAATATTGAGATTGTCGCAATTGCAGCGGCACAGGCTAATGGGTTGCCACCAAAAGTAGTGGTATGCAAGAACGGATTCTCGACATACTTGGCCCAAACTTTTTCGTTACCGACAACGGCCCCAATCGGCATGACACCGCCACCGAAGGCCTTGCCCAATGCCATTAAGTCGGGCACGACGCCTTCGTAATCGCAGTAGAACATTTTACCGGTGCGCCCCATACCACTTTGCACTTCATCGAATACAAGCATGGCGCCGTATTTGTCACAGAGTTCGCGAGCGCTAGCGAGGTAACCAGGAGGGGCAACGTTTATACCGCCTTCACCTTGAATTGGTTCAACCACAAAAGCAGCCACTCGATCTCCACTAAAATCAGCACAGCTCAGTGTAGTCTCTAGGGCTTTAACATCGCCAAAGGGAATATGGCTCCAGTTCAATAGCGGCATAAAGGGTTCGCGGAACATGGCCTTAGATGTACCGCCAAGCGATCCCAGAGTTTTACCATGAAAAGCACCGACAGTTCCGACAAAATGCTTGCGTCCGGTGGCCAACATGGCCATTTTCATGCATCCTTCTACAGATTCAGTACCTGAATTGGAGAAGAATGAATAGTTAAAGGGGATCGATTAATTCTTGCGAGTGAATCGCTTGACGCTCAAGCTGTTCTGTTACAGCCTTCAAGACTCGCGGATGTCGGTGACCGACGTTATAAACGCCATAACCGCCCAACATGTCAATAAATTCTTTACCGTTTATATCGCGAAAAACCGCTCCATTATCTTCCCATTCAACAGCCGTATAGTCTGTACTGACTGATTTTCTATACTTCAAGAAGCCAGCATTGACGTGATCGGTCCAATAACGAACAGAATCGGCAATAACTTTATCGCGCTCCTCTTGGGTGAGCTTTTTCTTTCCGATAAGCTCCAGTACCTCCCTGGATTTTGCCTGAGCTGTCTCCAGATCTTGAGCCATTTTTTTTACTCCCACGTTTTTAGCAGCCTAATACAAATTCAAGTACTGCTTTATGACAACTGGGATATTCTACGCCTGCGCTTGGTTTAAATCAAAAAAACAGAGCAAAAACATAGCAACTTCTTCATGACAACAAATTTACGGGACAATCCCTCGACTCCATTTGGAAGTTTCGCTGACCAAAAATTTATACATCCTCACACAGCTCATCTCCCGCCCACCCGGGAGCTGCTGCTTTCCAAGGCCATCAGCTACATAGCCGTTAGCTAGATAAAAGGGCTCGGCATTCAAAGCGGCATTGAGATTAAGCCAATCAAGACCAGCTTGGCCGGCCAAACGCTCTAATTCATTTAGAAGTGCCACCCCGATTCCTTGCCGCGATAGCCGGGGATGAACATAACAGGCGCGAATCTCGCTCAAGCGTGGCACGAGAATACCAAAACCGACCACTGTGTTGTCCATTTCAGCCACCCGAACCACTTCATCAGTACGTTGTGGCCGTTTAGCAAAGTTCTCAATGCGATCGTCAGTAACACTAGGCGACCAATCATCTAAGGTTTCTTCGTCATAATAGTCAACTGGCTCGCCATGAACAGCGGCAAAATGCACATCAAGTATGCCCCTGATATCAGTGGCTGCACTATCTTCTTCCGCTTCTCGCGCCTTGCGAATAATCAACATAGAGTGTGATTATACTTCTTTGAAGTAATCAATAAGAAAGTCTTTGACCTCCGAGACTGCTAGGAGGGGCGTAGCGATCCCGCACCCGTGGGTCGTAACCGACTTTAGGCTTGACGACTTTTGGCTTGAGATTGAGGTCTTCTAAGCGAGCAAAAGGCTTGAGAAATGCAATAAGACAGTCAACGTTATCAGCATTAACCCCGCGATCACAGTAGAAGGCACTAAATAGCTTAGCCCGTCCGGTTAATGCCGGCGCAGCCGTAACATTTACCAAAGTACCCCCATTGGTAAGAGTGCAAAGATTAACGGTCAAATAGTTAGTGGCCGAGCTAGTTTGCTGCAGCTCTAACAATAAATGCCCGGCCTGAGTATCTGCCACCAAAATGTCATAACCATCAAGTTCAGCCAGCGCAAACCCAACTAGTTCACAGGCTTGATGAAAATTCTGCGGCAGTTGGATAGAGCGGCGCTCGTATGGCTTGCCAAACTGCCCCACTTGCCAGGCATGAACGAAACTGAGAAAGCAAACGAGCACAGCGGCGGCAATGGAACCACAAATTACGCTAGAGACAACCCAAGAACTAATCAGGTGCAAGTCGGCAGGGCTGGATGACTGACCGGTCACAAGCGCTAGAGGGAAAGCTAAGGCAATCGGTACAAAGAAGAGAGTGCTCAAAATCAGGGCTGCGCTCAGGCCAATTAACAGTGACTGCAGGAAAAACTGAGCATCATCAAGCTGGCCAATGGCACCGTCTAAGTCAACAATACTGCGGCTCTTTTCCAAAACAGAACGTTCTTTCGTATTCCTAGAATTTGTCATAGGAGCTCATCCATAATATTAGTAAAAATCGAAACGACTAAATCAGCATAAGGGGAACTACGTGTCAATCACGTGAAAGTCGAAATTGAAATTTCAACTTTCTATTTCAACTTTAGCTACGTGCTTAATGCGACTATTTAATCCGAACAATCGGAAAAGTATAGGTTTTTACAAACGAAAGCTTACTGTCTTGAAGAGTGCCAGCATTAAAGAAACTGAGTGTGCCCAAGGGCATCAAAACGTCAGTCGAAGTGCTCACTTGCACGTAAGGAGAGGTATGGGGCAAGGCATTTCCAGCAAAATCTTGATAGACAACTGGAGCAGACATCTTCGGCGCCGAGAGAAACCCAGAGGCCTGATAGCTCTTCAAAATGACATTGGCAAGCTTCGTTGCCTCAGTAAGATCTTGTCCCTGAGCTGCGTTACGACAAGCGTCGCGGCAAGCTCGATCATTGGCGTAGGCACCAAAAATCGCAATGCCCAAGTGCAGACCTAGAGCGACAAACACTGAAGCAAGTAGACAACCACAGACGAACTCAACGGCCAAAGAGCCCTTCGCCCTTCTCAGCCTGACTAGTCTTCTCTCTGTGTTTAACATAGTGCTGTTCCTTAAATTAAAGCTTACAAAACTAATTGGACACTAGCTTGACCAAGCGCCGAGCAATCTTAGCGAAAGTCTGCCGCAACTGAGAACTGTCAGTGACCAAGTTAAAAGTACCGCCATGGCCAGCAATAGCGGCCATACCACCAGTGGTTGGGTCATTGTTCTTGTCGTTCAAAATCTCAGTTTGATCAGGAATGATGACCGGATTCTGCGCCAAACCAACTGTATAAATTGCCACCCCAGCGTCTCGCGCTTCAACTGCAGCCATACGGGCGTTGGCCTTAGGGTCAGAACTTAGAGGACCGCTGGGAACAGTGGGCTCACCATCAGTGAAAAGAATGATGGCCCTTGTGCTACCTAAGCGCGAGTGGTGCTTAAGATCCTCTACAGCAGAGTGCACAGCGCCACCTATATTCGTCGACCCCATGGGCACACATTTATCGATTGCACTATTGACCTCGACGTAAGCTGTCTTGCCCGCAGTTGCATCTATTTGCACGTGGGGAATGGGATAACCTTTCTTCGCTCCGTATGGTGTGTAGTCATCAAGGTCATACCAAGGCTCAGTACTATTAGCATCAATACCAACAGTAGAATCGAAGGCAACAAAACCAAAATGCACGTCGGCATCAGTGTTCAGGATCTGAGTCATTGTATTGAGAGCACTTTGAGCATCTTTCATAGGCTTTAGCTGCTTCGCCGCCGCTTCAAAATATGCTTTCTGGTAACCAGCACGAGGACTAACTGTCACTGCAGTATTTGCTCTACTACTTTTGTAAACACTATCCGACTCAAGATTGCCCCGTGCAGCTTCTGTCAAAGTAGCGACATCAGGAAAAGCAAAGCCACCATAACTGGCACCACCGAAACTAGGTTGACCATCAATATTTACGACCACATCAGTAAACACTTTCATGCCATCAAATGTTGGCGCAGTTCCCGGTGGGCAATTACCAGGCGCTCTGCCTGCCTCCGGATAAATGCCACCAGAACGCAAACCGGGCACACCATAATACTTAGCCAAGTATTCAGAGGAATAGCATTTGGCTTCCCAATATGCTTCAGTAAGAATCTGCGGATAACAAGCATTCAAACTAGAGCCCGTGGCTGCTGGCTTAAGGATGTCGAAGATTCTGCCACGCATGAGGCCATTGGCACCAGTGACAAGACTGTAGACATTCTTACCGCCGCCTAACGTGGCATCCCACTTCCTTTTTACGAAAGTTACTGGAGTCTGATCGTCCATCGACCCTGAGACATCGAAACAAATCACCATATCTAACTTGGGCACAGCACCGGTTGACACGGCATTAACATTGAGACTCTTGATACCAACATAGTTACCAAAAGCCAAGTTGCGGGTGGTGCTACTAGTGACGCGCACCACTTTACCGTTAGGGCTGGTCCACGGTTCAACCTTAGCAGTAACTGGATTGATAAATTCAAAGAAAACCCGGGCCTCATCTAGGTCACAGGTTAAACTAGCCGCAGAAGCAGCCAGAGTTGTATGGCTCAAAGCCTGACCAAGTACCGTATTGGCTTTAAATATCTTGATGGCAGCAGCAACAGCGTCGTTATGCGCTTGCAGCGGGTCAACATTGTCTGAGCTCGCTAATGTAGCAGTACCAGCCAGAACAGCAGCATCGCTGGCATTCTGTAGCTCCTGCTTAGCGAGGTAAAGACGAGCTGCTTCAAAAGTAATAATAGAGAGCAAAGGCACAATCACTAAGAAAATTAGGATCATAAACATTAGTAAGCTTTGACCGCGCTGACTGCGCCGCCAGGAAATTCTTCGTTTATTAGAGGAAAAGTTATTCATAAGAGACACTTAAATAGTTAGGCCTTGGGGATTTTCACAATATTGTTTGGCTGATAGATGCACTGTTATCGGGGCATTAAGACCCTCTATTTTGACTGGTATTGGTATTGGTATCAAAGGCTGCGCAGAGCAATCAGCCGACACTTCAATTTGATAGCTATTGACACTTTGATCAGCAGGGACAGCCAATGGCACTAACTGAGAACTAAGAGCAAGAGTATCGTTCTTTGTAATCAAAATGGCAGTCTTGATATTGGCAATAGACAAACCAGAAAAACTATTCTCAACTTGCTTGATCTTGCTTACCGCTTCGGCTTTAGCAGACGGCTTACCATCAACTGGACTATCAAAAGTATTAGCCCTTGCAGCTGAAATACTAGCGTAGTGAATGCCAGCGTACGAAAAAGTTATGCGCAAAAATACTGTAGCGAGATCGATCACAGGGAAGGCGACAACCATTAGAACCGCCCACAGAATTAATGGCAGCTCGGCCAGCATTGATGCCCGACTAGATCGTCTTCGCGACTTACTGAAATTAGCTTGCATACTAGCGCTCCGTATGGCCTTGGGCTGATGAGAATTTACCTTTCTGCAGTTCAGGTAGAGGCTTAAGGCATACACGAAGCAAAACTGATAACTGCTGACGGACGCGCTGATCACTAGACGAATTGATACCTTTCTCGCAGGCAGCTTTAGCTTGGAGCATTTGATTTGACGACAGATAAGACTCAGCCAAACGTACTTTCAACAGATCGTTACTGGCATCTAACTTCAACGAGTCTTCAAATGCTTGAGCTGCATTGACGAACTGCCCGGTCTGAAAATAGCTTTCGCCTAACCAATACAAATCGTTGGCCGTAGCATTTCCCGAAGTGGCGATGCGCTGATAGAGTGGCAGAGATTGCTCAAACTGAGTTGCTTGATAAGCCTGTTGAGCTTCCGTACGCATACGCTCTAGCTGACTGGCGGCACTAGCGCCCGGTAGAACATAAGCAATGGCTGTACCGGCCTCGGCGCAGGCAGTGGGTGCATAAGTACTACAGGTCAGCAGTGCACCTAGTGCTACCGAAAGACGGAAAAGAGATAAGGCACTTAAAAGTTGAGGATAGATCACAGTGACTCCTGTTGCTTCGAATCCACAGCAGATTCGGTCAGTTAGCATGGGCACATGATATGTCGCTATTTGTGGCAAAGTAGTGGCTAAACCGCGGCGAACACGTATAAACCGCAGAACTAGACTCTAAGAGTTAGCTATTTTCTTACGTTCAATGTTGAAATATTTTGCTTCAGGATGCACAACAACAATGGCTGAGGTACTTTGCTCTGGCACCAGTTGGTATTCATCCGATAGGCTAACCCCGATGCGATCTGGCTTAAGCAATGTAAACAGATGGGCTTGGTCTTCAAGGTTTGGACATGCCGGATAACCAAAGCTATAGCGGGTGCCACGATAACCCTGTTGGAAGAATTTTCGCGGGTCCGTGGCATCTAAGTGAGCAAAGCCCAATTCTGCCCGCACTCGTTTGTGCAGAAGCTCAGCTAGGGCCTCGGCCGACTCAACTGCCAAACCGTGAAAGTACAGGTATTCAGAATACTGATCAGCAGCAAAAAGAGCCTGAGCATACTCAGTAGCCCGCGCGCCCATAGTAACAATCTGGGCAGGCAATACATCATAGCCAGCACTGCCTTGAGAGAAGAAATCAGAAATACAAAAATGACGGCCGAACTGCTGCCGAGGAAAATCGAAGCGCAGCCACTCGTCTAAATCATGCAACTCAAGACCAGAGTCAACACTAGACGGTCTATATATTATTAGTTGGTTGCCACTGGAGCGGCAAGGGAAATAGCCGTAAACAGCTTTAGGCTCAAGCAACTTTTCATCAATACAACGCTGCTTCAATTGAGCCAACATTGGGGTAATTTTTTCAGCCACCATGGCCTGATAGTGAGCGTCTGTGCTATCACCTTGACGGACGCGAAACTGTCCACGAATCAAAGCATTTTCGTTTATGTAAGAGAAAACTTCTGCCAAATTGAAATCGAATACAGCCTTAGAACCCCAAAACGGAGGAAGCACTGGTGTCTCGGCAACAATATTCGAGCGAGACAAAGGCAGGTCTGGTGGGACAAGTGAAGTGTCTTCTTTGCCAAATCTTATCTCCTCGATGTCGTCGTCATCATCAAGATCTTCACACTCCGTAGCCGGAGCTTGGGGTAAAAGCGAATGATCACCAGTGGCTATTGCTTCCATAATTTTCAAATCGTCAAAAGCATCTTGGCCATAATAGAGGGTGCCTTTGTAGACCTTACGACAATCTTCCTCAACATAACGTCGAGTCAAGGCAGCACCGCCCAAAATCACTGGCACACTAATGCCGCGTTGATTGAGAATAGACAAATTCTCTTTCATGATTACGGTAGATTTGACCAGCAACCCACTCATACCAATACAATCAGCATGATGTTGTTCAACGGAAGAAATAATATTTTCGATGGGCTGTTTAATACCTAAATTAATAACCCGGTAGCCATTATTAGTCAAAATAATGTCTACCAGATTCTTGCCAATATCATGCACGTCACCCTTGACTGTAGCCAGTACCATAGTACCGCGAGTGGAGCCTTCTACTTTGTCCATGAATGGCTCTAAATAAGAAACAGCAGCTTTCATGGTCTCGGCAGACTGCAGCACAAAAGGTAGCTGCATTTTGCCAGAGCCAAATAGATCACCCACAACCTTCATCCCGTCCAGCAAAATCGTATTAATGATCTCAAGTGGCTTATAGCGCTCCATAGCTTTTGCCAAATCAGCTTCAAGAGCAACACGATCACCGTCAATAATGCGTTGCCTTAATATCTCTTCAATAGTGGCATCACTCTTGCGGGCAACTTTTACCGTACCAGCGCTACCCTTATCTTTATAGAAATCGAGCAAGGCAAAGAGGGGATCGTAATCAGCCTGTCTCTTATCAAAGATTAGCTTGTTGTGGAAGTCTTGCTCAGCCTCATCTATTTTATAGAGAGGTAAGATTTTTTGGGCATTGACGATGGCCATGTCGAGGCCATACTGAACAGCATGGTGTAAGAAAACCGAATTTAAAATGCGGCGAATGCGAGGATCCATGCCAAAGCTAATATTACTGACGCCTAAAATAGTCTTCACGCCAGGCAAATGCTCTTTAATTAGCTTGATACCCTCAAGGGTCTCTAGGCCAAGGCGTCGGTCATCTTCGTTGCCCGTAGAGAGAGTAAAAGTAAGAGCATCAAAGATTAGGTCATAAGGCGCTAACCCCTGACTGCAAGCTAAATCATAAATGCGCTTAGCAATCTCGAGCTTCTTTTCTGCGGTTTTCGCCATACCCGCTTCATCAATGGTGAGAGCAACAGCAGCAGCACCATAGCGCTTAATCAGAGCTACTTTCTCAAGCATCTTGCTCTCGCCATCTTCAAGGTTGATAGAATTGACGATTGGTTTACCTGCAACTAGGGCTAATGACGCTTCAAGCACAGCGTACTCAGTGCTATCAATCATGATCGGAATCTGCAATTCAGTATTAAGGCGCTTTATGAATCTACTCATATCGGCCACTTCGTCGCGCCCAACATAGGCAGTACAGACATCAAGAATGTGAGCCCCCTCACGCTCTTGCTCGCGCGCCATAGCTACCATGCCGTCAATCTGTTCCGCCTGTAAAAGATCTTTGAACTTCTTGCTGCCGTTGGTGTTAGTGCGCTCACCAACAATCAGTGGCGGCTGATCGAGATCAAACGCTACAGATGTGTAGATACTGGCGGCCGAGGGAACGAAAGCTGCATGACGCTTCTTGGGCTCAGCAGCACCAATCTTATTGACCACAGCGGCGAGGTGAGCCGGAGTGGTACCGCAGCAACCACCAACAATATTGACACCTTGATCGTGAACGAAATCAAACAAAGACTGCGCTAACTGATCAGGGGTAAGCTTATAGACCGTCTCTCCATTAACATTCTCCGGCAAACCAGCATTAGGCAGCACCGACACTGCCCGCGGTGCACTTTCACAGAGATACTGGACCGGATCAATCATCTCACGCGGGCCTGTGGCGCAGTTAATGCCAATAACATCAACGGGATAGCTCATCAAAGTAGTAAGAGCGGCAGAAATATCGGTGCCAACGAGCATAGTGCCAAGAGGAGGTGCTTCTAGGGTAACTTGTGCAATGATCGGAACCCGTCGCCCCAATTGACGCAGATAATCTTCTATGGCGATGATTGCAGCTTTAGCCTGTAATAAGTCTTGTCCAGTTTCAAACTGCAAAACATCGACGCCGCCATCAACTAAACCTCGCACTTGTTCAAAATAAGAAGCACGCATTTGCTCAAAAGATATATGTCCCAATGAAGGGATTTTTGTGGTCGGTCCAATAGAACCAGAAACGAATCGCGGCTTACTGGAACTATAAGCCAGAGCCACTTCTTTCGCTAGACTTGCAGCCTTCTTGTTCAGCTCATAGGTGCGACCGGCCAAACCAAATTCAGCAAGAACTATGCTAGACCCGCCAAAGGTACAGGTTTCAACCACATCGCAGCCAACCTTGAAAAACGATTCGTGAATTTCAGAAATGACATCTGGGCGGCTAGAAACCAATATTTCAGGGCAGTTTTCGCAGCCTTCATAGTCATCGAGAGTGAGGTCATAAGTATGAACTGATGTGCCCATGGCACCATCAAAGATCAATACTTTTTCCCGTAGAGCCTGCAAAAAATCCAACGTGCTACCTCAAAAAAACAATTAGTGAGCAGGCATAAAACCCATTGCTTTGACGCTTTTTTGCCCATCCTCAGCAAGACAGAAGCTGACAAATTTACCAACCCGCTCTTCATTAGCTTGATTGTAGTAGACATACAAAGGCCGAGAGAGCGGATAGTCACTGCCAGACAAAGCCCCACCCTGAGATGACTCTGGAGACTTCTCAGTCAGCCTTAGCTTGGGCCATGCCAACGAAGCCGATTGCCAGCCGATTTCCCATAACCGCTCCAATCAAGGCCTCAGAGGAGGGCATGACTTTGACAACTGGTGCATACGGCTTAGAAGAAAGAACGTGCTCTTGGAAGTAGTCAGAGGTACCGCTAGTCGACTCTCTCCCGAAGGCGCGAATCGGCTCTGCAGCGAAGTCTTTCCTCAACTGCTTCCAGGTTACAATTTCACCAAGATAGATTTTCGCCAAGTCGACTAAGTCAATCTCTACCAACTTATTCTGCGGATTAACGACAACGGCTATAGCATCACGAGCCACCATCAAGCGCTTAAGGTGTACTCCTTTGCTATGAGCAGCCTTATGCTCTTCCTCTGTAATTTCGCGAGAAGCAGCAGCCAAATCAATTTCGCCGGTGAGCAGATCATCAATACCAATACCAGTATCACCATCCTTGACGGCAATCTGCAATCCCGGCTTACTGGCCATATAGTCATTGGCCCACTTATGCATCAGGCTCTCCATCGTATCTGAGCCTTGAACAACAATAGAAGCGCCATCTTTAGCGCCAGGAAGGGTTTGCCCTAAACTCGATTTAGGAGCAGAGGTGCAGCTAGTTACTACAAAGCTTATGCCGCAGACTACAGCCAATAGAGTCTTATCGCAGTTGAAAAATCGGGGATGCCAGTTGATAATTTTCATACATCACTCCGTCGAATCTGAGCCTCTATTTTCAGCCCTAGAAGATTGATATAACAGCAAAAAGGGTTCAATATTTACCTTTCTAGGTGACTTATCTCTAATGCAGCGCTGTCAAATCAGCCAAAAGCTCACGGGCCGAGCCATAGCGCTGATCCAGAGCAAGGGCCGTGGCTCGAGCCACAACCCTATCTAAGTCAGACGAAATTTTAACCCGGTCGCAAGGATGGGAGCATGTTAGTGGTACTGGCTCTTCTGCGGTAAGAAGAAAATAGAGGGTGGAGCCTAGGGCATAAATGTCACTCTGAGCACAAGGCTTGCCCCGAAACTGCTCCGGTGGGATGTAGGAGTGTTTACCGACTACAGTAGCACCAGTAGCATTCTCCAACTGCCTGGCCACGTTGAAATCGACCACTTTAATCTCCCCAGCCAAGTCGAGCATGATATTGTCGGGGGTAAGGTCGCGATGGATCACTGGTGGATAACAGTCGTGCAAGTAAATTAGCACCTGACAGAGCTTGGCCCCAACCTCACGAACAAACCTTTCAGCCTGCACACCTTCGCTTTGTACCAACTCTTTGAGCGACCGACCTTCCACGAACTCTAAAACCAAATAACCTCGATAGTCTTCGACAAAGCAGTCGAGAAGCTTGACCACACCAGGATGATCAAGTCGAGTAAGAATATCTGATTCATGCTTGAGCTTGGCAGACAACCGTTCTAATACAGCGCTGCCTTGATAAACCGGCATAATATACTCTTTTAGGACAACATCAGACACGGCATTAGTGCTAGAGCTATCAAGATGATTGTCACACGCCAAGTAGGCATTGCCTTGGCCACCACCTCCCAATACTCCAACTACTGTGTAGCGATCGCCTTTAAGGGCGAGACCAGGCGCAAGAAGGCCATCGCGCTGGCGAATATTAGCCGTTGAAAATTGATGCAACCACAATTCAGTAAATTGAGCAGCCGCAACGCCTTTGTTCTGCTCAGAGCTTAGCTGGCAGAAGGCATGGGGTGCCCAAGTGCGCACGGCATTAAGGAACGAAGCGCGAGAATTATCCATCAACAAATCGTCGTAGCGCAATGTGTACCTAGCGCCCAAAGCCGTTTCAATTACTAAGTGCAATTCTTTATCTGGTGTAAATCGATTCAAGTGCTTAAGCTCAATTCTATCGACAGACGACCACGGTATAACAATCTCGGCAAACAGCTCATCAGTTAGCTCCATACGCAGCACCATATTTGATGGCAACACTTTCAGCCGCTTCGGCTTCTCCAAGATCCACAATCCAAGAGTCACCAGCACAAGCAAGCTGGTAATGGTGAGCACCGCAGGCAAGCAAGCCCCCAGCACCACGGGACCAAACCAAAGATCATACAAACGGTCTGGAGACGAGCAGATATTGTAAGTACAATAAAATACTAAAATTGCCAAAAAGGCCAAATTAGTTTTGAGAAAAGTGCCAAAGAACACTGAGCGTTGATCTAACTTTCGATAAATGCGCAAAGCCGCTAGGCGCAAACAAATTTCAGCATTTGCACTACCAGCAAAACAAGATACTTCAGAGCCGCCAGAGCTGTTAACAAAAGAGCCAACCTCGGCCATCACTCTCTTTACTTTAGAATGATTGGTCATAACTGCTCCACACGCTCAATCAATTCATCAATAGTCTTTATGCGCTCACTAACAATCTGGCAAGTGCAGTCAGCAATGAGCTTGTCTAGACTGGCCGAAATAGGCACTATCTGCGCTGCATGCAATTCGGTCAACGGCTCTGGCTCACGGCCTGTGAGAGCAAAATAACCTGTCGCTCCTAGAGAATAAATATCTGAACTAAGCCCTGCCTTACCACGAAATTGCTCGGGGGCAATATATGACTGTTTACCCACAAGGGTGCCAGTGGCAGTACCGAGAAGGGCATTTGCAGCCCCAAAATCAATGAGCGAAAGGCCACCGTCGCGGGCTAGCACTAGATTGTCCGGCGTAACATCGCGATGAATGAGAGGCGGGTTTTGACTGTGCAAATACCGCAAGATCTGGGCGGCCTCAAGCAGCCATCGCACCACCACTGCCGGTGGCTGTGCACCACGCTCATTAACAAAGCAGCGCAAGTCGACGCCCTCAATGTGCTCTAGCAAAATATAATTTCGACCGGCACTGACGAAGTAATCAAGCACTTTAGCAATTCGGTCATGGTTAAGAGAACTCAGTAACATTGATTCACGCGCAAACATCTCCAGTGCTTTCGCTTTCAAGCCATCATCAGAACCGAGAGGCAAAACTGCTTCTTTGAGCACGTAAAGCTTACTGTGACCAAAGTCTCGTTCTTCCGGCTTTGATACCAGATAGACGGCCGAAAGACCACCAAACGATAGCTGTCCTTCTATTTTCAATGAGCGGCTAGCACCAGAGGATTGATAGTCGATTACTTGCCCCGGCTCGAGGGGCACGAAGATAGTGGAACCGAAACGGCTCTCTAACTCATCCTCCCACATTTGGGTAAACGAGGCATGAATGCTTTGCCTCTGGCCAATCTCTAAGAGATTAAGATCAAGGGAATTGAGAGCTGGTCTAAACTTTGCTTGAGCCGCATAGGCCTGAACCGACAAAATAAACTCTTTGAGATCTGCGCGAGACAAACCATTTAACGCCAAGCCAATACTAGCACCATCGCTATATCGTAGAAACATTCTTTGAGGATGAACACGTTCAGAAAGGCCTGGGCGCTCGTTGAAAGAAAACTCAACCTCAACCAATGCTGACCAAGGTCGCGAAATACAAAACTTAGAATCGAAAAGAAACTGCCATGGTAGACGCAGCCCCTCTTTAGTGACAATCAGCTTTGTGTCAGCGCAAACATAGACAGCCAAAGCTCCAACCAAAATTAGCGCTAGATAGAACAATATCGGCGCCAAATAACTCTCCGCCCCAACCACTCCACTGCTCAATTTGCTCCAGGCCTCAAAGCCTAAACTTAGAGCGACAAAGACTGACCAACACAACCAAATAGGCGAAAGAGCCAAGAGCAAGGCCAAACCAGTAAAACCCGCACGATAGCGCATAACTATAGGGTCAGAAGAAAGCACCAAGAGAGATTCGCCTGCCGAAGCGCTAGTGATATTCTCGGTTGTTGGCTTAATTTGCATAAAGTACGGCTATAGGCTTGAACCAGATTATCTTGCTTGCAACTAATTGCTATTTGCCCGTTCATACGAAAAACTCCCCCCATGGCTTTGGGGAGAGTTTTCAGGCCTCTAGAGAACAGAGCGATTATTCTTCGTCGAACTCTTCCATGTCTTCACTGTATTCACCAAACTCATCAGCTGATTCGCTGGTGGCAAGGAGAATTTCGGTTGTCAGCGTGGCGGCGCAGTCAGGCGAGACACCAACCGAAGTCAAAGTCTTTACCCAGTGCACAACTTCATCTAATAAAGCAGTGTCCATAACTGATTCTCTCTCTGTAGCTGTAGCTGTTTGCGACATTATGTTCCCCTACTTCCTTAATAATTCAAACAATAATATTTCAAAATCCAATAATATTTCAAAATCCGATAACTTTTTTTTGCATCAGTAATCGCCCATGCTACTCCACCAGAGAGGGCTTGTGTAGCGCTGTTTGTTTAAATTCTTTCAAAAAGACACGGGGTATATCCAGGCGATATAGACAGAACTGCTGACTACGGCTCTACGTCAAGCTGCCATTCTAAGGTAATGCGGTCGCCAGCCCGACCAGGAGCTGCTTCTTTCACCTGATAAGCCTTGATCATTGCCTGCGTGCCGAGTTCTTGGCTAGCACTTTCTTGGCTAGCACTTTTTTGACTAGAATTCTTGCCAGCTATTGCCATAGCCTCTTCAAATAGCTCAAAAGCCAGCCGCGTGCCGGGGAGGCGCCCAGCAGGGTCGAGATTTTCAAAAGCTAAGCGCAGGTCTTTAAGCATATGGTTAGTGGCAAAGCCGGGAGCCATGTCATTGGCCAAAATACGCCGCCCCAGATTGCTCAGTGACCACGAGCCTCCAGCCCCATTGTCTAACACGTCAACCACCAGCG
>LNEX01000357.1 GCA_001464165.1 bacterium Ga0077546
ACCTTTAGCACCTTTGCGCTGAATTACTTCGAAGAACAAAGTTGGCCTATCTTGTACTGGCTTAGTGAAAATTTGCAGCAAATAGCCTTCAGATTCACGGTCAACAAGAATGCCCCACTTGGCTAGTTCAGTGATATCTTCATCGATTTCACCAACACGATCTTTGAGAGTTTCATAATACGAAGCTGGAGCATTGAGAAATTCGATGCCACGACTGCGCAATTCTTTGACAGTTTTGACAATGTCGCGAGTTGTGATGGCAATGTGCTGCACGCCAGGCGCATGGTAGAAATCGAGATACTCTGTAATCTGTGACTTACGCAAACCTTGCTCAAATGGCTCGTTGATAGGCATCTTGATAGAGCCGCTGCGGTTTGCCATTACTTTAGATACCAGGGCTGAATATTTAGTGCTGATATCTGTAGCATCAAAATACTGGAAGATATGGAAGCCAAAAATCTTGCTGTAGAACTCTACCCATTGATCAAGCTTAGTACTTTCAACGTTACCGACAACGTGGTCAACAGAGACTAGACCGAGCGCGTCACCCTTTTTGTTTTTCACTTCAGTGAAGCCAGGAGCGAAACCTTTGTAGTTTGAGCGATCGAGGAAAGTGTGCACAGTATCGCCATAAGTAGCGATTGAAGCTGAGACATAAGTGCCGTGCTCGTCAGTAACTTCAGTTGGCTCTTGAATAGAACGTGCACCACGGGCAATGGCAGTCTCGTAAGCTTTACGAACATCCCGGGTGCGCATCGCTACATTCTTAACGCCGTCGCCATGCTGCATCACATGATTAGATACAGCATGATCTGGCTGCAGGGCAGCGGTGAGAACAATGGTGACTTTCTCTTGACGCAGCACATAAGAAACAGCATCGCGATTACCGGTCTCAAGACCACGGTAACCAATTACATCGAAGCCAAAGCCACGGTTGTAATAGTAACAAGCCTGTAAGGCGTTGCCGACAAAAAACTCTATGTAGTCAAATCCGTCCACTGAAATTTCTTCGACGCCAGTCTTGCTGCCAGTTTCTAACGCTGTTGCTTCTTTAACCATGAGGTTATCCCCTCTCAAGTATTCTCAGAGAATCCAATATATCCATAATAGGACATAGGGAATTGTACGACAGTAATCTCGGGCACAGTATCATCCCTTCGGTGCAGCCACCTAAGAAAATATTGGCTTGCACTGAGAATAGCCCAATTACTGAGCCACTTTGAAAGCTACTACTTGGTTTTAGTATCCGGCTCAGCCAGTTCAGTCCTTAGTTTCAGAGCCTCGGCATTGTCAGGCTTGGCAGCCAATACTTCAGCCAGCAATTTCTGCGCTTCTTCCTTAGCTTCTTTAGCGCCCTTATCACTCTTCAGCAGTGACTGGGCTAGGCCCAGCTTGACCTCAAGAAAGTCAGGGGCCGTCTTCAGTAGTTTGCGATAGAGCGGCACAGCTTCAGCATCTTTGCCGACCTTGCGATAGGCCTCGGCCAACTTAAAACTATGTAGAGAGCTAAATTCGTTGCCAATAGAAGCCTTGCGGTAGTGAACAATCGCTTCTTCAGTCTTGCCAAAATGAGACAGCACCTGACCCATCATAAATTGGATGGTCAAAATCTGCGGATAGCGCTTGTCTAAGGCCTCAAGCTCACTCATGGCAGCCTTTTCATCACCGGCACAAGCCTTGCGCCAAGCATGCAAACAACCGTCTGAAATAACAGTTTCGGCCGCCATATCAAACTGATGAGAATCTAAGGCACTTTCGGCCGAGGCCCCAGATGAGGACTGTTGTGACTCGGCAGCAACGTGACTCTTCTGCTCAAGCTTGCCAAAGCGGCCCGAGGGTGGCTCTACTTTATTCGAGCAGGCACTTAGAGACAGCAAAAATACAGAAGTCACTAAGAGGCTGTGGCAGTTACGTAAACCAAGAAAGCTATGGAAGTAAGGTCGCATGCCCAAATCCTTGCATAATTTTAGGCTCTTTTACCTTAGAAATTGAAAGATCGCGATTAAGAGTCGATTCAGGCAAGGGTGGAGGATTTGACTCCATCTGCTCATCACCGCCATAAGCTTTATCATGAGCCTGGGCGTCTTTAGTTTTAGCCTGCAAGAAGCGAATTCGCTGATTGATCTTGTGCACATATTTTTCTGGCACAGCATTGGCATAAACAAGCTCTACCAAGGTTTTACCCGCGGTATAGTTATCACCTTTCTTCTCGTAAAGTTCAGAAAGGGCAACCCGTAAAAACATGTCTTTAGGCTTTTCTTCTTTGAGGAAATTAAGCCGCGAAATCGCCTCATCGAGCACATGCTTGTCGTGATTAATGACCGAAAGTTGGTGATAAGCATGATAGAAAGACGGCTCTAGCTCTGTAACCGTCAGGTATTCATGACTAGCTTCTTTGCTGCGGCCGAGCTTACGCAGACCTTCAGCGTAAGCATAACGCACCTTCGGGTCAGAAGGTTCTGCCTCAACCTTAGCCTTGAGCGCCGCAATATCAATAGGGCTGACGTGAGTTGCAGGTGATGCCGGGGCACCGTGAGATTGAGCACTAACTTCACAGTAGCAGGAGGCAGTCAGGGCTAGTGACAGACCTAACGCTTGCAAAAATAAGGTTTTATTGTTTCCTGATACCACTGAATTGAAAGCCTGTTAGGGCCCCTCCTCAAGACAACGGTTCATGATATCCCGTTTTGGCCAAAACCGCCTGATTTTTGTAACTAGCAATATATGTAGTGCTTAAGCCGAGTTGATTATTTGGCTCACACTAGCGGCGAAATACTACGCTGCACTAGTTTTGCGGATTATTAGCCGGTGATAACCTGGCTGTTCAGCACTCAACATTTGCCCTTCACTGAGCGGCGAAAGCAATGTAAATGTAGATGACTCAATGAGATGGCCTTCACTCAAAACACTACTGCTAACACTTTCAATTGGTTCGCCACTGTCAAGCAGAACCTCAAGCAGCTCGCCAGTGGCCATTTTGTCCAACTTCAAGCGGGTTTTGACAAAATTCATAGGGCAGGCCACACCACGCAAATCAAGCCTGACCATGGACTCTTCTCCAATATCTGCAGCAGCTTCTTCCATGGTCTCCTCGCAAAAACTCTCGATATTGCCTTAAGACCTAGCCTTAAAACAAACAGCCGGTATACATCCTAGCGGATCAGGGCAAAAATCGACTGAAGCATAGCGCAGCCATGGTTTAGCAAAACACTCGCGATTGGCTATGTAGGTGGCCAAATTCTCCAAAAGCTCAGCCCTGCTTTTGTTATTGTCAGCGGCTAAACACTTTAGGCACATCACCTCTTCATCTTCACCAAGTGCCAGGTTTAATACTTGTTGCCGAAGACAAAGCTGTGCCTGGCATTTACAACAGACAGAGGACACTTCATTTAATAGTGGGCAGTTACTTGGCAATTGACAGCCCTTTTTGTCGCAGCTGAGCCCGATAATATAGATTAATTCAGCGCAAATATGGTGAAACTACGAAGGTTCATGGGACTAACACCTTATCAATTATCCTCCTATTCACCTAATCTACAGACAGGTTGAAAAGGGGTTGCCCGTGACCGGTTCTGACACAAACATTGAATCATCTAAGCCGCAGCCGACAGTTGAGGCTGCCAAATCTTCAGAGATTAACCTCGTTGGATTGATGGGTCGAGGCGACCCAGCCCTGGCTTATCAGCCCGCACCTATTGTCAAACCAGTTAAAGAAAATGACCCCAGCCTAAAACAAGCTGCCGCTGAAATGACCAGCAGTTTGGCAGCTGGCGTCGGTGGCACTGTTGTCTTCTCACTGGCGGCTGCGGCGGCGACACGCAACTGGGGTAAAGCTCTCACTATTCCAATGGCGATGCTAGCTGGTGGCACAATAAAAGTTGGCACAAAGGCTTCAATGGAAGCCGTCATGCTCGACAGCAAAGACCGCACAACATCAGCTACTGACTTTGCTTGGGGTGGAGTTGATGCACTAGCAGGCGTCGGCGCCAGCGCCGTAGAAAAAGTTGTTGCGCAAAAATATCTCACTAGCATTGGCAGAGAAGCCTGGCAAGCTGCTGGCAAAAGAATCAGTCTCCCAAGGCCTGAAGACCAATCTTCTCAGAGGAGTGGTCGGTGGGTCGAGCGGTGCAGCTATCTGGAGCGCGCCACACAGAGTGAGCGAGAACTGGAATGAAATCAAAAATGACCCAGGCGCAGGCCTAGCAAAAAGCCTGATGCAAGTTGGTCACGACACTGCCATTGGTGCAGCATTTGGTGGGACACTTTCTGGCGGTGCCACCCTTATTGGCCGACGCAGTGAAGTTTTTGGTCAAATCAAAAATGCCGTTACACCAGACAAAAACGTACTGAGGCTCGACTCTTATCACATCAACGATTTCCACAGTAACACTGAGCAGCTTCCCCGCATCAAGACATTACTCGACCAGCGCATGGCAGCCTCTCAGGCAAAGGGCGTAGATTCAAGATTTGTAGTGCCGGGCGACATTGAATCGGGCCGAGTCAATTTTGCTTTTACAAACGGTGGAAAGATTGAGAACGAAGCTCTTATGAAAATGGGCGCCAAAGAGTTAGTACCTGGCAATCACGCCTATGACGCACCCGGCGGCCGCTCTGATGTGCCACGCTATCCAGCGGTGATGGAACCACTTTTACAGAAATATCCTGACGTCTCGCTCATTGCCTCCAACCTAGATGTCAGCGCCCACCCTCAATATGAACGCATTTTAAAACCGTATGTGCAGCGTGAAGTTCAAACCCCTTGGGGACCTCAAAAAGTAGGCACCATTGGCGTAACCACCGAAGAAGGGGCAGTGGGAGGGCTCAAGTATATTGACCCCAAAGAAACCGTTGAAGCTGCGCTTAAAGAGATGAAGAAAGAGGGTGTGTCAATCTTCCAGATTCACTCTCACTTAGGCTTAGGTGAGGACATTAAACTAGCTCAGCATCTCATTGCCAAAGATATTAAGGTTGCCGGCATCATCGGTGCACACTCTCACGACGCCCTAGTACGCCCAGTCTGGGTCGGCGCTGAGAGCAAATCAGGTCTTGCCAGACTCAACCCTTTCAATTACAGAAGCGTTTCTGGCTCAATGCCTGGCGCAGCCCCATTCGAAATACCAATTGTTCAAGCTGGGCACAGCGGCAACTGGCTGGGTGAGTTTAATCAAGCCATTCGACCAGATGGAACAGCCCACCGCTTCTTAACCACAAGCAAATTGCACCAGGTCACTGAAAGCCTGGCTGAAAATCCTGGCATTCGTCAATTCTTAGATGAAACAGCCGGTGATATTAACGCCCTAAAGAGCGAAGCCTATGACAGCCATGCGGTGAGACGCTATAGCGCAGCCGGTTCTCGCAATAAAGAAACAGAAATGGGTAACCTCTTTGCCGACGCTGTTCGCTTTGGTCTAAAAGAAAAGCTCGGCGATCAAGCACCACAAATAGCACTAGTTCACTCTGGTGGAATTCGCACGGGCATTCCTGAAAATGTTCCGCTCACCCGGCTCGAAATAGCAAATATAGTCATGAATGCAGGCAAGCGCGAAGGTGAGCAGCAAGAGTTAGCGCTAATGAATTTGACAGGCGCGCAACTAAAAGCTGCCATCGAATATGGTGTGCGCGAAAAAGTAGCAGCGACGAAGCCGACCGCCCTCAGCCGCGTAAAAAATCTCTTTGCCGAACAAGTAGAAGAACATGTGGACGAGCCTGGCAATTTTGTTCAAGTCAGTGGCATGAAGTATTCATATGACGCCACCAAGCCAGGCTTAAAGCAAGGTGGCCTGGACGGTGAGCGCATTAGTGGTCTATCTGTGCTCAACGAGCAAGGTGTGTATGAGGCAATTGATTTAGACAAAACCTACAGCGTTGCTGCGCGCTTCCACCCATTAGAAAAATGGTGGAAGTATGGAATCTTTGGCGAAAAGCCAATCGAGCAGCTTCATCGCGAACTGAATGTGCAGCCACTGAAGATTTCGCAAGTCGATTTGATTGGCGACTATATTAGAGGCAAGACTTTAGATCCAAGCAAAGTATCTCCTATAGAAGGACGCATAACCGATCTCACACCCAACTATAGCGGTGCTATGCTGCGCCCAGGCAAGTCTCTTCTTGTAGCACCAATACTCTCAGGAAAAGATCGCTTCGAAAAGAGCAAAGCCGAACAAGAGGGCCACTAATTGGCGAGAGAATTTTCAATAGCAAGGCAAATAGCTTGCCCTGTAGTATTGATCAGTAGCTCTATTGCAAATGAGCGAGGGAAAGCCGATTTTTATATGCTTAGCTCAATTAGCTATGTCAATCTTGAGCCACTAATTTTAAGCACCGCTTTTCTAAAAACAAGCAAAACTGCTTCAGCAGCACTAGCAAGCAAAACGATGGCGGTCTCAGTACTAAGCTTTCAACACCTTGCAGCAGTGTCAAAACTAGAAAGTCAAACTAGCGCAGAAAAAGACTCAACAAGTGCAAACGACAATCTGAGCCTCTGTGGCTTTAGCCCTGACCGCCTAAAATCAGGATTGCTATACATTAGCGACAGCCTACTTGCTTGTAGTCTTAGAATTTTTGAGCAGACTGAACTTGATCAATATATCGTGGTCCTCGCTAAAATTGAAGAAACGGCGGCCCACAACCTAGACAGCTCAATAGCGAGGGCAGAACCTCTAATCAGGTACAATCGCCTCTACGCTACAATCGACCAAGAAAGACTAACTGAAGGCAATGACCGCTATCCCGTTTAAATCTGCACAGACAAAATCAAAATTTGGCAGGATTGGCTGCTCAACAATGGTGTGTCTTGTGATCTACGGAGCTGGACCAGCGCTCGCCCAGACTAAAAATACCGACCCTTTGTTCGCCCAAGGCAAAGAATATTTTGCAGCTGGCGATCTAAGCCGGGCGTTGAGCTCTTTTCGCCAATATGAAGCTCTTAAACCAGATAACATCGCTGTTCATTTCTGGATCGGATTGATTCTTGACCAGACTGGTGATTCAAAGGCGGCCCTTGCCGAATACAATCAATCACTGGCCCGAGCAGCTTCAATTGGTACTGACAGTGCCGAACTACGAATCAACATAGGAAACGCGCTGGCCAAACTTGGCTACATTAAAGAAGCGCAGATGAACTATCAAAGAGCGATTGTGATCGACTCCCAAAATCCACTGGCCTATATAGGTTTGAGTAAGTGCTTAGTTGATAGTGGTGACTACCAAGGAGCCCTAACAGCAATCAATCGCTTCGTTGCCCTCGGCGGCCGAGATGTAAATGTCTCTCTGATTCGCGGTTTAGCCCTAACCGGTCAAGCCAAATTGGCAAGCGCCCGTGAGCAGCTCCAGCTTTTCCTTAGCAACAGTCAAGTGAGCTATCAGACAAACAGTCAGGCAAGCAATCAGGCACTGACACAACTAGCTGTAAAAATTCTAAGCGAAATTGAGATCATGCAATAAAGCTCATCTGCTCAGTGGGCCGCAATCTAGGTTTGCGCGCTAGACTAAGCCGATGACCACCAAGAAGTTAGAATTACGACTAGAAACTGATGCAATCGGCGCCATTGAAGTGCCGGCGCAAGCCCATTGGGGGGCCCGTACAGCCCGTTGGCTGGAACACTTCAAACAAGTTGAGGGCCGGCTCCACGAAACCGCGCATCCTCTCTTAATAGATGGCTTGTTGCAAGTTTTCAAGGCAAAACTAGCCGTCACCCGTGAAATGATAGAAGCCTCAAGTCCTATAGCCCGGGTCAAGGCGCAAGTTTGCGATGAAATGCTCAATGGCCAATGGCGCGACGAAATCATCGTAGACCCGCTTCTTTCGCCCTCCGGGGAAGCTTTGCTCGACAATTTAAATGAGGTTGTAAGCGGCCGTGCCGCAGAAATATTAGGCGTCAATCCTGGCAATCTCGCAGCCCAAGCCGAACTGCTTGGTTTTCCACCAGGAAGCTTAGACCTGATCGGACAAGATGCATATGTCGCCTCCACCAAGCTAGCCTTGCTTGTGGCTACCCGCGAGCTATCTTCAGCTCTGCTAGACCTAGAAAGGTTGCTCAGGCGCAAATCATTAGAAATAGAGAAGGCCCTTCGCGGCCAAGGCCTAGAAGAAGAACCACAGCTACGATCAGCCCGTGATTTCAATAATTTTGGCAATACTGCTGAGAGAGTAATTCGCCGCCTAACAGAAGGTAGAGACCGTCTGCAAGAAGTTTCTTTTAAGGGCGACCGCAGCCACCGTGAGAAGCTTGTGAGAGAACTTTCACTTAGTAGCGGCTTCAAGATGAGAGGTGGTGAAGAAATTATTGGCAACGGCATGCTCAATTCATCACTAGCCGATTTACTTACAGTCTCTTCAATTCTCAAAGAGCTAGCAATCGAACTGAGCAAACTCTGCCAAAACCTCTACCGCTTGAGAGATTTAAAAAATGATTCTCCAGCTCCGGCTGCGCTGCAAGCCAGTTGCCTAAAGGTTATTAGTGGTGACCTTTGTGTCAGCCTAGCTCTGCAAACCGCCACAAACGAACAAGGTGCCCCGGCACTAACCTTGGCGGCCAACTCACTTCTGCAATCTATCGATCAAATTCGCAGCGCCATCCGCGCTTTCAATCATTCTTGTATAGCAACAGTGACTCTAAAATCCTGACTTAGGGCTGCTTTACCAGAAGCTGCGCTTCTAAGTGATCAAGATTCTTAAGACGTGCTGCTAGCATTTGCTCTGGTAGTTTTCCCGCTCTCTTCAATTTGCCATTTTTAATTCGACCGGCAATCACTGTATATGGCGTTTGCACCAGAGCAAAACTTTGCCCCGCTAGGGCCGAGATTCGACCAGCTAACAACAATTTGTTAGTTGTCACTCGATCGAAGCGGTAGTCATAGAAAGCGATAGCACCAAGCACTGCACCCGGAATACTTGTCAAGCCGATTATTGGGCCGGCTATGGTCTGTTGTTGTGCCACTCGACGTAAACGCTCAATATCTTTGTTTTCACGATCTATAGCTAAATCTAGTCGTTCTGACTTATCACCAAGTGACACCGCTTCTTCTAGCAATTTTGCTGCGCTCCCGTTCTCTCGATCTACAATTTTGACCTTAAGCTCAGCTAAAGCTTCAGTAGCTAAAATCGGACGCGCACAAGCAAATTCTCTTGAGAGCTTTCTTTGCTGATACTTGCGCATCGACAGACCTACCAGTCCACAAACCAGCGGATTAACCGTCGCCACAGAATTAGCTACCACGGTAGTGACCGCGGCAGCACCACCGAGCCTGGGCTGACTAAAGCCCTTAAGACCAATTATTGCCGCAGTCATTCTAGTAAAATTCTGCAGGGCATCAAAGCTATAGAAAGTATTCTCGCGCCAAGCCTGGCCTCTTGAATGGCAACTCCAAGAGCAGAACTCAAAGAGCAATTGTTGGCGGATGTGCTCTAGCAGGTCACTTTCTAATTCAAATATTCGCCGTTGCTTCAGGTCTTGTGACATGACCGAAACGAGCCGCTCTCTTTGTTCAAACAATTTGTCTGTAGTAACAACAATATTTTTCACAAAAGCAGTCGATGCCTTAGGTGAATAGCCATTCTGGCCAGCCTGCAACATCACCCAAGTGTTCTGCGCCAACTCTAGGCTAGAAGCAGAGCCGCTGATGGCACTGCCAACAAGAGAGGCGGTGACTACATTCTCTAAAGCATTGCGCGAGATAAGAGAAGGATCATCAAGACCGCGCACTCGCTGTTTGAGATCGCTTAGACTAGCAGCAAAAGCCATAGCTGTACCAGCCTCGCGGCCAGCGGCATAGGTCAATGTGCGCCACTTCTGATGGCGATTGGCCTCTTGACGAAAGCGAATATTGAATCGAGCGAGCTTGATTAGCTCAAGCAACAAAGTTCGATCTATAGAACTAACTTCGGCAACTGTGCTAGCAATCTCAGCAGGGGCAGCAGCGCTGGCCAATTCAGGCCGGCTATTGTCTTGGCCGTATGAGCTTTGCGGACAGAGAGCAAGAATAAGCCCCAAAGCAACAAAACAAAGCACGACCTGTTTCAAATTCATACAGCAAGAACCAATCGATTCGTCCACGGGAGCTTAACGCTTCATTGCTAAAGACTCATCCTTAGTAGCTTGCTCAATTTCCTTTTCAAGCTCTTTCAGGCTGGCTCTCACTTGTTTGCTAATCGTCTTCACGCCTTTCTTCAAAGCAGCCCGCACCTTCTCTTCAACATTGGCAGCAGCAATAACAACAAGACCAGCGCAACCAGAATCTAAAGCTTCACCTAATTCTTGAAGATCGCGACGGCTCATACCGCCAGCTACGTGCCCGGCCAACGCGCCAAAGGCTGCGCCAGTTCCGGCACCAGCAGCTGCAACTCCAGCCCCAGCAATAACGGCCGCCAGCCCCGCGCCAATAGCAGCACCGGGAAAGAGCGCCAGAGCAACACCAGTAGCAAGACCTAAACCAGCTCCAATCTTGAGCCCATCTTCAGTAGGTTGCTCATGTTTCTTGACTATCTTGACCTTACCATCGGACTGTTTCTCCAGAACTGCAGCATCGAAAGTATCAATAAGCTTGAGTTCGCTATAGAGACTCTTCACTGTTTCAAAATCGTGCAAAGCCTCATCAACATTTGAGTAAGTGCTAGTGAAAACTATAAAAGTATCGTAATCAGAGATCATTGTTCTTCTCCTATCAGAATACGGGCCGTCCAAAAAGCAGAATGAGTCTACTACCACGCGACCCTTGACTTATCCACCGCGGTACTGAGCAATTCAACCGATCTAGGCAAACAAGTCGCGAAAGCAACGATATTGTTGCAAGAAATACTCATACTTAAGAATGATTGTCTTTTATTTTCCTCATAGCATCTGCTAAATTTGTCAGTGTTCGGCGTTATTGAGGCCATTATTTAGAGTGACTTTAAATAGTTGGCGGAGGAGAATCATGCCCAAAGCCCTTTTAACAACCATCTGTCTTTCTGCAGCCCTATTGCTATCTGCGCCCACATGGGCACAAGGGGCACAGCCACAAGTTTCAGTCGTGACACTACAGGTAGTGCAAAACCCTGATGGCAGCCAGAGTGTAATCACGCCAAAAGGCGACCTTGCGCCGCTTCCAGGAAGTGGCGTTTTAGGCAATACTGCTCAAATATACATGGGTGCAAAGGGCGGCTTCTGGTACACAGATCGAAACGGTCAGTCAGTCGACCTAGACAGCGCTGTTAGGCAGCTGCAGGCTCGTCGTGCTGGCGCCCAACAAGCAATGCAGGTGCCACAGTATGCGCCGCAGCCATACTACCAAGCTCCGCAACAGCAACAAGCCGCTGCTCCACCTACCGAAATCACCAATAATTACAACAGCTCTGGTGGCTCTGGTAGTTCCGGTAGCGGCGCCATGGGGGCAGTGGGAACAGCCGCTGCTGCTGGCTTAGGTGCCATGGCTGGAGCAGCTATGAGCAACAGCTACTACAATGCACCTTATGGCACTCCTATGTATTACGGCGCCAATGGCCAAGCATACGGCTATCACAACGGCGAACAGTTCGAAGACCTCAACCAAAATCAAAAAATGGCTCTGTACAACCAAAATCAAATCAAACAGCAGAACCAGCAGCAGGCTATACAGCAGACCCAGACTAATCAACAAAACCGTCAAGGGTCTATGTCAGAAAATCAAACCAATCGCCAGGCCGCCTATGGCGGGCAGCATGAGGACTACCAAAAACAACAGCAGTGGTATCAAGATCAACAGAAGCAAAATCCGCAGAGATTCCAGCAATCTGGAAACAATCCATTCGTCGCCCAAGGCGGGGGCGCTAGAGATGGCGCTAGTAATTTCGCCCAAAACCGTGGCGCTGGCGGAGAGGGAGCCTCTTCTCTAAGAGGTTCTGGAGCAGGAGCTGAAGCACGCGCTGGTGGTGGTTTCAGAGGCGAAGGTGGTGGCGGCCTACGCGGCGAAGGTGGTGGTGGTTTCAGAGGAGCTGGCGGCGGTGGCTTCAGGGAAGCTGCTGGCGGTTTCAGAGGGGCTGGCGGTGGTGGTCGCAGACGTTGATTCAGAGCTAAAATAGCCCAGCTTCAGACTAACAGTAAAAACCGCAGAGCTCTACCTTGATAGAGACAAAGCGACAATTAGTGGCAATGGTGACAGACACCATTGCCACTATATTTGGTGCTTTAATATTCCGGATCTCAGAGCATATCAGATCGATAGAGAGCAAAAATGAGTGAGGAGCTTATCAGGTGAAGAAATATGAAACTGATTTGTACAAACAAATCGTTCAAATTTGGTTACCATTAAGTACAGATTTTTTGCGGAGACCATTTCATGTTTAGCGGATACCGATTTGAAATGATTGTGGGCTGCATGAGCGCCGGCAAGTCGAGCGAGCTGATTAGACGCATAGAAAGAGCCCGGTTGGCTTACTTGCCTACGATCATCGTGCGGCCTACTACCGATACAAGATCGAGGCCTAACCATGTAGAGTCTCGCAACGGCATGGCCTCGCAAGCAATTGTTGTCGATTCAGCCAAAGACATTCTCAAATATTCCTCTCACGCCGTGGTGATTGGCGTCGATGAAAGCCAATTCTTTGAAGATGAAATCATCGACGTAATCATCAGCCTACTTAGACAAAAAAAGAAAATTATTGCCTCGGGGCTCGATCTAGATTTTAGAGGGAAGCCCTTCGGGCCAGTGCCCCATCTGCTCGCGCTGGCTGACCGCGTCGATAAGCTCTTAGCCGTTTGCCGCAAATGTGGCTCAGACTTTGCCTGCCGCACTCAGCGGGTTGTTCATTCAAGTGAACAGATTCTCGTAGGCGACGCCCAGTACGAAGCACGCTGCATACATTGCTTTGAGCCACCAGGTGAATACCAACTCAGGCTTGACCTGCCAAAGATTGAGCAGGCAGTACCGCAGCTCGTACTGGCCGCTCAAGAAGCCGTCGAGCTGGCCTCATAACAGCCATAACAAAACTCCTCCTAAATCGCCCAGTTTCCAAGTGACTAGCAATTAAGGGGTCAAACTCGAAGACAAGACTGGTTAGTCATTTCTTCACAGAGCAAAGCTGCAGCTTTACGCAACTTTACGTGAAGAACCTGACCGTTACCGCCAAGTTGCCAAGGGAATACCTCTTTTGACTCAGCAATAGTCGTTGGAGAATTTCTATGATTTCTTTTCAGAAGCTTGTAACCCCCCTAGTTCGTTTCTTTAGCCGCAATCAGGCTAATGGTAGTGATCACTACGAACTGCCCAGTCCCGATGGCGAATCAGCCAATCCATGGCAAAGCAACCTTGACCGCCTCGCCGAGCGCTCTCCAGAGCACAATGATCCGATAAGTTCTTCGACAGAGATAGAAGAGCAGTTTCAAGTCTTAATGGAACAGGCCAAAATTGAAAAAATTAAACTAGAAGCAGCCCAGAACTTCAGCAGAGGCGAGAAACGAAAGGCTGACGCAACAGTTACAGATGCCAAGGCATGGTGGGGGCAATCAGTGGCCACTTGGGAGCCCCTCGATGGTAAAAACGTCGACAACCTAGAACAGCGCAGACATCCGAGACAATCGAAGTGGTTCCACAGCTAACTTTTTCTAGCCAGGCAATGCTTTACAGTCAGGCAACCCAGGTTTGACTGTTAGGGCTCAGTGGTATGATCCACTCAACGAACTTTACTGACATGGTCACGCCTGTCACATATTCTTTTGCCTGATAGATAGTTCTGGCCAATCCAGACCACGGGGTTTCTCAAGTTGAAAAAGACAGTTTTCATGTTGTCGACCGCTGCGCTGCTTGCATGCTGTATCAATATTGATGCTCCTAGCGCAGAAGCCAAAAATAAATCAGGCGCCAGACGCGGCGCATACTTAGTACCACCACCGCCAGCCTACGCACCGTCAATACTTCCCATGACGAGAAGTGCCAGCGGCACAATCCCTTATTCAAGAGAAGTAATTGCTGAAGAAACTGCCGATTCAGCGGCATCTCCTGCAGAAGAAAAAATTGTCTATGTCAAAACCTACGGCACGGCGGCAGCAGTAAAGCCAACATCTAGTCGCAAAGGCGTGACTACATATTAGTTTTAGAGTCTACCGCTAGAATTTAGTTTTAAATCCTTTCGACAATCATGGCAATGCCCATGCCGCCGCCAACGCATAGACTGACGCAACCATAGCGCTTCTGTCTCTTTTGCAATTCCATTGAGATAGACAAGAGCAGACGAGCACCAGTGGCACCAAAGGGATGGCCTAGGGCAATAGAACCTCCGTTGACGTTGACTTTTTCGCGGTCAAGTTGCAATTCTCTTTCGCAAGCAAGATATTGCACCGCAAAAGCTTCGTTGATCTCAAAGAGATCAATGTCAGCCATCTTTAAGCCTGCTTTTTCTAGAGCCATAGGAATGGCTGGTACCGGGCCAATGCCCATAATTTCTGGCGGAACACCAGTAACTGCCCATGAAACAACTCGAGTAAGCGGCTTCAACTTTTGCTTTTCTGCATTTTTCAGGCTAGTAACAATCACAGCGGCAGCACCATCCACAATACCGCAAGCATTGCCAGGGGTAACACTGCCATCTTTGCGGAAAGCTGGTCTAAGCTTAGCTAAACCTTCAATGGTTGTATCAGGCCGCGCATGTTCATCGCGATCAATTACAACAGTGCCCTTCTTCGAAACAATCTCAATGCCTTTGATCTCTTCTTTTAAGCGACCACTCTCCATGGCTGCTTTAGCCAATTGCTGACTACGCAGTGCAAATTGATCTTGATCTTCGCGACTGATTTTGTACTTCTCTTGCAGGTTTTCTGCTGTCTCACCCATGGAGGCTTTGGCATAGGTATCGCGAATATCTAGGCCATCCCACAATTCCATGTGGCCCATGCGATTGCCCCAACGAGTGCTCCAACTGCTGTATGGAGTGCTCGATAAGTGATCAGTACCACCGGCTAACACTGTTGTTGCCATGCCATTCTCAATCTGCATGGCCGCATTGGCGACAGCATAAACACCAGATCCACATAACAAATTAAGAATAAGCCCCGGAGTATTTTCTTTCAGACCTGAGCGCAAAGCCACATGGCGAGCCAGATAAATAGCATCTTTGCTGGTTTGAATGACATTGCCCATAATCACAGAGTCAATTGTTTCTTTATCGACTTGCGAGCGCTCAATTGCACCGGCCGCCGCTTCAACAGCCAAATCTGTGGCCGTTTTAGAAGCTAATCCACCGCCGAATGCTCCGAAGGCTGTTCTAGCTCCATTGACTATGACTATATCGCTCATTTTCCTACTCTTGTATTTGGTTGTTTGTCGCAAGCAACCAGATTCTAGCAATATCAACACAAAGATTTGCCTGGCACAATTATCAGCAGCTCAGCAAAATAAGGTCGCGATAAAGGCGAATTTGCAAATTCGGTTGTCAAACAAGAAGAAAAGGCGGTTATCAAGCGCCCAATCATAAAACATCTATCAAGAGAATATAGTAACGACATATTGCGAGATAGAATTTCAATCTCTACAGATGCTTATAGAGATTAGGTTCGAATATTTGGAGGGTAAGACCTTGGCTAAGGTTGGAGTGCCGAAAGAAATTAAAGACAACGAATATCGCGTTGCCATCACACTTGCCGGTGTTAAAACACTGGTATCTGAAGGTCACACTGTCTACGTTGAGAAAAACGCAGGCGTTGGCTCTGGAATGAGCGATGACGAGTACAAGGCCGTAGGAGCCAAAATTCTTCCTGATGCAGCATCTGTTTTCGGCGAAGCCGATTTGATTTTGAAAGTGAAAGAGCCACAAGCGCAAGAAGTAGCCATGCTCAAGAAAGGCCAGCTGCTCTTCACTTACCTACACTTAGCTGCTGCTCCAAAATTGGCTGAAGATTTGGCTAAGTCAGGCGCTACCTGCATCGCCTACGAGACAGTGCAAACCGCCAACGGCCAATTGCCATTGCTCACACCGATGTCTGAAATTGCTGGACGTCTAGCTACTCAGATTGGTGCTCAGTATCTAGAGCGCCCTATGGGTGGTCGCGGTGTACTTCTTGGTGGCGTACCTGGCGTTGAACCGGGCGAAATCATCATCATCGGCGGCGGCGTAGTCGGTATCAATGCTGCAAAAATTGGTGTTGGTCTAGGCGCTCGCGTCACTATCTTCGATCTATCACTAGATAGATTGCGTTATCTCGATGATGTATTTGGTGGACAAGTAAGAACAGTGTTCTCAGTCGGTCACTATCTCGAAAGCTTACTTCCACACGCTGACTTGGTCATTGGCGCAGTATTGATTCCGGGCAAACAAGCACCAAGAATCGTCACTCGCGAAATGGTCAGCAAAATGAAGAAAGGCTCAGTCATTGTTGACGTAGCCATCGACCAAGGCGGATGTATCGAAACAATCCACGCTACAACTCACTCACAACCAGTTTACGAAGTAGACGGTGTGGTGCACTACGGTGTGGCTAACATTCCTGGCGCCGTGCCATGGACTTCTACTCGCGCATTGACCAATGCCACCATGGCCTATGCCTCTAAGCTAGCCAAAAACGGCTACCAAGCTTGCTTGGACGATCCAGCCCTACACCTCGGTGTCAACATTCACCAAGGTGAAATCGTTCACGCTGGAGTATTGGAAGCTGTCAACGCAGCAAAGACACCGGTCGGCTCTAAAAAATAAGGATAAAAAACTAGTCTTTTAGAAGTCGAAAAATAAATAAGGCGCACTTGCTCAATGAGTAGGTGCGCCTTGTTCTAAAATGTTAAAAACACAAAAGGGTTCAAATGGCTAACCTCAAACTGGTCTCGTGGAACATCAACGGCATTAGAGCTGTGGCCAAAAAAGGCCTCTACGATTGGATGGACAGTGAACAGCCTGACATCCTTGGCCTGCAAGAAACCAAGATATCGGCCGACCAATTGACGCCAGATATACTAGAAAGAAAAGGCTACAAAAGCTATTTTTCTCACGCCGAGAAGCGCGGCTACAGCGGTGTTGGCATTTACACAAGAGTAGAACCACTCTCTGTCAAAGAAGGCTTTGGTGTACAACGCTTTGATTGCGAAGGTCGCACATTAGTGGCCGACTTCGGCGATTTTGTCCTGGCCAATATTTATTTTCCTAACGGCGCCCAAAACCCCGAGCGGCTGCAATACAAATTAGACTTTTACGATGCTTTTTATAAATGGGCAAACAAAATAGTAAAGGAAGGCAAAAAGCTCACCGTATGCGGCGATTTCAACACCGCCCATCGAGCCATTGACCTTGCCAGACCAAAAGAAAATGAAAAAATCTCAGGCTTTCTTCCAGTTGAAAGAGCTTGGATGGATAAATTCATTAAAGCTGGATATTCAGACACTTTTCGTATGTACAACCAAGAGCCTCACAATTACAGCTGGTGGCACATGCGCACAGCGGCTCGCGAAAGAAATGTCGGTTGGCGTATTGACTACTTCTTTACCTCCAAAAACCTGACCGACAACGTTGTCAATGCTGGTATCCTCAATGATGTACATGGCTCCGATCATTGCCCCGTCACCCTCGAACTAAAAACATAATTCTAAGTAGCTGCTGGAGCAACGTGAATGAATGAATTACCGACCATCGAGTCAGGAAAAATCTGGGAGAATCGCTCCACTAAAGAAATTCTTTTGGCCATTCAAAAAGGCAAAAAGGCTGACTATGCCATTGCTCGCATGGCCTCTGAATTTGGCGAAATAGACGGCGAATTTCTAATCGTCAAAAGCACCTATGTTCACGGTGCCCGTCTGCTCGAAGACAAACTAACTGGCTTCGATGCTTTAGCAACATTGCTTACAATAGACCATGGCACCTACTCATTAATGGACTGCAGCGAGTTTCCTCAAGAAGCAGCCCACCTAGAAGAAGGTCTGAAGATCAGACTAAACCTGCTGGTAAATGCCTTGCCAAATCTGCCGGCCACAGCAGAAGAACTAGCTTTGACCGGAAGCGCCATGACGCGCATGCGCTCGTATGAAGGTAACGAGCTGCCCTCAAGCGAAGAAGCAGCAGCAGCAAAAAGCGCCAAGAAATTAAAGGCCGAAGGAAGCGAGCTCTCTTCAGTTGGTGATGCCAGAGAACGCAGTGGGCTTAGCCCAGCAATGATTGCGGCTATCGTCATGATCATAGTTCTTGCTGGTGCCGGAATCATGATGTTCGTTAAGCACTAAGGCGCAAGATAAATTGGATAAAAAACAGAAAAAAGGCTTCAAGTTCCACCTGACTTCTGATGAAGATAGCAAAGTCGAATTGGTCAGTGATGCTGTCGAGACCGACCTCGCCGGAACGAATCAAGACCAACAACTTCAATCAGTGGTGCCACCAAATTTAGATGACACAAACACTTCAGTCGAAAATTCGCTAAGCGGTTCGATTGTGCAGAGTAATATTGCACAAGTAAAACCGAAAAACAGCGGTCACAAAAAGCTGCGCGGCTTTGCCAACATCATAATTTTTATACTGGCAGCAGTTTCGGCATTTCTAACACCAACTTTTTGGTTTCAAGATGCGGCTACATTTTATTTAGGTGTTACCGTATCAATAACTCTAGGCCTCATTGCATTGCTAGCTATATTGCTTCTGTTGCAAGGAAAAAGCCACTTTGAGAAAGCTTCTTATTCGCTCCCGCGACCAGTTCAAATACTAATACGCACTGTTTTTCTAGGAATCTCAACGTTCCTAATCTTAGCGGCTGGCTTGCCCCTATTAGGATTTGCTGACTTCGTCATTGAGAAGCAAAACCTCTTGCGGAGCGGTAGCTTTGCTAAAGAATCAGCAGAAGAAAAGCATAAAAAGCTGACAACCATTTGCGATAGAGCAATAACAATCAGCGCATACAATCCGATGCTGATTACGCTGTCTTCTTTTTTTATTGACGAACTGTTAAAAGATCCAGTGACGGCGCTTGAGTATTTGGACCGTCCTAGCCTGATTAGCAAACCAGGTCAATTAGGTGACAAAGTTCATCGGGCTGAGCTTCTCTATCAAATACCAGGTCATCGCGCTGAAGCGGAAGCCACCTTTAGCAAGATAGAAGCTAAATCCAACGACTGGTCATTACAGTACTCTTTGACTCTAGCATTTACCAATCTTAAACTCTACGATCGAGCACTTGTGGCCGCCAATAACTTTGTGCGACTACGTCCAGATTACTCTGGCGCCTATCTTATGCGAAGCCAAATATACAAAGCGCTTGGCGAAAACAGCAAAGCCGATGAAGACATGAACAACTACAGAAAGCATAGCAAGTGATATTGCCATAGAGCAAAGCCACTGATAGCATTAAGTGGTTTATAGTTTCGAACTGTAGGTCAACCATGTCACTATCGCCATTGTTTTTCTGGGCCGCAGGCTTTATGGCAATAGCGCTTGTGGGCTTATTTTTATCAGCAAAAACAATCAAGATTGATCTAGCTAAAAATGGCGAATTGATCGTTGCTCTGCTGGCTATTCTCGGTACGCTCGTTTCTGTCTTGCTTGGCATGCTGGTATCTAGTGCCGACGAACAGTACCGCTCACTTGAAGAATGCGTTAGCAGTGAAGCCACAAGTATTAGTGAAGTTTTTCGTATCGCCCGCGGACTGCCAGATGCACAAAAAAAGGCAATACAAGATCAGTGTATTACCTACTGCGAAAAAGTAATTAGCGACGATTGGCCAGCCATGAAAAACGGAGAAATGAGCCCGGCAGTAACCGATATCTTCATCAATATAAGCGATGTTATTATGAAATTTCGGCCAGCCAACGACGGCGAAGCAGCTGTGCAAGGTGCACTTCTTAGTACCACAAACGAACTTGGCCAAAGTCGTGCCGTGCGCGTTGTCGCCAGCAGAAGCACCTGGACTTGGCGTCTACTGCCCCTAATTATCACCTGCGCGGTGGTGGTCTTGATCTGCTCATATCTCTATGTCGGCAAAGGCAGCGCCTTATTGCATTCAGTTTTAGTCGGACTCGTCGCTATTACTCTCGGCACCAATATTGGTGTCATCTTCTTAATGACTAGGCCTTTTTCTAGCGAATGGACGATTCAACCAGATACCTTTGCCGTGCGAGCAAAAATCATGCGGCAATACAAAGACAGACCTGCTTTTAAAAGCCTCTAAAGCCGATCTTGTTAAAAGAAACGCTTTCATTGTCATATTCTCAATTAGCTAAGGGCAATTCAAAATTGAAACGAGAACCGGACCCTTCTTTTGACTCAACCCAAATCTTGCCACCATGCAGCAGCACAAGCGCTTTACAAATAGTCAAACCAAGCCCAGAACCGCCTCTAGTACGCGATGTTTGATTGCGCGCCTGCTGAAAGCGATCGAATACAGTGTCTAGCATTTCAGGGGCAATACCAACTCCGGTATCGGCAACAGTGAAAGTAACAACCTTATTATTGCTCCTTGCCGAAATAGTAACGACACCGCCCTTTTGCGAGAATTTTATAGCATTTGAAACTAGGTTAGCTAAAACCCTCAATAGCTTCTCTTCATCAGCATCAACATAGACATTTGCAGGCTCGGCAACAAGTGACACTTTGAAATCGTTGGCCAAATTAGAAGCGTGCTCAATAGTTTCTTGAAATACTTTCTGCACCAAAACTTTTTTACGCTCTAACTCCATCATGCCAGAATTGATCTTTTCAATATCTAACAAGTCACCAATTAAGCGCATCATTCGCTCGCTACTGCGCTGAGCACCAGGCAGATATTGCTTAGCTAGTTCGCCGGGATCGCCGTAGGAACCATCAGCAAGAAACTGCAAATAATTCTGCACCGTCATAAGGGGAGAGCGCAAATCGTGGGTTACCATTGCCACCACTTCTTGCTTTAGACGCTCAGCCGCGAGGTGTTCAGTAACATCATGGAAGATGCTAAACAACTGACCCGTTTTACCTTCTTCCGGCGCCCATTGCGACGACCACAACACCTCACGCACTTCGCCATCAGCTCTCCTAATTGAAAGAGTCACGGTCCCTGGATTAGCGCCCTGAGTGACTTTAGCGAGGAAGGCACAAGCCTTTTCTGTATCTTCTGCGCCGAGATAATCGAACAAATGAGTGGCAATGATTTCGTCTTGACTGAGAGCAAAGAACTCTTCGCAAGCAGGATTAACGTTGACGAATTTCAAACTTGAATCGAACGAACAAATGCAATCATTAGCATTTTCTAGAATCGCTCTCTCTTTACGTGCGGCCTCTTTCAGAGCGGCTGCCATATCATGAAAAACTTTATCGAGCTGAGCAATTTCATCATTACCAGAAACCAGCTGATTAAGGGGCTTGTCGCTTGCCAAACGATAACTATTATCGTTCATAATCTTCAGCCTGTTGACGATACTACGCGTAAGAATAACCCCAAGAAGCAGCGTTAAAAATATGTTTGCAACGCCACCGCCAATCAACACAAACTGAACCTTTTCCCGAAACTTTCGCTGAATCTCAGGGCTAGCATCGGCGGCCGCCTTGCCAGCATCACCGATACCAAGCAGCTGGTTCGATAGTTCCAGGGTAAGGCTGCGCAGGCGAGCTATAAATTGAAATCGATCTAACCGCCCCCTCATCTTTCCGGCTCTATAGGCGTTTTTTGTGTCTTCAACTAATTTGCGCGATTGAAGCATGGCCTCGCAGGACTTCTCCAGACTTTGAGCCAGAGCCGGTTTGTCGCGAGTCAGCTCTCTCAGCTTAGAAAAATGTCTGTCAATGTCGGCATTCAGCAATTGGTACTGAATAGACGCGGTGGACTCGGGCGAAGCCAGTGGTTCAACCTCCAAATTGGTCTTAAGTGCCACCATGTCGCGAGTTATGGCAATTACTTCATCACCAATCTGACGAGCATTTTCTGCTCGCCGCGCTTCCTCTTCAGCCTGATTCTGTAAGTTCGCAACTGTTGCTAAAAGAGCAAGTTGCAAAATCAATGGAACAAAGATAAGAACTAAAATTTTGAATCTTAGACTAACTGGTCGGAACATCGGTCGAGTATCTCCAACAGCTTCCAGAATAGAGCTTACACAAGTCAGGCTGAATACAGGTAGATTTATTGAACTTTATCCAGCATTTTTCAGGCGCGTACAGACGGCACGTTTCGTCAAACGCTGAACCGCTTGGCTTCCGTCGCATCCTCAGGAATCAAACTTGCCATCCGGAGAGCACGCCTGGTTTGGTATATTTATAAGTGCCCGGAAGGTAGCTATCGAACGGATACAGAGAGAATGTCTAAAATCCTACTAGTTGAAGATGACCAAGACCTCTCAGACATGATATCTGGCTGGCTTAAGAGCGAGCGCTACACGGTTGAGGTAGCCTACGATGGTGATATCGCCAGAGAAATCTTGAAAATATCTAGCTTCGATGTGGTCGTACTCGATTGGGACTTACCGGGCTGTTCAGGCATCGAGATTCTGCGAGAATTTCGTGAAAATGGCGGTTCAACACCGGTTATCATGCTAACTGGCAAGTCAACAATTACAGATAAAGAGACCGGTCTAGATATCGGGGCCGATGATTATTTAACAAAACCCTTCAACATCAAAGAGCTAGGCGCACGGGTTAAGGCCCTGTTGCGTCGCCCAACTCTCATGAATTCATCAGTTCTAAGAGCTGGTGACATCGAACTTGATTCTTCGAAGCATCGCATTCTGCGTGGCGGTCAAGAAGTGCACCTGTTGCCCCGCGACTTTGCCCTTTTAGAGTTCCTTTTACGGCACAAAGACCAAGTCTTTAGTGCTGAAGCCCTCATCGCCAGAGTCTGGGAGTCTGATTCGGACGCTAGCCCAGAAGGTCTTCGCACAGCCATCAAACGCATCCGCAAGAAAATTGATGATGGCACCGAAGATGATCAATCATTGATTGAGAACATACCAAGAGTTGGCTATAGACTACGTTCAAGTCGTTAAAGATGGCGCCGTGATGCTTGTAACACTCTGGCGCCATCTTCTTTAATACTCTTACTTCACTTTGCGCTTTGACTCTTTCTCGTCGAAACAATCGATCTTATAAGGGCTTCCTGGGGCACAAACACCCAACTCTGGGCGCCACGGCTTGCCGTTTGGAGTATCTGGGTACTTTTGTGGATTCTTATCGGGACTCTCTGGTTTAACCGGCGGTAGAACCGGCTTAGCGGGATGTTTATCAGGATATTTATCAGGATTCATCCAGGGTGGACAATGACCAGGGTCAATTGGTTTGGGCTTAAGCTGCTGCTGCTGAGCATCGTCAATACCGAACTGATTGAGCATTTTTTCGACTTCTTTTTTCTGCGCCGACTTTTCTGCGCTATAGTTGCTCGACTTATCACTAATAACAGCCTGCCCTGCCACCTGGTAATTTCCGACTTCAGCGAACATTCTCGACGAAGCTGATTCACTACGACTAGCAACTGCATTGAGCTGACTAGCTTCAGCTCCTTCAAATTGTGAATACACCATTGTTCTTTCTCCTCTATATGCAAATGTTTAAAACCTTACTTGCGACGATTACACAAGCGCCACAGATACAATTCAAATCGACTAGCCCGATCTTGATCAGTGGGCTCATTTGAACCATTTCGTCCAGGCACTGAAGGTTTACCGTCTCCTTCTTTATCGGTTGAAACTATTCGACCATACTCAATGCGCTGGCCTTTCATCATGCGACAAGCAATAGCACTCTTCTCTGCAGCTGCATCGTCAGCCTTAATGGCAAAGCCATTCATGATCTTATCGATCTCTTTATCGACAGCCTTAGTTCCAGTATTGTCGCCAGCGCCAGCAGCAGCGCCGCCTCTAACGCTCGATAAAGTTCTATCTTGAGCTTGGTAAGATTGCGATTCAAGTAGCATTTTTGTAGAAGCCGAATCTGATTGACTTGCAGTACCTGACTCAGAAGTTCTGAATTGAGCACTTTCGAACTGTGCGTGTACCATGATTTCCTCTCCTCGCTAGAATTGTGTGGTGTGCATGCAAACACAATAATCGAAGCGAAGCGACCGAGTGGTGACTGTACAGTGACTTGTCTGTGACTTGCGGACTAAATTTTGGCACCTTATTTAGTATCAAGCAAAAGCAAAAAAGCCTTCGAGTATCTTACTGACACTTGAAGGCTTCTCTACTTAATTCGGGCTATGAGCTCGCTATCTTCGTTCTAAAAGCGACGCAGAAACTTCGAATCATTCAAATCGATATTTACAGAACCAGATCCTTTTTTAGGCTGGCCTTCGTTGGCATCAGAACTAGGTTGAAACTCTTTGATATTCTTTGGTCCTTTAGGTGGCAAGAGACAATCCCCTAAGTCATCCTTTAAGCTACCAGTGGATGGGTTCTCTCTTCTTATGGGTTTGAGACCGCCCTGTTCTTGATTGTTGTCCTTAGTAATTTTCTTAATACCACCATTAGGATCTTCATTAATGACAAAATCTTTTAGTATTTTCTCAACCTCTTTGCCATTAAACATCTTCTTTACGGCCTCATCGCCAGTGAGCGTCTCAGCAGTTCCGATGATATTGGCTCCACGCCTTTGCTCTTGGTAATTTTGAACTTCTTTCATCATATTGCTAGATGCTGCTGACTCAGCTGAATTGAGAGCTTTGGCCGAAGAGGCTTCAGTAAACTCGGCAGGTGCGTATGGCATAATTTGGTCCTCAAGAAAGTAGTGTGTCGGTCATGCAATCACACTACTTTCGAAAAAAAACCAAGTGGTGACCATTCAGTGACCAATATGTGACCTCAAACTACTTGTGCCCGGCCCCGCGCCCAGTCAAATATTTAATAGCCTCAAGTAAATCAGGATCTTGAAATTCGTAGCCAGTTTGCTTCAACTTCTGCGGCAAGACACGCACACTAGCCATTAGTAAAGCATCAGCCATTTCGCCAAAAGCTATACGAAGAACCCCTGGTGGAACAGGAAAGAGTGTCGGTCTAAACAGAGCTCGCCCCATGGCCCGCGTAAACTCAGCATTGGTAACACAATTAGGCGCCACCACATTTAATGGCCCTTCTACTTGCTTAGTAACAATGGCATGATAGATTGCGCCACAAGCATCATCAATCGAAACCCAACTAAAGTATTGTTTACCATCACCAATTTTGCCACCGCCGCCAGCAGCAAATATTGGCAATAGCTTAGCCAAGGCTCCCGCTTTTGGACTAAGAACAGCACCGATACGAGCGAAAACAACTCGCAGGCCTGCGGCCTTAGCAGAGCTAGCGGCCTGCTCCCAATCGATACAAACCTCAGCCAAGAAACCAGAACCCGCGCTAGCATCTTCGGTCAATGGCTCCGAACCACGTTCTCCGTAGAAACCAATAGCAGAGGCGCAAACCAAAACTTCGGGCTTCGTATCAAGAGCTGCCAGCAATTGGCACAGATATTGAGTGCTCTTCACTCGACTCTGATGAATCAGCTGCTTCTCTTCTACGGTCCATCGAGCTGCTGAAACGTTTCGACCAGATAGATGCACTACAGCATCTAAATCATTAGGCAGCTGAGACTCGATGGTACGGGCCATTGGGTCCCAGAAAATCTCAGTAAAACTCTCTCTGGTCGAGCCTGACCCCTCTTCAACGGCTTTATTAGCGCCGATATCCGCCTCAGCTGAGCGCCGACTCAGTCTCACCACAGAATGGCCCTGGGTAAGAAGAAGAGCCACAAGACGCTCACCCACCAGACCAGTGGCCCCACTGATCAAAACTTTCAACGGTCTCTGCCCATACCGCTTAAGCAGAGCCATATCGCGAGCAAGCAAGGCATGTCGATAGCGGAAAAGGCGACTCAGCTCAGAGCGAATAAAACCAGACCCGGCAATTTTGCCTGCCAGCCCCATGGGCAGAGAGAACTCTACCCGGTCAGTTAGGTAAGAGTGCGCAGGGCCATCTTCTTCAAAATCGTGATTCTGTTGCCAATAGTCGAATGGGC
>LNEX01000358.1 GCA_001464165.1 bacterium Ga0077546
ACTTATTGCCTAGTTTGCGGCTTCCGCCTAAAAGAAGAGCAAGAAAAAGAGGATGAGAAGACTGAGGCCGGAGGAAACGCCGACGATAGCGCTGACAATAGTGCTGACGATGGCGACTACAGTCACGGTGATTGGATTATCTGGATAGAGCGTTCGGCTGGATTCATGGCCAGTCTCTTTGGTGGCAGAAACAAAGGTATAGACGAAGCTGTGCCACGCCTAATTCACAGCACACTGGCAGCGCATCCAGCCATCACCAATATCCGCTGGCATAAGAAAAAAGACTTTGATAGTGGCCGCGAAGATCTGGCAATACCTAACCCTGAATAAATTGGTTAAACAAAATGCACAAACTGTATCGTCAGAGTTTCTTTCTTCTTTCCATACTTGCAATGCTTCCAACTGTTCCTTATCTCACAAATGGGGCTTTAGCTCAAAAGAACATTGACAGAAAACGGAACCTAGGCCAGCTCAAGCAATCGGTGATAGTTCAAAATAAAACGGCTATTCCAGCTTGGCACGAAATTAAGAACTTAGAAAGTCTCTCCAATCAACAAAGGACCAGCCTAGCAACACTGTATAGACCCTACAAGCAGAGACTCCGTTCGCTTAAGGAGCAATTACAAACTGCTATCAAAGAAGAAAATGCCGGCACCAGTAGCAATACTTTGCCTAGCAAGAACAATAAAAATCCTAACATTACTGTCGGCGAAGCCATCCTACTGGGCTCGCTTGAACCAGAAGAGTTTAGCGGCAGCGAGAGCGGAGATCGCGTAGCAAAAGAACAGGCGAGCAATGCCGAAGTCAGAGATCTTTTCGCACGCATGATCGCCACAAAGAGAGACGCCTGGAATCACTTGCAGCCTCTGCTGACGCGAGCCCAAGTGAAAGAAGTGACGGCTTCAGCCACAGCCAGAATGAGATCTAAGTTGGCGAGAACTGCCCACCCTGTCAGCAAAAACGATCACGAATCAGTCGACTGAAGCCAGCAAATACGGCCTCTTCTTAAGCTTAAGACAAGAATGTCTTAAAGCGCTCTTAACCATGCCGAGTTGACAATTAAGCTAACAAACAAGAGAGAAAAAAGAAAATGAAGAGGAAAAACAACACAAATGAATTCAATAGTTCCTGATACATGGAAAGTACCGCCCCAGCTCATTGCTCGCTTTGGTGACAGTGCTGGCAGACAGAGGGCTATGAATGCCGAAGGGCATTTACTTTTAGTGCTACACGATCCGCCTAACCCCAATGATCAAGGGCGCAAAGCTAAGTTGTTATGGCGGGCTCCTGACGGTTCTTGGGCTTGCAATACCGATGGCAGCGATAGCGACTTACTGAAAAAGCATGTGGCCAACTTTGCCGAGCGAGCTGAAGTACTAGAAAGCAAAATGCAAGAGGCATCGTGCGCCGACGACTATTTCTTCTTACTGCAAGCAATTGCGCCACTGCACCGCAGCAGTCGCAATTTGCACTCTACGCTGCAACAAGCGCGCGACATCATTAGCGAAGACCGAGCCATTATCGTGGCCCGCGATTCAGCGGCTGATATTGAGCGCACCTTCGAGCTTCTGCACCTAGACGCCAAAAACGGCCTCGACTACACCGTAGCAAGAAAGAGCGAATTGCAATCTCAGCAGACCTATGAAATGGCCCTAAGCGCCCATCGCCTCAATGTGCTGGCTGCCATATTCTTTCCCATCACGGCACTGAGTTCAATTTTTGCCATGAACCCCGCCCTAGCGCCAGAGTTATTACTGCACACACCGACCTTCTGGACTGTTATAGGTGTAGGTACTGTATGCGGTCTAATACTGAGTCGAAGTATTGGGCAGCCAACGGAGAAAGGCAAATCACTCAAAACCACAAAGAATAAATCTAGATATGGCACCACCACCAATAACCAAGCTAACCCCAAAAGAGAAGCAGGCCAAAAGAGACCTGGCAATCGAAATAAAAAGAATCACGAGGCCATCCTAAGGCAGGCGTTTTAAACTAACTGTAAAGCGACTACCCTTACCCACTTCGCTTTCCACCTGGATCTCGCCCTTGTGCCTATCGATAATGGCCTTAACGATAGCCCGACCCAAACCAAAACCGCCAATGTCACGAGAGCGCGATTTATCGACGCGATAAAACCGTTGAAAAATGTGGGGCATACTCTCGTCAGGTATACCAATGCCGTTATCTTCAATCGAAATTCTCAACCAATCTCCGTCCACTTGATACTTAACATTGACGACACCATCTTCGTCGGTGTAGCGGATGGCATTAGCCACTAGGTTTAGTAAGAGTCTCTCAAGTGACTCACTATTGCCAAGCAAAGTGACGTCTGGCAAAGCATCACAACAAAGCTTAATTCGTCTTGCACGAGCCAATTGTTCGCACTCAGCAAGCACTGGGGAAGCAATACTATCAAGGCGAATATGGTCAATTGGAGCGGGATAATCCGGTGACTCCATGCGCGAGAGTACAACCAAACTCTGGCCCAAAGATTTCATTCGCCCACTGGCGCGATTGATAATGGCTAGTACATTTGAACCAAGTTGACTATCTTCAAAGGTCGCTTCTAGAGTCTGCACAGAGGCTTCAATCACACTAATTGGTGTATTAATTTCATGAGCTGCATCAGCCACGAACTGACGTAAAAGCTCCATCGTTTCTTCAACTGGTTTAACAGCATTACCAGCAAACCAAGAACCACAAACAGCTACCGCCAGGGCCAAGAACGGAGAGAGCGAGACCATAGTCAAGACTATTTGCCTGAGAGCATCATCACGCTGCCGCGCGGATACCTGCACCTGCAAATAGCCACTGAGTTTAGTGCCATCTCGAATTTCAATATAGAATGAACGCAAATTGACATCGTCTAAAGAAGACGGTTTTGGTCCATCGACGCGAACAAAGCCAGAGCTTAGCTGGCGATGACCAACAGGTCCAAACTCTTCTAACAATTTTCTGTCTGTATCAAAAACCTGAATACTGAAAGGCACCTCTTCGTGCCTCGATTGTGCCCGCAGGCCCCACCGATTGAGTGACGGCCCCCGTGCAGTCATATCCACTGCAGGCAATACTTCAGCAGCAAGGCCCTGTAATTGATTGTCGATAGACCTATCGAGTTGAGCAGCGAACATAAAAATCGCTACAGCCCCACCGAGAAAATAGAGCAAGACAAAAAGCAAAACGAACTCAACTGTCAAACGGCGGCGTAAGTCATGCTTCACTTATGCTTCACCAAGCTTATAGCCAACACCGTATACAGTGGCAATGACAGAAGGGGTGCCAGCGGTATCGAGCTTCTTCCTTACTCTGGTGATATGCCCGCGCACTGTATCAAGCAGAGCCTCCGTGTCAGATTCCCAAACACTAGACAAAATATCTTCAGCTGAAAATACCTGATGGGGATGACGCAAAAAGAATTCAAAGAGACGAAACTCTTTAGGAAGAAGATGCACTTCATGGCCGCCTTTAAGCACCTTAAATTCGTTGACATCAATTTCAAGATCGCGAAAACGCATCACATCTTGCGCCTGGCCATGGTTGCGGCGCAGAACAGCTCGCACACGAGCGGCTAACTCTTTTAGCTGAAAAGGCTTGGTCATATAGTCATCGGCACCAGAATCGAGCCCGGTTTCTTTGTCGTCCACATGGCCCTTGGCAGTAACCATAATGATGCCAGCAGAACCACCAGACTTACGGTAGCGCTTGCAAATCTCCATGCCATTAACTGACGGCAACATGATGTCGAGAATGACAACATCGTAGTTGTTGGTTTCCATGCGTATAAGCGCCTCTAAACCATCGTCAGCAATCTCGACTAAATGATGGTCTTTGACAAGCCAGTTCTTTACAAGCTCAGCCAAATCTGCTTCATCTTCAACTATTAGAATCTTTGCCATAAATGCAATGATACACCGATTGGCGCCCTCATTACTCTCTTAAAGAGCAGCAAGATGTTTACGGGAAGCAGTGGGGTGCTTGGTGACACTCTGATGCAATTCAAGGCCTCTGTACTCAACTGAACCACCACTGTTTTCTTGGTCGCGGGCGAAATCGTGTAAATGCTCCATAACAGTGTGATCAATAAATGTGGCATTGCCAAGATCAAGCACTACTTTCTTGTTTGCCGGAATCTTAGCCAGATACTTTCTCAAAGAAATATAGTTTGAGAAAACTGCTGCTTCATTGATTCTCAAGACTACAGTATCTATACCTTGCTCAGTAAGCACAGCGTTGGCCTTGAACAACTGACTGATGTGCACACCACGCAAAATATGCAGCAAGAATTTAACAGCTACTCCTGCAGCTACGCCAACCAGCAAATCAGTGGCTAGAGTGACCACAATGGTGGTGACAAAGAGCAAACTTTGCTCCCATCCAATAGCGTGAGTATCTCTGAAAACTTTTGGTGAAGCGAGCCGATAACCAGTAAAGACAAGCAAAGCAGCCAATGATGATAGAGGAATAGAATTGATCATCGTAGCTGCAAGCAGCACAAATATAAGGATGAAAAAGCCGTGGAAGAAATTAGACCACCGGGTCTTAGCACCGTTTGCAATATTGGCAGTACTACGAACAATTTCAGCAATCATCGGCAAGCCGCCAATCATGCCAGAAATAGCACTACCAAGGCCGACAGCCGAAAGGTCTCTGCTAAGATCTGCATGCCTCTTATAAGGGTCAAGTTTGTCTACAGCGGAGCAACTTAGAACGGTTTCGATACCCTGAATCAGCGTAATCGATAGTACTGAAAGCCAAAACCCGTTCATTGTAATCGCATTAAAATCAGGGCCAGTAAAGGCTGTGGCCATATTAGTAGGCACCTGCACCAGACATTTCAAGGGATTAATATCAAAGCTTTGACCAGCAAAAACATAAGAATGCTCAGTGGTTATGTGAAAGACACATCCTAGACCACAGGCAGCCAGCACAACAATTATTGGAGCCGGTATCTTGCGCAAGATACCGCTTTTAACAAACGTCAATCCAATCAAAATGAGCATGCTCATTACGCCAATGGCCGCAATTTCAGGATTAGCATGAGCAATGGTGAAAGGTATTTCGAGGAAAAGCTCGATGGGCTCCTTTGAAGGCGGTGTAACACCCAGCATCACAGGAAACTGTTTGAGCATGATGACAATGCCGATTGATGCCAACATTCCGTGCACAACTGAAGCCGGGAAAAACTTGCCTAATTCACCAGCCTTGAACAGCCCCATTACAAAGAGAAGTACACCAGATATAACGATGGCAGCTAAAGTAGCGTGGTAACCCTGGCTGCCACCTCCCAAGCGCTCTACTGAGCTCAACAGAACAATAATTAAACCAGCAGCAGGTCCGTTAATAGTGACGAAAGAACCACTAATTTGAGAGACTAACAAGCCACCGACCATTGCCCCAATGATGCCAGCCATTGGCGGCATACCAGAGGCCATGGCTATTCCAAGCGAAAGTGGTAAAGCTACAAGAAAAAGAATAAAGCCAGAGACGATATCAGTCTTCCAATTTTGCTTAAGTCCAGCAAGACGATCGGCTGGCAAAATTGTATGGCTCGACTCTGACATCATGGTCTCCAGTATCTTTCACACACAGCCACGGCACGAAGCTCATGGCCTTTGTTAGAACGTTAACAGGCAAAAGTGATGAAGATGTGATCAATTCGTCGCTCGCAATAAGCAGTTACATTTGTACACTCGAAAATCACCCGGCAAAAAATTTTCATGCGACCATCACACTTCGATCACATTCTACTGTTAGCGTATGAGAGGTAACCCGCAGAAGCAAATGACAAACGACCACACGATACTATCGGCCGCCAACCTGTTCACCAGTGCAAGCGCTATATGGCTTGCAGGACTTGTCATAACAGCTGTCGGCCGGGAGCGTATCACAAGCAATTTCTTAGCCTTTTTGATGCTGGCCGGAGCAATACTGACCCTCGGCGGAGCAGCGATATCATGGAATCAATCTATTGAATACAACCATTTGCAATATATTTCTTTTGGTTTGGCGCCAGCAGATTCGTTGGTAGATTCGCTCAGTGTTCCCTTTCTCGGTTTGCTTGGTCTGCTGGCCTCAGCTGCAGCAGTGGCAAGCCCCTCTCACGTTGCTGCACTAAATGGCCAGGGCAAACGAGGTCACTACTGGAAGCTCTCCTTTATTTTCTTAATTGGTTTACAGCAAGTTTTGCTAGCCTCCAACGGCATAGCATTTTTGGTATTTTGGGAAATAATGTCACTGTCCTCCGCCGGCTTGGTAGCCGCTGATCACATCAGGCACAGAGCCCAAAGAGCAGCCTTTGCCTATCTAACAGCCACACGTATTTCCACCGCCTTTCTCACTGCGGCGTTTCTCTGGATGCACCAGAATACAGGCAGTTGGGCTCTAAGCGCCTGGCACTTCAGCACCGAGCAGAGCTTGGTGGCCGCTTTCTTTCTTCTTATAGCAGTCTGCACCAAAGCCGGTGTCTGGCCCATGCACGTCTGGCTGCCCTTAGCCTATCCTGAGCCCCCCGGGCCGACTTCTGCAATTTTCGCTGGATTAGTCGGAAACATCTCAATATACCTGCTCATGCGTCTGCTGTTGGCAGGAGACTGCAGCCATTTAGCCATCGCCTACAGCGCCATTGCCCTAGGCACAATCTCTTCTCTATGGGGCGTTCTTTTTGCCTTAATGGAGCGCGATCTAAAGAAACTACTGGCTTATAGCACAGTGGAAAACATGGGCATTATTCTCACTGCCATTGGTACGACCATTCTTGCTCACAGCCACGGCCTAACTACAATTGCCACACTAGCTTCTGCTGCTGCACTTTTTCACACGCTCAATCATGGCTTGGTCAAGGCTCTACTATTTCTTGGAGCCGCTTCTGTAGAACGCGCTGTGCACACCAGAGAGCTATCAGCTCTAGGGGGGCTGGCAAAAAGCATGCCGTGGACAATGCTTTGCTTCTTTATTGGGTCTTTATCTATTTGCGCAATGCCGCCAATGAATTGCTTTGCCAGCAAATGGTTGGTCTATCAAACGTTCTTTCAACTCTCATTCGCCAATGCCCCAATTTTAGAAAGAGCAATGGCGCTTGCTATGGTAGGTGTTCTCGCCTTTGTTGGTGCCCTTTCGCTTGCCTGTTTTACCAAAGCTGTGGGCATTGCCTTTCTGGGCCGCCCGCGCTCAAATGCCGCTGCCAAAGCGAAAGAATCAAGCACCAGTGGACCAGATGGTTTGCTCATTGCCCAGTTAATATTAGCGGTAGCATGCGTCATGATTGGCACATCTGTGCCAATAGCTCTAGAAGGTCTAACCCCAGCCATTCGCCATCTTACCCATGATCAATTTGTAATTGGTTCAAATCTTTTCCCCATCCCGCAAGGGCAACTAGCCTTGGTCGGCGGCATTCTAGTGTCAAGCATTTATCTATTTGTATTGGGTAGACGGTCTGGTGAAGTTAAGAGCTATATCACCTGGGATTGCGGCTTTGGACCACTATCAACTCGCACTGAAGAAACCGGTTCAAGCTTCTCGCATCCTATTGGTCGAATATTCTCACAAATTTTGCAACTAAAAGTCACCACAGAAATTTCAGGAAAGGACCGACGACATTTCCCCGAAACTGTACGGGTTGAAACTTTTATGACGCCTATTCTTGAAACTAAATTATATCGACCAGTAATGGGTCTGTTTGACTGGCTCTCGGCCTCGCTGGTAAGGCTGCAAACAGGCAGCATCCACATTCACTTACTTTACGTCTTTTTGACGATGCTACTGCTCGTGTTCTTAGGCACAAACATATGATTGCTACAAATATACAAGCCATTCTAGAAACTCTCGCCTTCATCGCTACATTTTTGCTGTTGCCACCGCTTTTGATTGGAATCATTCGCAAAACCAAAGCGCGCTTTCAGAATCGTATTGGTGCCCCACTTTTGCAGCCCTATTTCGATCTACTCAAGCTACTCAGCAAGGGCGAGACAATTAGCAAACACACCAGCTGGATTTTTCGCAGCACAGCCGCGATCAATGTTTCACTCTTGATTATTCTGGCATTTCTTGCGCCTTGGACATCGCTGCGTCCCTTTAACTTGGGCGCAGATTTATTTTTGGTCATTTATTTACTGGCACTTACCCGTTTCTTTACTGTCCTCTCAGCCCTGGATGC
>LNEX01000359.1 GCA_001464165.1 bacterium Ga0077546
GATTGGGATGATCTTAACTCAGAGATTCGGCAAGAGGCCAGCACTAGAACAGTGTTGGGTTTTCATCTGATGCATCACTTTTGGCGAATGATTCGCCGTAACGTCTTTGTTGTCGATGGTGTTGTCTATAGCAATCGGTGTCAGCAACTCAGTTCTGGCACTTTCTATGTTGACCCGTTGACCAACAAACTCTCTCAAATAGGCTGCTAATAACAGCTAATAATTGTAGGACAAATTTATGAATAGTTTAAACAGCAAAAAGGGTCGTAATGTAATTCTTGTAACTGCAGCTCAAGGCGGCTCTGGTCGGACAATGACGGCAGTGGCATTGGCTACTTTTCTGACTCAATATGGCACTGTAGCTTTTATCGGCAATGATATAGACGGGCGAGGCTATTTTGGTACTCCAGAGCCGCTGCCGCGCAGTGACTTGTCTCACCCGGGCAAAGCTAGTTGGAGTGGTTCTGAGTGGTTATCTTTTCCCAGAGAAAATCTGTTCCTGTATGACAGTAGCTGCCATACAGATGCCAGTGATTTTGAGCCTGTTATTAGTTCTCTCAAGCAGACTCATGATTTTGTAGTAGTCAGTTGTGGTTTGGATGTGAAAACTACAGGTGATGCGGACGCGGCACAGAGTATGAGGCAGTTAGTTGATCATGCAATTGTCTTATACAGACAAAACAACCGTAGTCATGTGCTCACTTCAATATTGCTTAAGTGGTTGTTTTTGGAGCAGTCAGCTGATACTTCCTTGCTTCTACCCATGCTCAACTTTCGAGCGGATGATCGGGAGTTTAAGCTTGGGCAGAATTGGACCGAGAAAGCACTTACTTGCTTTTCTCGTGCTTTGATTGCGGCTGAAGCTGTTCTTCGCTCGAGAGAGCTACGAGGTGCAGTCGGGAACTTGTACTACAACACTGCTCTGTCGGAACAGCCCTATTTAGGCTATGGCGCAGTAAACATTGCTCTCAACTTCTCTTGTAGTGTGCCTGGTTGGCCAGCCTATGCGGTTAGCAATCTTGCCAAACTGGTTGTTGCTGTTCGCTAGCCGATACGTCAGTGCCTGGCATTGACACAAACATTTTCGACTGCCTGTGTTGGGCAGTTAACGAAACAACTAATCTAGAGAGAAATTCAGATGAAAACGATTATTTTTCAAAACAACGGTCGTTCTAAAGTTATTCACGGTCGCTTTGGCGGATGTGAAGAGAGCAGACATGACCACTGCTGTGAATTTCCATCTCGGCTTCAAAATGCTGAACTGACTCTTGCTAATGAAGCGCGATTAGAAATCGCTGAATTCAAGAGCAATCTGCAAGAGTTGGACGCCACTCAACTGCATCCACATGACCTCGGCCTGCCCAACTTGTCACTGGTGCGTTCGCGCTTGCTTGAAGGTGACGTTCGCTGTGGTATTACAGAAGTTCTTCATGGTGCCCTTGGTGTGGCGCAATTTGGCAACACTCGCATCGAGTTCGAAGTGCCCGCGGGTAATTCTGCTAGTAGTCGCGGTGGTCGCAGCAGAGGTCGTAGACGGCTGGTTCTTAATATGAAAACCAATGAGCAAGGCTTTATTACCGCTGCTCACTACGGCTAGCATCATCCTTTTTTTCATTCGTTCGAGGAAATACTCATGAAATCTACAATTAAGAAAAATGCTGAAGCCCTGATAGTGTTGGGTGCTCTGCTGTTAGTCGTTGGCTCAGTCTGGATGTTGTTTGCCGACGCTATGATTGTTGCCGTTTCGGTGACAGCCATTGGTGGCGCTATCCTTGGTTTGGTTGGTTCAATTCAAGCTGAGCTGCTTGAGGATGTATTCACTTTGACTATGGAGTCAGCCAGCTTAAGACTGAGTAAGTCTTAGCAATTTACTATTCAGCTTGTCTCTCTACACGACTCTGTTGTGCTGATATGACTGGTTGTTTTTACTTTGGGTTTAGCTGTTTGAAATGTGATGGGGTTGAACTAACTTGTTTTATTTCTAACCTGCTCTATTTCTAACATCACCAAAGGCACTATATTTAGCGCTTTTTCTATTCATTTTTGAGGAATTACCTATGATAACCAATATCGAAGACAACACCTTACTCAAAGCTCGTGATGACGCTGATCTTCTTAGGGCGCAGCTACTAGAGCGCCTTGCCGGTGTCAGAGTCAGCATAATGAAGTGTGGCTGTGGTGCTACCCCTCACGGCGAGGCGGAAGTCGTCGACATCGCTTTAAACGATATCGCTGGTGGATATGCCGATCAATTCGGAAGGTTTCTTCGCTGGTGTCCCTCCCAGCTAAGACGTCGCTGCAGTTCAAGCGCGATGATGAATTCAACCAACCCCTAGTTTTAGCCTTCAATACTTTTGAGATGGGTTGCGATGATCTTGCAAGCAAAGCTCAACAGCAATTGTGTGCTGAAGTGAGCCCAGCAGACCAGCACAGCTAGTGTAATATCCATAGGTCAAGAAAGGAAAACTAAACCTTCTCTGTCGTGCCAATCAGACCGACAAGGATGTCGGTTGGCATGGATAGGGGGATTGCATCACTACAACAAAAAAAATCCATATTTTTATTAGACTGGTCTATTATCGTCTTTGGTTCTGTTTGCAGTGGTTATGGCAGTCAATTGCCGGCGGAGTTTGCCGCAAATCTCGGGCCATTTATAAATACGGTTGAACAAAGGCTGGACAATCATGACATGGGAATTATTGCCCTAGAACAGCGAGCTTGATTTTGCCGGAGTCTTATTAAACTTTTTGTATTGGCCATGGATACTGTGCCACCAGCGCATCGGTTGTGAGTAAGGTAATGCCTTCGACCGTTGCTTGTGCAATTATTATGCGGTCGAATGGGTCTTTGTGTAGAGGCGGCAAGCTAGCAATAGAAACAGCGTGGGCACTATTGATTGCCAGTTCCTGATAACCATTGTCTAGCAGGCCCCGTCGCAACACTCTTGCATCTACCTGGAAATCAGAACGCTCTAGGCCTTGTTTATTTGCTATTTCCCACAGGCTGGCTGCGCTGAAAAGGGGGTTCGTTTAGAGGATCTTCTACTATTGTCCGCGCCTCCTTCGACAAACGTTTAGGGGAGCCTGCAACCAAGAGAAGTAGGTGAGTGTCCAACAATATTTTCATGCTTTAGCGAGGTTTCTTTGTGTCTGCGCCGCCAAAAAGCAGCTCAATTTCCTCGCTGCCCATACGGTCAAAATCGTCAGGAACTTTGATTTGTCCAGCTAAAAATCCAAGTCTTCTTACTTCTTTGGCCACCGGTGAATCTAGCCGGCAGACCTTGACCAGTGGCTTACCGGCCTTGGCGATGATAAACGAATCGCCCTTCAAAACTTGCTCTATCAAGCGTGAGAGCTGGGTTTTCGCTTGATGAATATTGACTATTTCCATGCTTGGCCTTCTAAACTAAGTCTTGTTAGTTTAGTTTACTGATAGCGGGCACTCTTGGTAAATCTCCCTGACTTAAAGACTCTCTCTGCCAGCTTGTAGCTGCTCATATGTGAGTTGGACTCCAGCAGGCATCTGTTCGCGCTGTTATGTAAAGTAGGCTGCTTCTGTCCCGACTGGGAGAGACAGTTCTAGCCTGTGCCGTTTGCTGCGCCTTGAAACCGCCTGAGGATAAGTGCTTCCGGTGTTTTTGGCTGGATGAGCGTGCGCTAATCTGAGTTCCCTCGTATATTCACCACTAATGGTGCTGAGTTTCCGCCGTAGTTTATTTTGGGGTACTAGCCCAAAAACGGCGCAGCAAAGGCCTTTTGCGCCTTAGCTGTGCTGCGTTTGGGCCACAGCAGTTGTCTCGTGTTTTCTTGCACTCCACAGTATGTCTTTGATAACACTAGATATCTCTCTATTCTCTTTCGCGCAACAAGGTACTTTAAACCACTAACAACAGCCAATATGGCCTATGTACTAATTTCTCGATGCAACTCTGTTGCTTTGAGGATGGTCCTGTCTGGTTTTGTTTGATGTGAAGAGCGAATTGCAGAGGTATTCGAAAACAACCTAACTTACAAAGGAAACAGTTATGAAAAACATAAATGCACTAACAATTCAAAATCACCAACTCGCAGCTCAAAAAGCATCCCTCATCGCCAGACTCCGTACACTCTTTGCCCAAGGTGGAGCACATGTTGAACCGCTTTCGGCTTTGCTTGAAGTAAAACTTGCCGGCAAACGGGTTGGTCATCACCATGTTGATTGTGCGCTAATCACCAGCGATCAGAAGACTTATTACTTCTGCTTTGGCTACAACCGCGTCAAGCAAGCTGAGCATCCATTCTTCATCTTGCTAAAAGACAACTGGTTTGATGGGGCCAACTTGATTGCTCAAGACGGCTGGTTTTATCAGTCTCTCTCTGAAGTTATGAATAGCAACCTACAAGTCCACAAAGCTGCTTGATTTGCGCTTTTGGCTTTCAGTCGCCGCAGTACTGTGGTGACTTTCTTGACGCTTTGATTGGCATGGAGCCTAGAGCAGAGCGTTGGCAGTTGGGGAGAACTAATGACGAGTAAGAGTGTTAGAGCTAGTATCAGCAACCAGGAGTTTCCGGCCAAGAAAGAGGCTGTTTTGACTAAACTGACTGTACTCTTTGCCAAGGCAGATGCTGATTTAGCGGTAGTATCTGCTACGGTCAAGCTCAGTCGTCGTATCGATGAAGTGGTGAAAGTCGTGGGCGCTTATCAGGTTGACTGCATGGTCACCACTCCTGATGGCAAAACTTACTATTTCGCCTTTGGTTACGACCGTCGTCAGGAAGTGGAGAATCCTTTCTTCATCTGGCTGAACGACAGTTGGTTTGATGGAACAGAACTAATCGCCCAAGAACGTGCCCTTTATTTAGCGCTATCGCAAGCGATGGGACATCAAGGTCGGTTTCAAGACCAGGGTATTAGTCTGAAAGTCAGTCAGTTGCAGCCAGGTTTGGCCGCCTGACCAAAGTTTTAGAACAATGGCCATCGCCGGATTGCGTTGGCATTTAATTTTTGTTAGCTGAAGGCGCAACGGAGGTGGCTGTCAGCTAATTTGTGAGGAAAGAATATGAGCGAAAATGAAAACAATGGCACGGCATTGCCTGTTGAGCCAAGAGGTTCAAGCTGGAAGACGATTCTGTCTTTGGTCTTGATTGCACTGCTGCTAGGTTCGGTTTGGCTCACAAGAACGCCTGAGTTTGCGGTGTTTGAAGCGCGCTTTGCCATGAAAACTAAGTCAGTTGATATATTTGAGCGTGCTGTCGATGTCGATAGCGTTGCTCAGAATCTTGTTCGAGACACGGTCTCAACGCCTGTTTCTAACGCGCTTGGTGGTGGTGCCTTTGGTAATTGGGTGGCCAACAATTTTGCTGCACTCTTTCAGTCAGACCTTGAAGCGGCGATTAAGAGAGAGATTCGCGATTCTGTAGCCGCTGGTTCACTGGCTGACTCTGCTGGCAACAGTGCTAGTAAGACTGTAGGTACCAGCACTAACTTAGATACCTTGAGCAAGCAGTTGGGTTTTGATCGCTACCAGTACACCGGTCTGGATTATTTTGCCCGTGAAGCGGTTGGCTCGAACTGGGTACTGACTCTCAATTTTCATGATGACAAAGACCACAACGTCGCGGTCAAAGTCGAACTGGCAAGGGCGGATGGTTCCTGGTTTTGGCAAGTCGTGCGCTTGAGTAATTTTGCTGATGTCAGTGCTGAGTTGCTCAAAAACAAAGCTAGCGCGGTTAAAGACAGCCTTGGAGTTGACCAGCCATGAAAACTTCGAAAGTCTTGTTGTTCTGCACCGCTGTTTTCTGTTTGTCTTTGACGCTTCCGCCACAGCAAGCAAAAGCAGATTTCGGTTTCTTGTTAAACCAGGCCAATCCTGCCAGTTGTCGCAGTCTCTTGAGGGGCAGCATGATTGGCTGGGTATTACACTCTTTGCCGTTTCGGTATTGTCGCTATTCGCTTTGCTTTCGTTTTATACCCGAAGATCGAAACTGCGGAAAGGTCGAGAATCGCCTGCCTTCAAAACTCTCCCTGCCATTACAAATTTAGACCAGGCCTTGGAATCGGCGCTCCTTGATAGTAGCGCGGGTATTGCCCATGCTGCCTTAGCAGGAGACGCTGATTTCAGATTGCACATCACTCGATTATTGCCGGGTGCCAAGGTGAAGGCTCATCGGCACTTGCAAGGCGAAGAGCTCTATATCATCTCCTCAGGCCATGGCACGCTTTATACAGGCGCTGTCAGCGAAGCGGGCACAGAAGTTTGGAACGAGCCAGTAGGTGTACAGGCTGGGGATACTTTCTCGATTTCGCCCAGAATGTTGCACCAGTTGCACAATACTGGAATAACGCCACTGGTTCTTATTTTTGGCTGTCCTGATTCACATCTTTCGAGCGACAGAGAAGTCGTAGCTGACTTCTCATAACTACCAGCAACAGTGAGCTAAATTCACTGGTGCCAAATTTTCCAAGGATGGTTTTCCCTAAAGGCGCCACTGCCAAGCATTGGAGCCGAACTTATTCAATAATTTTGGAGACTAGCCATGAACAATCAAACTAGCAACAGTCAAGCAAACAACAATCAAGCAAACAACAATCTGCCTGTTCAAGGCACCATTAGAGCCAAACTGAATGAAGGTTTTGCCCTGCGGCTAACTAGCAATGAAACCTGTTTCGTGCCCATTGGTCAGCTGGCTGGATACTGCGATGCTGAGCGCTTCGACCGCTATGACGCCTTGAATATTGGGGACGTTATGGATGTAATTGTGGGAACAGCCTCGAGAAGACCAATCGCTAGCGAAATCAAGGCAATGGAGTACAACGCTGAAATGGGACTGACTCGGGGTACTCAAGTCGAGTTTTTTGTCGTGACATTGTCTGAAGATGGTGTCGCTGTGCGACTTTTGTCACCGGTCTGTGCCAAGGGCGTGTCGGCCTATATCCACAGAAGTCGGCTGAGTCAGGAGAGCTATGAGACTTTGTTGCATGACAGCAAACGTTGCTTAGAAGAGCGCGTTGGTCATGGTGCGACGGTGGCAAGCATTAGACGCAATGAGAAACAACGGTTGAGCATAAAGCTGGCCGTTTAGAAAGCTTCTCAGAAAACCCTGCGAAAACTAATTTGATTGCCTGCAGGGCGGTCAACGAATCAACTTATCTAGAGAGAAACAGATGAAAACTATTATTTCACTAAACAACGGTCGTTCTAAGGTTCTTCATGGTCGCTTTGGCGGTTACGAGAAGGGCAGAAATCTTCATGACGAGTATCCTACACGCACTCAAATGTGCGAAAAGCAGCTGGATCAGCTAGCAGAGTTGGAAGTTGCTGCGTGCAAAGATAATCTGCCCATGCTTCATGCTGAGTCGTTGCACCCACACGACCTCGGTCTGCCCGACTTGTCGCTGGTGCGCGCACGATTGGCTGAAGGTGATTTCCGTTGCGGCATAACGGAAGTATTGCATGGAGCCCTCGGTGTCTCTCAATTTCGTACCAATCGCATTCATTTTGCAGTGCCTGGTCACCACCGCAATAGTCGTGGCAAGCGTCTGGTGCTTCAACTGGAGTTGGACGAAAGTGGTGCGATTATTGCTGCTCACTACGGCTAAACATAGCCATTTTCACTTTTGGGTTGTTTGCAACCCCTTAAATAACTTGGAGATTTTATGTACATAGATCCGGTGGCTATACTGGTTTTACTGGTGCTTGCTTTAGTAGTTCGGCAAGTGTTTTATCGAGTTACTCGTTGGTTTTCTAGCTTGATCATCTTTTTCTTGATCATGGCGGTGCTTATGCCTCATCAAACCAAAGGTTTGCTTGGCGGTGTTTTTGCGCTTTTGCGTGAGGCTTTTTACCGCATACTCTATGTGCTCGGCTGGAGCTAGTATTGGCGCATTGAGCTTGTCTTGATTGCTCGTTTGAAAATTTGTCTGGAATGTGTTTCAGATAGATTTTCCCAATTGCTGTTATTGGATGTATCGGCACTAAATCTTTTGACCCGGTTGAAGGAACGGATGTATTCCTGATACTGGGTTTTGTTTTGAGGAATTACCATGAACGTTACCCTTACTATGGATGTCGCTCGTATACATGCTCTTGTTGTTGAGAAAGTAACAAAGGAAGGATTTATCTTTGTTGATGCGCTTCTGCAATGCGCTTCCAGCGACTCAGATTACTATCTCTCGGCAAAGTGCAATTTGCGCACACCGCAGGGAGACGATGTCACTGCTTCTGTCACTAATGGCGATATTCGGAAAATAATTTTTGAGCATTTAACTGCTATTGGTTACGGCTTCCTTGACTATGAGGTTAGTCCTAATAGTCCGATGATTGATGGCGAGCCTACTGATAGCTTTGTGGTGCATGTGTCTGGAATAACTATAGATAACTCTGCTGCTCCGAATACTTAGTCGGCAGAGTCTCTAGTCCAGCGTATTTATCTAAATTGCTGTTACTGGATGTATCGGCACTAAATTTTATTACCCAGCGGAAGAAACGGACGCAATCTTGATACTGGGTTTAGTTTTGAGGAAGTACCATGAACGTTACCCTTACCTTAGGCGCTGCTCGTATTCAAAGACTAATTTTTGACGAGGCGGCAACAACTGGCTTTACTTTCAAAGATGGTCATGTTGAATGTTTTGCCAAAGATTGTAGTGTCTACTTAAAAGCAACTTGCACTCTGTTGGCACATGGCGGTGATGAAGTGATAGCTTCGTTTAATCACAATGAAGTTACTGCTCTCATCTGTGATCACTTAACAGGCCTTGGTTACACGTTTGACAAACCTCTAGAGATACTGCCTTTTGAGCCACTGGCTGAAGACGGTGCTTGTAGCTTATTTGAAGTCAAAGTGTGGAGAATAGCTTTAGCCAAGACTGACAGTAATCAGTAGTATCGCTGCTAAACAAGCTGGTATCGGCATGATTGAAGCTAAGCTGATTGGTTGCTAGAAGCTTCTTTGATCGAAATCAAATAATAATAGCTACCACAAGGATGTGGTGGCATCTGGAATTGGTTTTTCGTTGTCGCTCTGAAGGCTTCTTCAGCGCGAATCTTAATTATTGATATTTTGGAGTACTTTATGAAAACTTATACATTTAATAATGGCCATTTGGAAAGCGGTATCTTAGTTACTGAGAAAACAACTCAGGCTAACCTTGGCGATTTTCTGGCCTGTGGTAACTGTGTTGACTTCTCGATTTTTTATCCCGAACGAATTGTTCCTCAGTCGAGCAGCCAAGCATTTGCTTTTGGGTTCAATCAGACCTCGCTGGTAACTATAGTTGATCAATATGCTTCATCGGATGGTTCTGCTTTTTGCTTGCTTAAACATGTTGACGCTGACTCCATTAAGGTCACTTGTCAGGCTTATGTGCTGGCTGTTTCTACCGACCCTGATATTGAATCCAACGTATCTTTAATTCGCATAAGCGAAGGTGGTTACATCGAGCTTTGTGAAAAAGTTACTGCCCTCGGCGACATGTTGCCGGTCTGGAAAATTTATAACTCGATGGGGGTTCTTTATTGTCAGCGCTTACATTGGGATGCTCCCTGGAGAGTTGATGGACAGTATCTCTTCGCTCGTCTAGATGCCGCCTCATTGGTTCGCATTTCTCTTGATTTTTTGAATCATAATTCGGTAGAAAGTAAATTGGAGCTGCTAAGTGACAGAGGCTGGGTGCAGATTGCTGCAAGATGGCAGACTCCTGATTACGAGTTTCTCAAAGGGAACGGCTCAGAGCACCATTGCATCAATAAGTCGCGTATGGCGGCACGCTGTGCCTTAGCTAGAGAACTGACGCAACACGCGGCATTTCTTTATCAAGGCCGCCTGAGCGATCCGAGCGTTCCTTTATGAATGCCATTCTGGAGAGCAAAGGTGGTTTTGCTCTACATGAGCAGTGGTCTTTTGACGAGATCTGGCCAGCATGAGCTTTAGTCCCATTGATTGTTTGCCAGTACTGGAATGGTTACTCGCCCCAGTAGCTAGAAAGCTAGCTGGAGCAGGCGTTTCGTTTGAATTGAAATTGAGGAATTATTTATGAATTTGATAGAAAAAAGAGCTGATGATGACCCGGTGTTACATCAGCTTGATCAGGCCCCTGCTGAAGATGTGGAGACGCGCAGTCAGCGTCTGTTTGGCAAGGTTGTGCAGCTCAATGCACAGGTCTAGTGCCGCTAGCCTTGATGGTAATCATCCAGTACCAACACTATGACTTAAGGCTAAATCTAGTCATCGTCATACTGCTAAATAATTTGCACGTCAACTGAATCAACGGAGAAATACCAATGAACAAAAATGACTTAGGAAACAACTTGTACAACAGTCAAGCAGTCAATCAGGCGCCCTTTGCCGATTTTTCGGATAGCGGTGAACTAGGTGTACAAAAAGCTGATGAAGGAGTGCATGACGGCTTAAATGAAGGACTAATTGATACGGTTGTGATTGCGCCAGCACTTCATCCAAGTGATTGGGATGACGATCAAAATCAGTTAATCGGGTCTCTTACTAGTATGTTTTTCGGAACTTCTTTGGTCGAACTTCGGTAACCATAAGCTGATCTAAGAATTCAAACAGTCGCTGCAATTTTGTGGAGGCATTTTTTACATGACCAATGGCGCTGCATCTATGACGGTGCGACGCCTCTAGTTGTTTACTGGAGAAAACAAAATGGAAACTATAATTGTCGTCAAATGTGTTTTGGCATTTGTTGTCGGTGGCTTATTCAGCTTTATAAGCACGAAAAATAAGTCACGATTTGGAATAATAGTCGGTGTGATTATTGCATTGATATGGACACTTGGCACAGGCTCTGTAGTAGTTCTGCAGTTAGCTTTTTGGATGTTTGATTCGGATGGACTTTACGAAATAAATGCAATTTTGAGTAGTTACTCGCGGCAGGCCTTGATATTTTATAGCTTGTGGTCTGGACAGGCGATTACTTTCTGGATTTGGTGCTGGCTCACCCGAAACAAATGATTTGAGATCACAGAGGCATGGACGCCCCCGTGTTTCACTTTGTAGATTTCGTGTGGCCATCACAAATTCTTTTTGGGTTTGTGTTTTTTTTCCATGGGGGCGGGCAATTCTGTCAACCCCCCTGAAAGCCTCATGATTTAATCTCCTTCTGCGAATTTTTGTACTTTTTCTCAGCACAAAGCAG
>LNEX01000360.1 GCA_001464165.1 bacterium Ga0077546
AAGTTATTGCCCAGCCAGCTTCGCGCATTGGCGCTGGTGTGCCTCGCGGTAATTCTTCCGGTCGTGATCAAGACCTTAGTGGATTCGCTACTTTGCCAGTAGCTATAAGTAACTTGCAGTTTCGACTTCTAGCGGATCCTAATGCCGCGCTTTCAGCCGCCTCGTATAAACTGATCTTGGCTCCTCTGCAAACTAACACTCCTACAGCGAATATCTTGCGTGGCGCCCTGGTTAATTTGACTCGTTCGTCATCGTCTCTCAGTTATTACAACGATGCATCGAGTAATGCCTCTGTAAACCAGCTTCTCGCCAATTTGGCCTACTTTTCACCAGCTATCAGCAACAATGAGATTCCTTCGGCTCTAGTTGAGCGTGGCAGTCATCTTTCAGCCTTCAATTTGAGTTCTACTTCGAGTTTGTTTTCCTCAACGACAGTACACCAGCAGTTGCTTTTACAGCTGCAAAAATTGCCCGTGGGACGCTCGTATATTTTTCCAGTTCTAGCAAACGACCCTAATTTTGTAGCCTCGAGTCAGGCTAATGAGGTGGTGGGCTTTGCCCGCTTGAGACTGCTGGCCACTCCTGTTGTATTCGATCAATCAATTGCTTTGACAGTAATGCTTGAGCCCGATTCAGTGGCCTTGCGCAATGCTAGTTTTGCCAACGCCAAGGCTGTGGTGCCCAATAATGGTTCTAGCAGTGCTTCCGTTGCGGGTCTACTACCGCCGCCGGTGGCACCATTTGGAGCCAGATTTTTGCTTTCAGATGGTTTAGGCATTAGCACAAGGCCACATTCTGTGGTTATGGCTCCTTCTCTTTCACCTCGCGTTATGGTGAATTAGATGAACTTGAGTAAGAGCGAAGTGCAGCCTAGAGCGAAAGTAAACGTAATTGGAGTGCTCGGTGCCAAGGGTGGTGTTGGGGCTACAACCATAAGCATTAATTTGGCAGCGGCGATGGCTTTAGGCTCTACAAGAGGCACTATCTCTTTGCTTGATGCCAATTTGCAACAGCCTGATGCTGCTTGCCTTTTGAACTGCACTCCGCGTTATTCATTGCTTGACCTTGCGCGCCGCTCTGCTCTTGATGCTGAAGTGATAGCTGCCTGTGCTGAGAATATCGTTCTTGAGCCAGCTAAATTGGCTAGACAGTTTCGTTTGTTTAGTCCACCCTTAGACGCCAATCAAGCCTTGCAGGTCTCTTTAGCCGATGTTTGCCGCCTGCTTGGTTTCTTTAAAGAGCTTCCCGGCAGCTGTGTGGTTGACTTGCCTCGTTCTGTCAATCTCGATTTGGTTTCGATGCTTGATCTGTGTGATTGCATTGTCTTAGTGCTTGAACCCACAGTGACAGCCCTTGCTGCTGCTCGTCGCTGGCTTGATGTGTTTCAGGACCTCGGCATTGCCAGTGACCGTTTGGTGGCGTTGCTCAACCGCTCTGGTGGCAAGTTGAAAGAGATAGAACAGCAGCTTTCAACCGATCTCAATGGCATTCCTCTGTTACGTTTGCCCAACGCCTACGAAGCTTGTGAGAGCGCTTCTATTGAAGGTGTTCCTGTTCTAGCAAAGTATCCGCGCATTGCTCTTTCAAAAGCCATTGATGAGGTCCTTTCTTCCTGTGAAAGAGCTGGCAGAGGTTCTCAAAAGACTAATTTAAATTTTCAACAAATCAGCTTGAGTAAAGAGAAATAATATGTCAAAGCTGCGCAAATTGCTGACAAGCCAAAGTCATAGTTCAACACCTTTGCCACCAGTGAACGATGTTCAATCTGTTGACCCTGATGTTGCCCGAGAAAGAGTAGCTGGCCCTTCAACCGTGGCGGCGCCAAACGAAGAAGCGTCAGCGAAGAAAGTAGGTCTGTCTCTTAGTCGGCGCATTAGCAAAATTTCTGACGCTGAAGCTAAAGACGAACGTGAATCTAATCTCTATCACGATCTTAAATCTAAAATTCATGAGCGGTTGATCGCGACAATTGATGTTGCTGTGCTGACGCAACTGGATGGCAATGAAGCCCTAGAAGACGCAATTGAGGGTACTATTCGCTTACTAATAGCTGAAGAAAGACTCCCTCTATCAACTACTGAACGCGATAATTTGGCCCAAGAAGTACTATACGAAACTCTTGGTTTGGGCCCACTGGAACCGCTTTTATCTGATTCTATGGTGAACGATATTTTGGTGAATGGTTCGCAAAGCGTTTGGATAGATCGTGATGGAAAGCTGGTCGAAACTGCTATTCGCTTTAAGGACGATCATCACTTACTGCATATTATCAATCGTATTGTCGCTAGAATCGGTCGTCGCATAGACGAATCGTCACCGATTGTCGATGCCCGTTTGCCTGATGGTTCTCGCGTTAATGCCATTATTCCGCCGCTTTCGCTGGATGGACCGGTTCTATCAATTCGGCGCTTTAGACCTGTTCCGTTTGCTTTTGAAGACTTGATTGAGAAGAAAGCACTGACTAAAAACATGGCGGATTTTCTTCAGCAAGCTGTCAAAGCCAGGCTAAATATTTTAATTTCTGGTGGCACATCAGCGGGCAAGACCACGTTGCTCAATGTTCTGTCATCTTATATTGGTGATACTGAGCGCATTGTCACTATTGAAGATACTGCTGAATTGCGCCTACAACAGCGTCATGTTATTCGCCTTGAGTCGAGACCTCCGAATACCGAAGGGAGTGGTGCTGTTGGTCAGCGTGAGCTGGTAAAGAATGCTTTGCGAATGAGACCAGATCGAATTGTGGTAGGCGAGGTGCGTGGCCCCGAGGCCCTAGACATGCTTCAAGCCATGAATACTGGTCACGAAGGATCGCTCACAACGGTCCACGCCAATAGTGGTCGTGACGCACTTAGTCGTATTGAAACATTAGTTTTACTATCAGGAGTTGAGCTCTCTCAGCGTAGCATTCGCGAACAAATTGGTTCTGCGTTTGACCTCGTTGTGCAGGTTAAGCGTCTCTCTGATGGTACTAGAAGAGTCGTTAGTATCACCGAAGTCACTGGAGTGCAAGAGGGTGTTGTCGGCATGCAAGACTTATTTGAGTTTCGTCAAATAGGTGCTGGTCACGACGGCAACTCGATCGGATTTCATAATGCTTGTGGTATCAGACCTCTGAAGTCTGAACGCTTTGTCGAACACGGATTACCACTGCCTTCTTATTGGTTCGAACCTGAAGATGAGAGCCGATTTGGTTATCAATTTAAGGAAGCTCAGGAAGCCGAAGATGAAAGGTCTAGTGGTCACCTTGACCCGTCAAAAAGTGATGGTGCATCATGAATTTTACCAATTTGAATATAACTAACTTTGTTGCAATTTTCGCTTTTTCTATCTTAGCTGGCGCGCTGGCTGTTCGGCTAATCAAAATTTCGAAGCGGAGAAAACAAGTGGCAAGGCGGGTGCAGCAGGCCCTGAGTAGTTCTGCTGAGAGGCAATTAGCGATGCCTGTTTTAGTTGCTGCCTCTGGCTCGGCCGGCAACATTGCAGCGGGCACCGCTAGAGATACAATGACTGCATCTTCACTATTTGTCTCAATTCTTAAGCCCCAAGTTGCTATTCCTAAGTTCGCTCACTTGCCGGCACCACTTTGGCTGGTTCGTTTAGTTGAGCAGTCTGCTATTACAATGTCTATTTCTGACTTTGTTTTGGTTCTACTTATTTGCGGTTTGGCACCGGGTTTGATTGCCTATATTTTTGCAGTTCCTGAGCTAATTTGTTTGGCACTATCTCTGGTTTGTTGCTCTTTGCCTCTAATTTATATTGCCATTTTGGCTGCACGCAAACGGACCAAGTTCATTGAGCAGCTTCCTGATGCCATAGATTTAATGGTGTCAGTTTTGCGCACTGGTCACAGTGTGCCGCAGGCCGTGCGCTCGGTTGGCAAGGAGTCAGCTCAACCATTAGGCGAAGAGTTCTCGCAGATTTTGCAACGTATAAATTTGGGGCAGCCCTTTTCGGAGGCGCTAACTTCCACGGTCGCTAAGTACAAGTCGGACGAGCTCGACTTAATTAGGCGCGCAATCACTATTCAAGCTGAAGTTGGTGGTAGTCTTGCTGAGCTGTTGGAGAAAACCAATTTAACTTTGCGGCAGAGGCTCAAGCTAAAAAGACAGGTGCGTGTATTAACAAGCCAAAGCCGTTTGACTGGAATTATCGTCGGTCTTTTGCCCTTGATGTTAGGCACTGCTCTTGAGTTTCTTAGTCCGGGCTACTTAGAGCCGTTATTCACGAGCGATCTTGGGCGTATGTTGCTAGTACTAGCAGTAGTGCTTGAGTGTGTTGGCATAGTGTTGATTAATAAGATGACTGAGGTGAAAATTTAGCATGCTTGGTTCGTTAACTCACTTTCTTACAATCTATCCCGAGCTTGTTGCTGCTGCCGTTCTTCTTCTAATTCTCTCGTTTCTAGTTGTTCAGTCAAAGACTAAAGGCAGTCAGCCTACTAGCAATCAGACAAGCGCTTTCCTGTTGCCAGCATTCTTTACCGAGCCAGCCGCCTATCTATTGAGACTTGCCCCTGGCAATTATCTTGTTTGGTTGCAGCAGCGCTTAGTTTTCGCAGGCTTACGTAATAACCGCTATTTTGGCAGCCTTTGTGCAGCCAAAGTTTATCCGTGTTTGCTCGCCCTGCTCTTTCCCCTATTTGTTCATCCGGGCTATGCAATCTTGGCACTGATTGTCTTGTTTTTCTCACCAGACTGTCTTTTGGCTTTCTTGGCCAAGAAACGTCAGCAGTCGGTGGCTGATAGCTTGCCTCAAGTGATAGATTTGATGGTGCTTTGTGTGGACGCCGGGTTGGGTCTAGATGCCACTATTCAGAAAGTCGCAAGTGAGAGAACCGCCCTGTCATCGGCCATTAACGACGAGCTCTTGACTTTGAGCCGGGATGTACTGCTTGGTATGAATCGCGAAAAGGCCTACCAGGAGCTTTACAACCGCACCGGTGTAGATGAACTGCGCTCTCTATCTGCAGCTCTCAACCAAAGTGCACAACTTGGCATCAGCGTTTCTAAGGTATTGCGCAATCAGGCCGAGTTTTTGCGTAACAAACTTGGTCAAAAGGCAGAAGAGAAAGCTGCCAGGCTGCCTGTACTAATGGCCTTCCCTCTTTGGTTTTGCATTATGCCAACTTTGATGGTGTTGGTACTTGCTCCCTCCCTTATAATCTTCTTTGAACAAGTTCGACCATTGACTGGTTTGGGCATGGGCCAGTAGTAACCCAATAGTTGGAATGCACTTGAAAATTAGTATCAATAAAGAGAGCGCAGTTCCAATTAGAGATCAACTGATTGAGCAGCTTGGCTTACAAATTGCTTCGGGTACTCTTGCGGCCCACGAGAAGCTACCGAGCATTCGCGCTCTGGCTGATCGCCTAGGTGTGCATTACAGCACCATCACAGCTGCATACAATCATATGGCTGAGGTTGGCCTGTTAGAAGTTCGGCAAGGCAGCGGAGTGCGAGTTGCTTCTACTGGGCGCAAATCAGAAGCAGAAGATGTCACTCTCAATTTAGACGAGATGTTTAGCGAATTCGTCGCTAGAGCTTCCGAACGTGGTTATTCAAATGAACAAGTTCAAGCTTGTCTGGCCACTTTAAAGGCACGGAAGCCGGTTAGGCGAATCCTTGCTGTTGATGCCAATAAAGACTTTCACAAAGTTATTGTCGGAGAGCTTGCTCCCCATTTTACTATTCCCGTGGAGACCATTACTCCCCTCGAGTTATTAGCAGATCTAGGTCAAATGAATGAGTCACTGCTGGTGGCCAGTCTCTATCATTTGTTTTCATTTCAAAAGCATGTCACTGACTTAACTCGTTTGGTGGCATGCAATATTGAGCCAGCCAGAGTTGAGCTTGAAGCCGTTGCCAATTTACCCGCTCAGAGTCTAGTGGTGCTAGTTTCTGTTTCTCCTACACTGTTGCACATGGCATCGAATTTGGTGGCAGCCATGCGTGGAGAAGAAGTGGCAGTTAGAGCAATAGGTCGAGATGAACAGCAAGAACTTAAATATATTGTCAAGCACGCTAATTTGTTTGTTTGTGATAGCTTGAGCGAAGAGACTGTGGCCGCACTAGTGCCGCGCAACAAGATCAAAGCATTTAAGCTCTATTCGGCTTCAACTATTGATCGCATCAAAGATAGATTAGCTAAGTGGGGCTAAGTTCTTACTTATAAGATTTATTTGCGTTCAGAAACGCCCAGGCCCGGGCCTTCTGGCAGTCGCAGATAGCCATCTTCGTAAACAGCACCTTGATAGGGGTCGTCGCGCAAGAGTAAGGCTCCGTCTAGGTCTAAGTGGTCACACAGGCTAGATAGATGGGCCGCTGCGGTGACGCCAATTGATGATTCAATCATCATACCGAACATCACTTTCATAGAGTGGGCGCGGGCTGTGGCAATTACTCTAATAGCCTCTAGCAGTCCCCCGCATTTTGCTAATTTGACAACAACTCCATCAACAGCACCGGCTAGTCTTGCTACGTCACTCGCGCGGCAGACACTTTCGTCGGCAAATATAGGAATAGCGGCATTCTGTCGGACCAGGCGAAAATCTTCAACCAGGGCGTTTTTCGGCAATGGTTGCTCGATAAATTCAACGCCATGGTCGGCCAAAAATTTAGACATTTCAATAGCTTGTTTAACTGACCAGCCGCCGTTGGCGTCAACCCGAAGCGGTAGATTAGGCGCCATTTTTCGCACGCTTTTGATGATTTGATGATCGTAGTTGGTGCCTACTTTGACTTTGAGCATCTTATAGCCAGCTTCAACAGCCTCTTTAGTTTTTCGCTCAATCATTTCGGGTGAATCAATGCCAATGGTGAAATCGGTCATTGGATAAGCGTGGCTAGAGAGGCCGAGCATCTTGTATGTTGGCTGACCGCAAATTTTCCCGGCCAAGTCGTGCATCGCCATTTCGATAGCTGCTTTGGCTGAGTAATTTCCAGCGATCATAAGGTCCATTTGCCTGGCAACTTCAACAGCGGCAAAAGGGTCGTTCCCTAAAATCTTTTCTTGCTTAGAGCCAATTTCGCCTAGCACTGCCAGCACCGTGGCTGGGGTCTCGCTGTGATAGCTGGCAGGAGATGCTTCACCTAGGCCGATGTGGCCGTCGTATTCAAGTTTGACCAAGACATTGTGGGAAGTACTTGAAGTGCCGTAAGAAATGCCAAAGGGGTAGGCTAGGGTCAGGTCAAGCGCTTCAAAGCTGAGACTAATTGACTTTGATTTTGTATTTGCTGCTGATTTCACAGACTTTCCTTATTAGTGAATAGATGGAGTAAGGGAAAAATCTTCAATTGCTTGCCAGAGTAGATCGGCAGAGAATCTAACCGGGTCTGTCGTGGGCAGTTTTGTCTCAGCCCCAACTTCGGCTATGGCAGCTTGCGCCTCAGATTCGCTTAGGTCACTGGTATTTAGCGCTACGGCAATAACTTTGCTTGGTCGCATATAGGCTGCCATTAACTCATAGGTAGCTATCAGTCTGTTCAAATCTGAAATAGCGAAGTTTGTGCCTTTGATATGGGTGCGACTTGGTCTATGGCACATAATCATGGCCTGTGGGCATGAGCCGTGCACTAGAGCCATGGTTACTCCAGAAAAGCCTGGGTGGGCCAATGAACCTTGGCCTTCGACCAAAACCACAGGGGCCTTTTGAGCTGCTTCTAGTACCATCATCTCTGTAGCACCGGCCATAAAGTCGCCGATCACTCGGTCGATGGCTATGCCTCGACCGCAGATCATAATTCCGGTTTGGCCTGTGGCTACAAATGCAGCTTCTTTGCCTTTTTTGTTGGCAGAGCGTTGAATCTCCAGGGCTACTGTCATCTTGCCTACCGAGCAATCGCTGCCGACGGTTAGCGCCACAAGGCTGTCATTACCTTTGTATTTGCCGTTTTCTAGTACTCGGCCTGCAGCCACCGGTAGGTTTTCAGGCGGTTTGCGCACGTCGAAGAGACGCTTGCCGTGTTTTTTTGCTGCGGCAACAATATTGGCATCGTCTTCAAGGAAGTCATGAAGACCGTTGATGACATCTAAGCCTCCGGCTAAGGCCTTGACGATGTCTTGCCGCCAGTGGTCGGGCATGGCGCCGCCATTCCAGGCTGTGCCTAAGAGTAGAGCGTCTGTCCCTAGTGCTAAGGCTTCTTCTACGCTGCCAACAATTGGTGCTTCGGCATCGATTCCTGTAACAGACTTAATTGACTTGCCAACTTGACTTTGGTCAATTATGCAAGTTATTGGATTTTTGCCATAACGGAGCACCCCTTCGGCGGTTTTGGAGCTGCCTTTGCCGAATTCTCCAGGGGCGTATAGTGCCAAGCGTGCGGTTTCTTCGATATACATAAGTTTTTTTAGTTTTGTGTTTTTAAGTTTGCGGTTTTTAAGATCGGCGAGTAATTCGCATTATTGCCCGCCAAAGGCATTAGAATTATAAGGCTCGCGTTTAAAATTAGAGTTAGTGATTTACCGCTTGGCATTTGTCAAGATAGTTGGGAGACCTTTTCTGGGATGGCTATTGACGATAACGACGCCCTGACCCCTCCAGCTGAGGAGTCATCAAAAGAAAAAGAAGATCGCCAATCTAAGGCGAAGGCTTTTTATCGGGCTATGTATGCAGGTGGTGACACTCCTGATCCTGAGACTTTTGGCCTTGACTTGGGCAAAGCTCCGGCTGGCCAAAATGATAAAGGTCATCAACTGGCAATCAACAATCTTGAGAACGCCTTGCGCGATGCTGAAGGTAAGGCCAGTGAATGGGAGAATTCATACAAGCGCTTGGCTGCCGACTTCGAGAACTATCGCAAACGCATCGACCGTGAGCGGGAAGAATTCCAAGCGGTAGGTATGCAAAAGGCTCTCGAAGCGATTTTGCCAGCCTTAGATGACCTAGATATGGCCCAGTCAAAATTGACTGAGAAGACTGAGCCAAAAGTGATGTTAGACAGCTTAAAAATGGTCTGCAACCGCTTCGGTCGTTGCTTAGAGCAAGTTGGCATTAAGCAAATGCAGCCGATTGGCGAACCTTTTGACCCGATGTATCACGAACCAGTTCAAGAAGTGCCTACTAATGATGTGCCCGATGGTTGTGTCGCTCATCAGTTGCGCAATGGATATATGTTCCGCGATAAAGTTTTAAGACCAGCTCTCGTTAATGTGGCGGTTGCTCTTACTGGTGAAGCGGCTGAGGCATACGAGCGGGCCCGCGCAGAGAAAGCCGCTGCTTCTGCTCCAGAAGCATCAGAAGTTATTGATATTACTCCAGTTGTTAGCTCGGCGACAGAAGAAGTTATGGCTTCATCTTCTGCTACTGAGACTTCTGAAAGTCTTGAATCTATTGGTAATGAGAGAAGCACTCAAGACATTCCCTTTGAAGAAATCAAGGCCGCCTACGAGGCTTCGCTTTCAGCCACCGATGCTACTGCCGGCCAAGCTGAGGATGAGGCCAGCAAAGACGATAAGTCCGGTAAGGTCTACGATCTTACTGATGTGCAAGAGTAATTGCTCTTATGTATGAATTTGGATTCTAGACTCTGATGAGTGATGACAAAATTATTGGTATTGACCTCGGCACCACATATTCGTGTGTGGCTGTTATGGAAGTAGGAAAGCCAGTCATCATAGAAAATTCAGAGGGCGCTCGCACCACACCGTCGGTAGTGGCGTTCACCAAAACGGGCGATCGCTTGGTGGGCCAATTGGCGAAACGGCAAGCTGTTACCAATCCTACTCGCACAGTGCAGTCTATCAAACGTGAGATGGGCACTAACTATCGCGTACAAGTAGACGGCATTTCTCATAGCCCAGAGCAGATTTCAGCTATGGTGTTGCAGAAAATCAAGGCTGATGCCGAAGCCTATTTGGGCGAGAAAGTGACGAGAGCAGTGATCACTGTTCCTGCTTATTTTAATGACGCTCAAAGACAAGCTACGCGCGATGCTGGTCAAATAGCCGGTCTTGAAGTCATGCGCATTATTAATGAACCTACTGCCAGTGCTTTGGCGTACGGACTAAATAAGCTCAACGAGCATGCTGTAGTCTTGGTCTTCGATCTTGGAGGCGGCACCTTCGACGTCAGTATTCTAGAAATTACTGAAGGCGTCTTTGAAGTGCAAGCAACTAGCGGTAATAACCGCCTTGGTGGTGATGACTTCGACCAAGCGATTATCGATTATTTAGTAGAAGAGTTTAAGAAGCAGACTGGGCTTGATATTGCTGGTGACTTAATGGCTGTGCAAAGGCTAAAAGAGACGGCAGAAAAGACTAAAATAGAACTATCGACGGCTCTTGTTTCAGAAGTACATTTACCATTTTTGACTGCCGATCAAAGCGGGCCTAAGCATTTAGAAACAACTATAACTAGAGCGAAGTTCAACGAAATTACGGCAGGTCTGGTTGAGGCAACTATTGGTCCATTGCAGCAGGCCCTTGAAGACTCGGGGTTGAGCCCTCAAGATATCGAACATATCATTTTGGTCGGTGGATCAACTCGCATACCAGCAGTGCAGGACATGATTCGTCGTTTCTTTCAGAAAGAACCTTCCAAATCGGTCAATCCTGATGAAGCTGTAGCACTTGGTGCCGCCATTCAAGCTTCGATATTGGCTGGTGATTTGCAAGATGTACTGTTGCTCGATGTTATTCCACTTTCGCTAGGAATCGAGACAGCCGGTGGCTTGTTCACCCGTATAATTGAGCGTAATACAACTATTCCTACCAGTCGCACCATGACTTTTACAACGACTGAAGATGCTCAGACTTCTGTTGAAGTCCATGCTTTGCAGGGTGAGCGTGAGTTGGCCTCCGATAACAAATCATTGGCCAAGTTCCACCTTACGGGCATTCCTGGGGCCCCGCGCGGTGTGCCGAAAATTGAAGTAACGTTTGATATTGATGCTGACGGCATTGTGCACTGCTCGGCGCGGGATCATGGCTCTGGTATTAAGCATTCGGTCACTATTCAGCGCACCACTGGCTTGAGCCCGGGCGAAGTTGAGCATCTTCAGCGTGAAGCCGAGGAATTTGCTGATCAAGATAAATTGGTGCGCGAGCGCATTTCTACTCGTGTACATGCTGAGTCTATGTGTGCAGAAGCTGAACGTACGGTAACAAAATACGGCGATCGTGTTGATAAAGTGCATGTCGATAAGGTTATGAAGGCTGTAGAGCTTGTTAAGGAAGCACTTGCCCAAGACAATAGTGCTGACTTGAAGCAGTTGGTGGCTGGCCTTGATGTCTCTTTGCTTGATTTGGGTCGGGTTATTCACTCGGGCAATCGTCAATCGCAGCCGCGCAAAGACGAGCGTCAGTCGACGGTACCAAGCACCAGTAAAAAGAAGCCTAGTTATGGCGATGAGCGTCCCATTGAACTGGGTGAGGTTGGCCGTCCGAGCCAACAGGTGCTAAGCTCGCTGATTGATAAAGACTCACTTTTAGAACATGATTTAGCACTCGATGTTGATTTAGTGCTTGATAAAAATAGTGAAGGATTGGATTAAGGCAAAGGAAAATTTTGCGATAGTTCTTCTTTTTTGACCTTTAATAAGAAGAGCTATAAAAAGTGATGAATGTATGGATTGAACCAAAGGTGCTCGCTTGGAAACTATGGCAAAACGTGATTATTATGAAGTTCTAGGTCTAGCCCGTGGGGCTTCATCAGACGAGATTAAGAAGTCTTTTCGCAACCGCGCCAGACAACTTCACCCAGACAACAAAGAAAGTGGCGACGAAGCGGCATTTAAAGAGCTTGCTGAAGCCTATGAAGTACTTTCAGATGAGCAAAAGAAATCTTCTTACGATCGCTATGGCCACGAAGGTGTGAAGGGTTCGACCCGCGATTTTGATAACGTCGATTTCAGTTCCTTCCAGGGCTTTGGCATGGAAGACATTATCGATGCACTCTTTGGCGGCGGCATGCGTGGTGGATTTTCTGGTGGTGGTGGCGGCAGTCGCTCAGGACCACGTCAGGGTGCTCACTTACGCTATGACCTAGATTTAGAGTTTCTTGATTCTGTCTTTGGTTTAGAGAAGAAGATTACTGTCAAAAGGCTTGAAGACTGCACTACCTGCGAAGGTAGTGGGGCTGCTCCTGGCAGCAATCTGTCTACTTGTAATACTTGTCAGGGCCAAGGTCAAGTCAAACAGTTGGTTAACATGCTGTTTATGCAGAGTTACCAGATTATTGCTTGTCCAGATTGTGCGGGCTCAGGTAAGAAAATTGAGAAGCCTTGCAAAGATTGTAAGGGTGCTGGCCAAACGAGAAAGTCGCGTGAATTCGAAGTCAAAGTTCCTGCAGGTGTTAAAGACGGCGATCGCCTTAAGCTCCAGGGAGCTGGTGATAAGGGGCCGCGTGGTGGTGTTTTCGGAGACTTGTTTGTTGTCTTGAATGTCAAAGACCATCCGGAGTTCGTCCGTGATGGTTTTACTATTCACGTTAAGCAACCAATTAGTTTCTCTATGGCCGCTCTTGGTGCAGAAATTTTGGTGCCTACCGTGGAAGGGGCGAAGGTTCTGAAAGTGCCTGCTGGTACGCAATCTTCTAGCCAATTGGTAATGCGAGATTTGGGTGTGCCGCATCTCAATAATCCTTCTCGGCGCGGTGATCATGTGGTACATGTGGTTGTTGAAACCCCAACCAAGCTCAGCGGCGAAGAGCGTAAATTACTTGAGCAGCTAGCTGAAATTCGCCATGAAAAATTAAAAGTCAGTGCTCCAGTTCATGATAAGTCCGAGTCTAGTAGCAGTAGTAGTGATAAAGATGTTTCTGAACACCAAGCAGATCATAAAAAAGACTCACATGGCGGCCCTAATAGCAAGAAGAAAAAATCCCACGAGAAAGATGCGGAGCCTGCTGAAGCAGAAGACAAGGGAATCTTCGATAAGATTGTCGACGTATTTCGGCCTAAAGAGTAAAGGCTTGCAAGCTTTCGACTCCAGCAATAACAGTACAACAAATTTCTTTGAGTCGAGGCTTGTGAGATTTTCTCTTGGCTTTAGGCGATTTGCTTTTATAGTGCTTTTAATTGCTTGTTTCGCTCTTGCTCTGCCAGCTAATGCTACGCGACAAAGTCCGGAACTTGTGGCTTCTATAAAGTCAGTTTTCCCTGATTGTCGAATGCGTCTTGATGGTGCCTTTGAGACAAAAGAGGGTGATTTATACCTGCCTGTGATGCCACCACAAGTGCTCAAAAAAACGCAGGTGAAGTTGGTTGAGGTTTATCCACCGCAACAGCCGGTTAAAGCTAAGCCGCAGGTGCTTTTCTTTGATAATGGTGTGACATTTATGCGCGTGCTTGTCAGTGGTAAGAGCAGAACATTTTTACCTCTAGCTTCTCTTAGTGAGAAATGGCGCAAGATAGTTTTAGCAGGTCATCTAACCGACGATTTGATTGTGCCTGAAGGTTTTGTTTTGCCGCCCATCTTTAAATCGGTGGTTGGTCAAACTGCCGTTGTAATAGGTGAACCGGCTAAAGCGACTGCTACTGAGGCTATTCACACTACTAACTCTACGGGCACTGCAGGTGCAGTGAAGTCTCATAATATCGAGCCAAAGTCTCGGCAGCTGGGTCTCTTTCTCACATCGCGCAATTCCGGGAATATTACACTTGTTGATCAAGCAAGCTGGAAGAAAGTCAGCGATTTCCCCACAGAAGGAACACCAGCCGGGATGGCTTGTGTCGCAGATAGGCTCTATATTGCCGATATAAGTAAGAATCGCATACTGATTCTTGACACTGTTGCTAAACAGTTTGTTGGCCAAATAGATTTATTGCCTAAGTCTGCACCAAAGTCTATCGTGGCTACGGGTAGCGGAAAATTGTTGTACGTATCAGAAAGCGGCAGCGCAGACATTGCAGTTGTTGAGGTCGATTCCAGTAAGGTCCTACTTCGTACAAAAGTGCCACCAGGACCTGGCCGTATGGCAATTACGCCGAACGGCAATACTATTTTGGTATTGAACACTATTACTGGACAGGTAACTTTTATTTCTACGTTGAATCAAAGAGTATTGGGCACCATTGTTGTCGGAGCTAATCCAACCGCAGTTGTGATTTCACCAGACGGTAAAACAGCCTACGTCTCTTGTCGTGGCGAACTTAATCATATTGCCGTAATTGACATAGCCAAGCGTGGCATACTTGCTAATATAAAAACAGGGAACGGCCCAACTGGGCTGGCTATTTCGCCTGATGGCGGCACTCTCTATAATGCCATTGCCAAAGACAATATGATTGCCGTTTTTGACACTGCCACGAGAGCTTCAGTTAAGCAAATCAAATTGCCTCTCGATATTGATTTCCCGGGCAACATTTTTCTCTTACCGGATGGCAAAAAGCTTATTGTTTCTAGTGCCACCACCACAGCCTTTGGTGTACTCAATATCGAGACCGGCGAATTCGAATGTCAGCCTGTAATCGGCCACAGCTCAGATGAAATAATCTGTGCGCCAATTTAATAGTAGATAAACGGATAAACAGATCAATAAATTAGTAGACACAGAAGCACTTAGAGCTGGTCTTGTCTTTTTCTGCAAGAAAGATAGTTTCCATGGAAACCAATTCAAAATCAGCAAAACAGATAGTTCACTCTGTGAACCATTTATGTTTTAGCTATTTGCTTTTTAGCTGCTGCATCAGATCTGATTCTTTTGCTCTCACAGCTTCGTCATGAGCAGTTTGATTGCTGGTTATGAGCATTGTTATAAGCACGGCTATGCCGATAATAAATATGAACATGACTGTCGGCGGAATTATAATTGGTGGACGTTTGCCACTTACCCACATAACAACACCTGCTTAAAAAACACTAGTCGCGATTGGGATTAGGGGCGCCATCTGTATGCACTTTGTTGAGGAAGCGTGTGATTGAGCCTTGATAGAGCAAATCGACTGTACCAGTAGGGCCGTTTCTTTGTTTGGCGATAATGATTTCGGCTTCTCCGCGCTGTTCAGTTTCGGGGTTGTAGTACTCATCGCGGTAAATGAACATAACTAAGTCGGCGTCTTGCTCGATTGAGCCCGATTCTCTCAAGTCTGAGAGCATTGGTCGCTTGTTTTGGCGAGCTTCTACTGCGCGGGAGAGCTGGGAGAGCGCGATTACTGGCACTGATAATTCGCGGGCCAAGGTTTTTAGCGAACGGGAAATTTCCGATACTTCTTGCACCCGGTTATCGGTGGCTTTTCTGCCTTGCAATAACTGAATGTAGTCGATGATGATCATGCCGAGAGCTTTGTTTTCAGCTTTTAGTCGGCGACACTTGGCGCGAATTTCAAGAACGTTAACCATGGCTGAGTCATCAATAAAAATCGGTGCTTCGCCAAGGCGACCCATGGCCATGGCCAGGGCTTGCCAGTCGTTGGTGTGCAGGTGTCCAGTGCGCAGACGGTTAGAGTCAATTTTCGCTTCAGCACAGAGCATTCTCTGTACTAGCGATTCTTTTGACATTTCTAGGGAGAAAATGGCGCAAGGGGTGCCGTGTTCGACAGCACAGGCCTGGGCGATGTTGAGTACGAAGGCCGTTTTGCCCATAGAAGGACGAGCAGCAATGATGACCAAATCTGATGGCTGAAAACCTGATGTCATGGCATCAAGGTCGTAGAAGCCAGACGGGGTGCCAGAGAGTGTGTCTTTGTTTTCGTAGCGTTCTTCAATCTTTTGGAATGAAGCTTCGACGATGTGCTTAATATGCACCATTTGCTGCATATTGCGGCGCTGGGCCAGGTTGAAGATCATGTGCTCGGCTTTATCTAAAGCTGTGTCAGCATCAGTTTCTTCATAACAACTGCCAACGATTTCAGTACCAGCCTTAATCAAACTGCGCAGGAGAGCTTTTTCTTGCACTAACTTGGCGTAATACTCAAGGTTGGCTGTGGTGGCCACAGATCTTGAGAGGTCAGTAATATAGAGGCGGCCGCCTACTAATTCAAGTTTGCCCTGGTCT
>LNEX01000361.1 GCA_001464165.1 bacterium Ga0077546
CCTGCTTTGTTTGACGACAAGCGTAGTGGGGGCGGTGATATTGCTCCACCGGCTGCGGCTGAAACAGACCAAGGTGCTAAGACCGATGTCGCTCCTGGCCCAGCTGCTACCCCAGAACTTTTCGACGGCAAGCGCAGTGGCGAAGGTGATGTTAAACCAGCGCCAGCTGCTGACACACTGAAAGATAGCAGTGGCGCTCCTGTTCTTGATGGTGGCGGAAATCCGGTCAAAACTGGTACTCCAGCTGACTCTACAGTTGTTCCCAACGCTAAAGCCCTTGAAGAACCAGCTACAGCGCCAGTTCAAGAGCCACTTCAAGAGCCACTTAAGGAACCAGCTGCCGGCACTAAACCCCAGCTCAAAGCTTCGAATGATACTGTAGCGCCCCCGGTGGTGGCAGGTAGTGACGTTGCCGCCCCTGGTGAAGACTTTGCTGTAACAGCTGTTTCTGCGGATGCGAAAGCTGACGCAGAGTATCAGGCCAAGCAGAAAGCAGCACGTGACAAGCGTCTACTTGAAGGCAATCCACTTGAATCTTTTGAAGCGCCTAGCATTACGTAGTCGCAGATAGAGTTTGGAACGCTAATCACAAGTCATTGGTGAGAAATTAAAAGGGGCGCCCAGCGCTCCTTTTTTACATCTATCGATAGTCGCCCTTTTTTGTTGGCTGCGGCTAAGATATGAAATATGCTTCGACAAATTTCAAATTTTAGTTTGCAGTCAATTGCCATAGCAATAGCTGTGCTTTCGCTTAGTTTTTCGCTTCCCGCGCAGGGAGGCCCTCAAGCGAAGACTCAGATGGAGAATTCTACATCTGAGATTGTTGAAAAATTAGAGCAAGCTGTGCGGCAAGAGCCCCACAACTTTACTGCGCATTTTAAATTGGGTCGAGCAATGATGGACGCTGGTCGCTTTCGTAAGGCTGAAGAGAGTTTTTTGGCTTGTACTTTGCTCAATCCTAAAAGTAATGCGGGCCGCTTTGGTATGGCCGAAGTGTACGAACATACAGGTAAGTTTGCTGATGCCATTTTGGTGTACAAGCAAATTCTTAGCCGTCAGCCCGTGGCCGAGATTGATCAATATAGAGTGCAATTAGCTATGCAGCGCTTGAGTTATTATCATTCGCTGGGCGATGCCAATTCACCTCAGTATGTCTTCGCTAACGATTTCGCTGATAAACACGGCTGGAAGAAGTCAGCTTTCCCGTTGCGGATAGCAATTTGGTCAGATCCTGAATTGAAAGAATTGAAGGAGCCTTTTCATCAAGACGTCGTTCGTGCGTTTGAACGGTGGCAGATTGCTTCTGGAGGCAAAACTACATTTAAGATTGTCTCAGATCAAAAGTCTGCCGATATCGTTTGCAAGCTTGTGCGAGTAATGCGGGGCTCAAAGCGCAGCGGCCTCGGCGAGAAGGCCGCTGAGACCGCTCTTCAGTGGGATGATAGTAGCGACGACATCGTTAAATGGTCACGCATCGAAATATTCTGGGATGAGCGCTACAACTTAGTTAAGCTTGAGGCCTGCGTCTTGCATGAAGTTGGCCACGCTCTCGGACTCAATCATTCTAGCAATCCGCACGATATTATGTTTCCCTTAGCCCATCCGCCTTATGCCGCCATTTTGTCTGAGCGCGATAAGAACTCACTGAGAGCTATTTACGAGAAGTAGAATTTGACAGCGATATTTTTAGGGCTTGAGGAACGTAGAGTTTGGCATTACTAGTTAGTTTGGCAAAATTGCTGCTATTGGTGCAGTAGGTCAAAATAATTTCGCCTTTGTTTTTGGCCGCATCGGTTAAATATTGGGGATGGGCTTTGGCGCTGTAATAGAGCAAATCTGGTGAACCAGTTGAAAACTGGTAGACTAGCGCTCTATCGCTCCAGGGGCCTTGCATCTCAGTGGCGTGGCGCATAAAGATTGCTTTTTTGTCTGGCGGAATGTAGAAAGCAAAATAACCAGTCAGCCCGGGAATTTTCGTTACTGTCATTTCTGAAGCGCCATCGTCAAATAGAGTTTCTGGTAGTTCGTAGGTGGGCTCCCATTTTTGCGACCACCACTCAAGTTTGTTTAGGCTAAAGGGCACTGCTTTTGTTAGGGAAAGGCGAGCCACGACAGTGGGATGCTTAAAGAGGTCAAGGGCAACTGCGCCGTTCGAGCAGAAGAAGTAAATATGCTTATTATCGGCTCGGCATGCCACTCCGTACAATGTACGCTTGGCGCTAGTGTTCAGTGCTTTGATTTGATAGCGCCATTTGTCTGGGGCATCTAGGGGGTTGTCTACCGTCACGAGATGATCTGTTCTCAGTTCAAACTGAAATGGCGCCGGTAGCTTGTAGTCGGTGCGTACAACATGCATGAAAATATGGAGCTTGCCCTTACTAAGAAAGCCGTCTGCCGGCCAATAGTAATCACCTTTGTCTAGGCAGTTGAAAAAGCCCGTGTTCTCTGGCTTTGGATTTATTGGTTTCTTACCCGAGTAATAAGTGAATTTTCCTGGGCTGCCCTGACTAGTGTCTTCAATTGCCACGGCATTGTGCACCATTGAGCAGTTCGAGCGTTTGTTGTTCCTTATTTGACCAATAAAACTGTCACCAAAGAGCCATAGGGTGCGTTTAGGGCCCAGTGGAATGCTGTAGGCGCCGTCTCCACCTACCCAGTCTGCTTTGCTCGTGGTGTCGTTAGTAAAGCGTTTTGTCAGAGATGGGTAGGGTGCAGCAGAAGTAACTTTGAATGGATTTGCTGGATGATTGGCGATGTCGGTAAGTGAGAAGTCTTTGGCTAGAGTTGCTTGTGGTGTGTATATTGCAGTTTGGCTAAGAAGAAAGACAGCCACTAGGGCTGCCTTTCTTGCAATTTGTCTACTTAGTTTTGCCGACAATTTGTTTCTCTCTAGTTTTCTGGTCTGAAGTTTTCTGGATCTTTGTTCTCGTTTTGAACTAGATCAGTCACCTTGTTGTTTTCAGCGTTGTTCGGGGCCCCACCTTGACCAACGTGCGTCAGTCCGGGGAGGAATTCTAGATTGACAATAGGAGGAGTACCGACCAGTTTTCTTTCAGACAGAGTATCGATTTCTTTGTTGATGTCAGCTTCGCTCTTGCCTGGCTCAAGAATGTTGACTAAGTCTTTGTAGAAGAGAGTTTCCTTTTCTACAAGGGCGTGGGCAATTTGATCTAGTTCTTTACGCTTTTCTTTGAGCAAGTTGCGGACATTTTGCAGGCAGTCGTCCACCGTCTTTTTAATTTCTAGCTCTATTTCACGCTCAGTTTCTGGTGAAGCAACTCCCCAACCATCATACTGACCGTGGCCCCTAGCATCACCGTGAGCATGCAAGGTGTTGTAAGGGAACGAGCCCATACCCCAGTTCTTAATCATACGACGAGCGGTATTGCCAACATTGATTAAGTCTTGTGATACACCACTGGTGGTGGTGTCCATATACAGTGATTCAGCCACATAGCCGCCCAGTGATACTTCAATGTCAACAAGATAGTCCTGCTTGTTCTGTCCTGAGACAAAGCGGTCTTCTTTCTCAACCGACCACATATATCCAAGAGCGCGACCGGTAGGAACAATTGTCACTACTTGAATGCGTTCTTTTCTGTTGCGGAAGTAAGAAACAATTGTGTGACCGGCCTCGTGATAGGCAGTCTCGAACAACTCTTTTACACCAATGTGCTGACTGCGGCTCATGCCGAAGCTCACTCTCTGAATAGCTCGAACCATATCAGAATGAGTAATTTCAACACGACCTTCGCGTATTGCCATGAGGCCAGCTTCGTTAACCATATTGGCTAAGTCTGCTCCGGCTTGCAAGAAAGTCATGCGAGCAATTTCCATGATTTGAACGTTTGGAGAGACTTTGAATTTCTCTAAGTACTTTTTCAAAATTGCCTCACGGCCTTCGAGATTCGGTAGTGGCACATCAATGTGTCTATCAAACCGGCCTGGTCGCAACAGGGCGCTGTCAAGCATGTGCATGCTATTTGTAGCGCCTATAGTGAGAATGTTTGTCTTGCCAAAGCCATCCATTTCAACAAGTAGCGAGTTTAGTGTCTTGTTGGCGTCTTGAATGGCGCCACCGCCCAAGTCTTCTCCTCGTTTGCCGCCGATTGCATCGATCTCGTCAATGAATACAATAGCCGGTTTGCCGCTGCGCCTTGCTCGTTCGTAGACTGCTTTGACTCGATTAGAGCCAACTCCGGCCCACATCGATTGGAAGTCTCCACCAGAGAGCGAGTAAAAAGCGATTCCGGCTTCATTGGCGATGGCTTTTGCTAGCATGGTTTTGCCAGTACCAGGCGGGCCAACTAGCAAAATCCCTTTGCTGGGTTTGAGGCCAAATTTTTCCACTAGCTTCATATTCTTGAGCATAGCGATAACTTCAGCCGCTTCAGCTTTGGCTTCTTCTACACCTTTAAGATCATCGAGCTTGACGTCAAGATCTGGCACCCGAGAGAGATTCATCCCGGCCACGTTGAGTTTGTGACCAGCTGTAATCATTACCTTGTCAATTGCTTCTTCTAGTTCTTCCTCGGTTACCTGACTCTTGCCCTTGCGCACAGCCAAAATTGCGGCTTCGTTGCAAGTGGCGGCAATGTCAGCACCAGAAAAGTTGAAGGATAGTTTGCCTAACTTCTTCAGGTCTGGTAATGATGCCAGGCTTATCTGTTTGAGGTACTTTTCGAAGATCAAACTTCTTGATTCTGCATCGGGTACACCAATGAAGACTTTGCGGTCAAAACGACCAGAGCGGTAAAAGGCAGGGTCAAAATCATCTTGCATGTTGGTAGCGCCGATGGTGATCACATTGCTGCGACCGAGGCCATCTAATTCCACTAGAAGCTGATTGAGAGAACCTGTCCGACCTGCTCCCGTAGGCTCTGGTCCGCCAAAGGGGCTGGCATTGATGGCGTCAATTTCATCGATGAAAACAATAGCAGCCGGGCTCTGTCGGGCTTGGGTGTAAAGTGCTTTGATACGCTGAGCGCCCATGCCAAAATTATTTAAATGACTTGCCGACAACCCATAAAACGGCACCCCTGCTTCGTTAGCAATGGCTTTTGCTAGCATCGACTTACCTACGCCAGGCGGGCCGACAAGCAAGACGCCTTTTGGTATTTTTGCACCGATTTTGCGCAGCTCTTGTTTGATGTCGTCGATGCCGCTGACGTCAGCGAACCTTATTGATGGGTCATGATTAACTAGTTCAACACCTGAGTTAGTTAACGACCGCTCAAGGCCGACAGAGACTCTATCTAGAGCCTGCAGAATCATGTCTGTGGTGACTTTGTTGGGGTTGCCGGGGCGGCGTGAAATTAGAGCGGCTTCGTTAACTACGTTGGCTATTTCTGCCGGTGAATAGTTGGCCGTAAGCATCGTCACTTGGTCATAGTCAATGTTTTCATCGCAGGCAACTTTGGCTAAATAATATTTGAACAGACCCGATCTTTCTTCTGGTGTGGGCATCTGGAAGTAGATGCGCCTATCCATACGGCCAGCGCGCATTAGGGCTGGGTCGAGCATGGCATCATTATTGGTGGCACCAATAACCATGATTTTTGAACCAGAGAAGCCGTCCATTTCGGTAAGCAGACAATTAAGTGTCATGTTCATGTCGGCGATGCCGCCAAATCCCTGGTCTTGCGAGCGCTTCGAACCCATTGACTCAATTTCGTCGATGAACAATATGGCGCGGTCGTGAGCTTTCAATTTGCGGAACAATGTCTTTAACTTGAGCACACCAAGACCCATGAAGATACCAGCAACGCCACCACCGTCAATGACATAGAATGGCACACCGGCTTCGTTAGCAATGGCTCTGGCAAACAGTGTTTTGCCAACACCAGGCGGTCCAACAAAGAGCATTCCTTTTGGCACTTGGGCGCCAGAGTCTTCGTAGTGCTTTGCTTTTTGGATGATGTCGATGACTTCGCGAATTTCTTGCTTGGCCTTATCGTTGCCAGTCATTTCTTCCAGAGTCTTTGGGGCATTAGGGCTTATAGACGATTCTTTATAGAGCCACTTAAACCAGCGCTTGCCAATGCTTTTTGGTGCTTTGCTGTCAGCTCTGGGCGGAAGCGGGAAGATCACCGAGAGCATGATGTAGAACTGAATGATGATAAAGAAGGCGCCGTAAAGCACGGCCACCACGAGGGTTATTACTGAGTATTTGAGGAAGGCCGGTAGTGATGCAAACGGGTTCCAGTACTGGGCCGTGAGGATTAGTCCGACAGTCCAGAGTATAAGCAGTGTCCAACGAGCCCAGGTTTTCATGATTCTCCGCTTCTCCTAATTGTTGCCCATGCCAGGCGCATCAGCATCTCTGTTCTCATTTTTGTTGTTGACGTCGCCGATATAGCGCAGTTTGCGATATGAATCGACAATTTTTACTTCTGGAATCAAGCCTTCTCTGCGCTTCCAAACTCCAAGGCTCGAGCTGATCACATCAGCTACTCCAGCAGGCATTCGGCCCGGTGGAAACTTGTAGTTGACGAAGCTAGAAGATAGAATCATCGCCACAAAAAAAGCGACTGCGTACTTGACCATAATTATTAATCCGTTGGCATATCTAATTCTTGCTTGACCCACTTGGTTAGCTCAGGCTGGGTCATTTCGCCTTTGATACCGTTGATTGCTTTGCCTTCTTTGAATAGAACGTACCCAGGTACTCCTTCTACATCGTAGCGCTCAGTTAGGGTTTGGTTTGTGTCTACATCGACTTTTACTACCCGAACATAACCTTGCGAGTCTGTGGCCAGCTTATTGACGATTGGGGTCATTGTTAGGCAATGGGGGTCGGTTGGCCGGTAGAACTCGACCAGTACTGGTAGCTGCGAATCGAGCACCTCGCCTTGAAAGGTACCAGCGTTGACGTCAGTGACCGTATCGGCTACGGGTGCGTTGGCGAAGGTCCAGCCAGTCGGCGAAAGCGGATTGTCGAAGCCGGCCAGAGTGCAGCTCACCAGAAGGGCAATGACAAAACCTATAACTGCTTCTTTCATCTCCATCCTCAAATTTCCTAGTTTGGCTACTAGGGCGCAATACATATATATTGGCATAGCCTTAGAAGTTTTACACATTCCCATTACGGAATCACAATAAGTGATTACCCTGATCTTGCCCTTCTTGGCCATTCTTGAAATTTTGCCAAAGCAAAACAGGGTGAGCAATGCCCACCCTGTCCTATTATTCTGGTCTTCGGCTACCGCCTAAAGATCACTTACCGCGTTCTGGGATAGCCACAGCATCAATGATGTGAATAACACCATTGTCGCAAGCTACGTCAGCTGTGGTGACGATACAGCCGTCAACCACTACGGTGCCAGACTTGTTGTCAATCATCAAAGACTCACCTTGAACGGTCTTTAGTGAGCGTTTGTCAGCCAAGTCAGCGGCAGAGTATTTGCCTTTGACTACGTGGTACTTAAGTACTTCGGCCAGGCGCTTAGGGTCATTCATCAGACCTTCACGGTTTTCTTTGGTCATTTTTGCCCAGCCAGCATTAGATGGAGCAAAAACAGTGATTGGTCCGTGAATGCGAAGCAAGCCAACAGCGCCAGCTTTCTTTAAGGCAGTAACTGTGGTTGAGCACTCAGGGGTTTTCATGGCAACATTGGCTGCATCATGACTGTAGTGATGATGATGTCTATGGTGACGTCTGTGCTGATGAGCGGAAGCCTCGGTGGTTGTGCCAACCAGGCCGATTCCGAGCAATAGCGCTGCTGAAAGAGCTACGCTAGCTTTGCTGCGGCGACTCCATGAGTAAAATTCCATTAGCTTCTCCTTTCAAATCCGCCGACTATCTCCGGCTGATGTATGTTCAAAAAACCGAAAGAATGGGCTCTAGTCGTGCCCACTGCTCTATACGGTGTGGTCTATGTGCGTTGGCCTAGGCATGTTCGGTTAAACATGCTGTTCGATCGCCTTGGCAAGTGTAGATTTTGGCACTGCGCCAACTACCTCTTCACATACCTGTCCAGCTTTGAACAGGAAAAGGCTGGGAATGCCACGAATCTTGTATGCATGGGCGGTTTTGGGGTTTTCGTCTGTATTCAGTTTGACTACTTTGAGTCTTCCTTCGTACTCCTTAGAAAGGTCCTCAACTACAGGGGCTACGGCCTTGCATGGTCCACACCAAGGAGCCCAGAAGTCTACGAGAACTGGAATATCAGCTTTCAACACTTCCTGTTCGAAGGTGGAATCGGTAACGTTTGCAACGGACATTTCTAAACAGGACCTCCTCTGTATCAGAGCACTAAATAGATTTTTGCAGCTGGTAAGCCATCAAAAAGATTATAGTGACTGTGAAGTAGTTTCCCACATATTGCCAGAATGCCTAGCCCATCATCACCAAGTCAAGAGCCGGCAAAAGACCCTATGTAAGACCGTTAACCTTAGGCAAATTCAGCTTCTCACGATTGTTATGGGCTCTTGTAAAAACGAGGTTAGACTTTACACTTAGAGGCAAAGGCTGCCCAATTTTATTTTCTTTGAGATTCTGGGGACAATTTTGAACCTTCTTGACCGCATCTTATATAGGTGGTTATTCCGCAGTCTGGCCAACCAACTGCTCATAACTTACCTATTGGTGATTACCATCGCCCTAGCGGCGGTAAGCTTTTGGGCCCTGGTGGCGATTCGCAAAGAGTCGTTGACTGATTTGCAGAATACTCTTGAGGTTGAAGCCGTTAACCTCGGTCTAGAAATTGACAACGATCTTGAGCTTGATTCACCTAAGGCCCGTAAGCGTATTCAATCAGCCGTTGATCGTCGTGCCACCAGGCTTGGTGTTGCTATTGTCGTGGTTGATAAAGATGGACGCCTCTTGGCTGACTCGTCAGAACCTGGACCTGTGGAGAATTTATCGAAAGAGCAAGAGATCAACGAAGCGTTGGCTGGTGTTATTTCTAAGACAACGCGAAGTGATCCTGAAAGCTTGAAAAACTGGATGTATGTAGCTTGCCCGGTGCGTTCTTCTGGCACAACCACAGGGGTAATTCGAGTTGGTGTGCCCTTGACTGAAATTGAGAGAAGATTGAAAAAAGATCTTTTCGTCTTTCTTGAAATTATTCTAGCAACCGGTGTGGTGACAGTTCTGATTAGTCTTTGGCTGGCTCGCCGAGTCAATCGACCTGTTCGTGAAATGAGTGCGCTGGCGAAGCAGATTTCTATTTCTGGTGACTTTTCTGCCTTCCTGCCTGTGCGCCGTCGAGATGAAATAGGTGAGTTGTGTTTGTCGTTTAACCAGATGATTGGCCGTTTGCGTGAGCAAGAGAGAGTAAGGCAAGAGTTTATTTCTAATGCGTCGCACGAATTAAAGACACCAACTATGGCAATTGGCTCTGTGGTAGAAGCATTGCAGGCCGGAGCCGCTGAAGATCCTAAGCTGCGGGAGCAGTTTCTTGGGTCATTGGAGAGGCTGGTCGATAGGCAGACAAACTTGATTCAAGACTTGCTCGACATTTCAAAGCTTGATAGCGGAAGTGAAACTAATTGGCAGAGTGAGGTCAATATTTCGCAGGTTATTAGCGATGCCGTTGATCAAATCAGACCACAGGCCGATAAGAAAGAATTGGCTATTTCTACCCAGATTACTTTGGAGAGCGGAGGGCAAGATTTAGTTCTGGTTGGCAATGCTAATCAATTGCAAAGAGCATTGCTCAACATCCTCACCAACGCTGTGAAGTACACACCAGCTAATGGTTTCATTAACATAAATGTGCGCAGTATGGGGGGCGAAAGGCTAGAGATTCGCATTCAAGATAGCGGTGGCGGCATTGATCCTGCTGATTTGCCGAGAATTTTCGAACGCTTTTACCGCGCCGACAAGTCACGTACGAGAGAAAGCGGCAACCCCGGCGGCACTGGTTTGGGCCTGGCCATAGTTCGTGAGATTGTGGCGCGTCATCATGGCACTGTTGAAGTTGAATCTGTTGTCGGCAAGGGTTCAACCTTTGTCATTCTTCTGCCGCTGAGGCCCGAGAGTAGCTGAGATCAGTTAGAATTTGGGGATGACTGATGATAAGAAAGCTTTGCGAGATTTTGTTGCCGGAGCTCGGGCCTTGGCTCGAAAGAAAAAGCTAGGTACTCCTCAAGCGCAAGTTAGCGGCGAGGCTGAAGATAGCAGCCCAGAAGAAGACTTAGTTTGTTGCAAGGGCATAGTTCATATTGCTTACCGTGGCATTGCCGACGACCGCATGTATCTAAGTTATTCGCGCCAATGGAACGAGATTCGATTTTTTCGAGCCAACGGCTTAAGAGTTTTTTGTGCTGATTGTAGGCATCGGGTGCTCTAGGGATATTATGCTCAACGCCTCAGAGCTTGAACGATATAGCCGTCAAATTATTCTTGCCGAAATTGGTGAGGCTGGCCAACGGGCTCTGAAAGTTGCGCGTGTTTTGGTTGTAGGAGTTGGTGGGCTGGGCTCGCCGGTGGCTACTTATCTTGCTGCGGCAGGGGTCGGAACGATTGGCCTTGTCGATGCTGATGTGGTTGAGCTGTCAAATTTGCATCGACAAATATTATTTGGTCAGACTGAATTAGGCGAGGATAAAGTTCTTGCTGGCGCTCGTCGGCTAACTTTAGGCAACGACAATATTAACGTGCTCACTCATCATGAGCGCTTGAGCGCGGTCAGTGCTGAGGCCCTCATATCTGGCTACGATTTAGTGGTCGACTGTAGCGACAATTTTGCTACTCGTTACGCTATCAATGATGCCTGTCTATTGTTGGGCCGTCCTTTTGTTTATGGCTCCATTTATCGCTTTGAAGGCCAAGTCAGTGTCTTTTGTCAACCTGGGGGCCCTTGCTATCGCTGTCTCTTCCCTGAAGAAAATGCTGTAATAGATAACTGCGCAGAAGCTGGTGTGGTCGGAGTTTTGGCAGGGGTAATTGGTAGCCTGCAGGCGACAGAAGTGCTAAAGCTTATACTGGGAATTGGTGAGAGTTTGGCTGGTCGACTTTTGCTTTATGATGCTCTGGCTCTTGATTTTCGTGTTCTTAAGCTGACGGCGAGCTGTAGTCTTTTCTGCTCTACTTCTGAGCTGATTATTCCTGAAAATGATTCTGAGACTAATCAAGATAATTCGTCTAGTACTCCCTTGGCTGAAGCTTGCCAAAACACCCCTGTTAGCGCGTTATCTAGCATGTCTTCTTCAATCTCTCCTGCTCAACTGCGGCAGAGGCTTGACTCAGAAGAACAACTGCAATTGCTTGATGTGAGAACGTTGCAAGAAAATAGAGCAATGCGGTTTCGTTCTAGTAAGCTCATCGCTGTGGACGAACTAGAGACCCGATATAGAGAGGTTTCATCACGGCTGCCAGTGGTTGTTTATTGCCGCTCTGGTGTGCGCAGCCGTCGTGCCGTGCGCTTGCTGCGCAGTAAGGGCTATGGTGAAGTGCTCAACTTAAGCGGCGGAATTCTCGCCTGGTATAGAGAATTTCAAGATTATTTACTGGAACATGATCTTTCAGCCAGATAGCAATTTGAGCCACTAAAGTGCATTTTTTTTCGTAAGATAGAAGGAGCTAAGACCTGAATTTTATGCAGGGTTCAAATGTTCAACAAGAATATTGCTATTTCAGGAGCTTTTGCAGCACTTGCTGCTATTTCGGGATGGACATTGTCAGCTCAAGCGGCTGATTTTGAGCAGGGGTGTCAGTTTTACAAGTCTAAGGATTATGCGCAGGCCCGAGCTAGTTTTGAGAAAGCTATTAAGGTCTTTCCTGAAAATTGGCTTGCGCACTACTATTTAGCCAATACATATTTGCTGTCAAGTCAATCTGCCAAGGCCGTTAGAGAGTATGAGGCTTGCTTGAAGTATAAGCCCAATGCGACCACTACTAAGTATTGTCAGTACGCACTATTGAAGCTTACGGGAGCGGCCCCAGGTGCTTTAGATTCTGCCACTTCTCAAGACTCGACAGTTCTTGGCGCTACTGAGAACCCCGCGAACCCCGATGCTAAGATAAATGCTAAGTCAGGTTCTAACTCTGAAGGTAAACCAGACGTCAAAGCAGCGGCTAGTCAAGCCATAATAGATGCTGATCTAGCTCGCGCTGAGGCGATTCTGAAGCGTGCTCATGATGAGTGCAAGGCCATTCGAGCTGAGGCGAAAGAGAAAATCGCCAATGGGCGCATGACTGGCAATCAGTGGTATCGGCTACCTGATGGCACGCGCTATATTGACCTTCGGCCTGAAGAAAAAGACGCAATCACAAAAGAAGCAGAAGAGCGCTGTGATGCCATCATGAGAACTGCTGAGTCAAGTGCCGCTCGCCTGCAGCATTAGTCGGCAGATTACTTTGCCGGCTAATGCTAATTCTTAATCAACTCTTCCACTCAATCTAATGCACACTTTGTTTGGTCGTGATAAGACAAGGCATGCATCCAAAATCTATCGCAACGATAGATTTTGACCTAGTTTTATTGGCTTTCAGGCCTAAAAAGATTCATATGCAGGCAAGTACGATTAAGTAAGGAGATGAAGTAAATATGGAAACGCTAGTAATAATCGGCTACGACGACATGTACAAAGCTCAAGAGATGAGAGTGAAGTTGGCAAGGCTTGAGAGAGAGTACCTTGTTGATTTGGAAGATGCTGTAGTGGTGGTGCGTGATTTGAAAGGCAAAGTCAAACTGCATCAGATCGTCAATACTACTGCGGCTGGCGCCCTGGAGGGCGGCTTCTGGGGCACTTTGATTGGTTGCTTGTTCCTCGTGCCAATGTTCGGCATGGCCCTGGGGGCAGCTACCGGCATGATTACTGGCGCTCTGGAAGATTTGGGTATCAAAGATGATTTTATGATTGAACTCGGCAAGACAATTCAGCCTGGTACCTCAGCTCTTTGTGTTTTGATTCGGCAGATGACTACAGACAAAGTCTTAGAAGACCTACAAGGTACTGGTGGAAAGGTTCTAAAGACAAACTTGTCTAAGTCAGATGAGACTAAGCTGCAAGAGGCTTTAACTGCACACAAAGCAGAAGCTGCTAAAACTGAAACCGCTAGTGCCTCAGTTTAGTTATTGTCGAGACTGTGCCTTTGTGTTCAATATCTAGAAGCAGAACTTATAGATAGAGCTAAGCGAGACAAACCGAAGGAGCCTTCTGCTGAAGGCTCCTTCGGTTTGTATTGTGCTGTTTTTACTTGCTGTCTAGGTAGCCAATAATTTGCCAAGACCTTGAACTTATTATGCTGGGTGTTAGCTTGAAATCGAATTAGTCCAGCGCTGCCAGATGTGAGGAGAGCGTTGACGATGACTTTGATATTTTTGAGGACATCGTTGTGTCTAAGGCCGCCATCAAAATATTACTAGTAGAAGACAATGAAATAGTTAGAGTGGGTCAGGTTCTAACCTTACAACAATTTTCTAGTCTTGATTGTTGTGATTTTGCTGCCGATGGTTTGACTGCAGTGCGCAGAGCGCAAGCGATTAAACCCCAAGTAGTCCTTATGGACATTGGTCTTCCAGTAATGGATGGCGTAGAAGCTACAGCGCTGATAAAGGCTGTTCAACCGGAGTGCCGCATACTGATTATCACGAGTCATACCAGTGACGGTGCAATTTTCGATGCTCTCGCGGCTGGTGCTGATGGTTTTTGCCACAAAAATGTTGATGGAGAACAGCTAGCCAAGGTCATTCACCTAGTGGCCAGTGGAGTCGTGTGGCTTGATCCACGTGCGGCCGTGAGCATGCTTCGCCATTGCTTGGTCGACTCTCAGTTTGCCGAGGAGCAGACAAGTGGTTTTGATTTTTGTGCAAACGAGAAGTTTTCTATTACTCCTCTAGAACACGAAGCACTGTCTTACCAGAGTCTTGGCCAAGCCTGTAGCAACTACATAGTGAATGGCCAGCATCCACTTCAAGAGCAAATGCTGGACCAGTCTAAAGTCTTACGTAGGCTGTTCTTGCGCATAGGCAAGCGCAGCAAGAGTATTTGCGATAGTTAAGAGTGTTCTACTTCGGCTACAAGCGATTTTCTTAAAGAGCTGCCCGATTTTGAGATTAGCTCTTCGGCTTGTACTCTGCCAATTTTGCGCTTGAGCATCAAGATTGCAGTTTTTGCCTGACCGTTAGAGGCCACCAAAGCACCTTCTGCAATTGGTCTTTGCACGTCACAAATAAGAGCAATAATCGATACAGCGCGCTCTCTTAATTTTTCGTTGGTTGGTTTAAGGTCAACCATCAGATTCTCGTAGACTTTGCCTAGTCTTACCATGGTGCAAGTTGACAGTAAGTTGAGCACCATCTTCTGGGCTGTCCCTGCTTTCATTCTAGTTGAGCCGGTGAGAGCTTCGGGGCCGACTACTGGGGCTATAACCACATCGCAAACTTTATTTAGTGGAGATTCAAAGTTGTTGACGATACCGATTGTAGCTGCGCCCTCTTTTTTGGCCATTTCTAGAGCAGCTATGACGTAGGGTGTCCGGCCGCTAGCGGTAATGCCAACTACCGCGTCTTTGGCTGTGATTTTGATATTGATGGCGTCTTGTTCGCCTAGTTCTCTTGAGTCTTCAGCGTTTTCAAAAGAGACAAACATTGCTTCTTTGCCGCCGGCAATACAAGCTTGAACCATCTGGCGGTCAACGCCGAAGGTCGGATGACATTCTGTGGCATCGAGCACGCCTAGGCGTCCACTGGTTCCGGCTCCGAAGTAGATTAAGCGGCCTCCAGATTTGATCTTGTCGACAATCAAATCAACTGCCACTGCAATTTCAGGATTGACCTTTTCGACTGCCTGAGCAACTTCAAAGTCTTCCTTTTGCACACGATTGACCAAATCTTTTGTATCGAGAATGTCTAGATCATTGGTGCGAGAGTTTCTCTCTTCGGTCACCATCTTCGTGAATTCTTTGGCGTAACCCATGTCGTCCGTCCTAGTCTTGCTTAGTTGCCCAGTCTTAGTTTCCAGTGTCTTGTCCCCATTGTTCATAGAAATTTGCGTCTATGGTCTTAGATTCTATCAAGCTTGCTGCGCCTATGTATGCAAATTTTGCCGATTAGTGATTCAACTTTGCATATGCTGACTCTTTGACGTGATGCTGCACCCGTGAGCGCTTTTGGAATTTGCCGTCACCCTTACGGCCGACATACTTGCAGTTTTCGATCACGACTTTGCCCCGTGAAAGTACTGTTTCGGCCACTCCTTGAACTTCCATACCTTCATAACAGCTGTAGTCTACCCGCATATGATGGGTTTCGGCGCTAATGGTCACTTTTTTGTTTGGGTCAAAAATGACGATGTCAGCATCTGAACCAACCGCAATAGTACCCTTTCTCGGGAAAAGACCAAAGATCTTTGCCGCCGCTGTGGACGTGATCTCAACAAATCTATTCAAACTAATGCGATTGCCCACTACTCCGCCATTGAAAATTAGGTTCATCCTATGCTCAACGCCGGGTCCTCCGTTGGGAATTTTGCTGAAGTCATCTTTGCCCAGTTGTTTCTGGTCTTTGAAGCAGAATGGGCAATGATCAGTGGAAACTACCTGTAGGTCATTCATACGCAGGCCAGTCCAAAGTTCATCTTGGTTCCATTTTTCTCGAAGAGCAGGTGTCATCACATATTTAGCGCCTTCAAAGCCCGCTTTTTCGTAGGCTGTGTAGTCGAGAAAGAGATATTGTGGGCAGGTCTCAGCGAAGGCTGGGATGCCTTCATCCCGTGCTTCTTTGACGCGCTTGAGGGCGTCGTGACAGCTCAGGTGAACTATGTAGACAGGAGAGCCAGCCATTTCGGCTAGTCTGATAGCGCGATTGACGCCTTCAGCTTCGGCTTGGGTTGGTCTCGTCAAGGCATGGTATTTTGGCGCCGTGTGGCCCTTTTCTAAGGCGTAGCGAACAATTTCGTCGATCACTATGCCGTTTTCAGCATGCATGCAGATTAGGCCGCCTTCTTCGCCAGCGGCACTCATGCCTCTAAAGATTGTGGCATCGTCAACCAAAAGTACTCCGGGATAGGCCATAAACATCTTAAAGCTTGTGACCCCTTCTTCGTGAATCAGCTTCTTCATTTCGCCGATGCGCTCACGAGGTAAGTCAGTTGTGATCATGTGGAAGCCATAGTCGATGGCGGCTTTGCCGGCCGCCTTTTCGTGCCAAGTGTCGAGGGCGGTGTAAAGTGATTGTCCTTTAGCTTGGATGGCAAAATCGATTATTGTGGTGGTTCCGCCATGAGCTGCGGCGTAGGTGCCGGTTTCAAAGTCATCGGCAGAGGTTGTGCCACCGAAGGGCATGTCCATATGAGTGTGGGCGTCGATGCCGCCAGGGATGACATAGCGGTCTTTGGCGTCAATTATTTTGTCTACAGTGGGCTCAAGGTGGGCTAGAGATTCACCGATAAGGACGATTCGTTCGTCTTCGACTAGAACGTCGGCGTGGTAGTCATCAACTGCCGTGATAACGCGACCATTCTTAATCAGTGTCTTCATTGATTTCGGACCCTCTATTTGGCTCTCATCGGTCATTTGCTTTCACTGAAGCTTTACTGTCAGTGGTCAGTGCTTCTCACTGGATTAGCCGGATTATATATAGTCGAGGCTTTCCAAGGTCGTGGAATTGGAGTTTTCAAGTTGCGATTTAAGCATTTGACAACAGAGGGCTTTGAGGTTTTCGGTGTCTTTGAAACACCTGGGTAATCAGAATTGGCTCTTGGTATTCTCTTTTTCTGATATTTCAAAGCGATAACCTACGCCATAAACCGCGTGAATTACCTCTAACTCAGGGGCAATGCGGGCTAGCTTCTTGCGCAGATTTTTGATGTGACTGTCTATCACTCTATCTGTGGCTTGTTGGTCTAATTGCGCGCAAAAATCAAGTAGTTGATCGCGGGTAAAAATGCGGCCAGGGCGACTAATCAGCAAGCTGAGCAAGCGAAATTCGGTGCGAGTTAAGTCTATCGGTATGTTTTTAAAGGTAATGCGGCCTTGTTCGTCATCTACTGAGAATAGCTTGGCTTGTGGCTCTTCAACTTGAGGCGGCCGTTGTCTGCGGTAGACAATTTTTACTCTTGCCACAACTTCACGCGGACTAAACGGTTTGCAGATATAGTCGTCGGCCCCTAATTCTAGCCCGAGTAGCCGGTCTAGCTCTTCTACGCGCGCGCTAATCATAATGATTGGCACGGCTGAAAATTTGCGTATTTCTTTGCAAATTTCGAGGCCGTCCATTCCCGGCAGCATAACATCGAGCAAAATCAGATCTGGTGGAGTGTTCTTAACGACTGCCACGACGCCATCTCCGCTATCTTTGTGGCTGACGGAAAAACCGGCTTGCGACAAGTAATCACTGAGAATTTCGGCGATTTTGATTTCGTCTTCGACGATTAGAATGTGGAAGGATTTATCGCTCATCAGACCCCTTCCTCTTTACCGTCGATTTTACCGTCGATTTTAACTTCGATGGCTTTGAGATTGGTCTTGCTGCCTTGGGCAATGGTTTCGGAACCGGCAGGTAAGCTCAACTCTATTTTTAAGCCACCCATGGCTGAGTGACTGGCCTCAATTGTGCCGCCGAGCATTTGCATATTGTTTAGGCAGATGGCGAGCCCTAGGCCAGAGCCGCCCATGGTGCGGCTGCGCGATGATTCGACTCTGAAGAAACGATCAAACAATTTTGGTAGCAGCTCATCAGGCACACCGGGTTCGGTGTCTGCAAAGAACAGTTTCAATGTTTTGCCGCTTCT
>LNEX01000362.1 GCA_001464165.1 bacterium Ga0077546
TCTATTGCTTCCCACTTTGCTGGGTGTAATTTTGAAGTGGCCATCCTGCCAGAGAAACAGCTCCATCAAGGCCATGTTGCCGCGGGCCTCACCATGGGAGGCGTCGACTGGCAGGCCATCCACTAAAAACATGACCGCCGATTGCCCTTCTCTCTCCAGGCGCACGCGGCCGGTAAAGTGCTCTTCGCTTAAATGGAGCAGAAGGTCTATCAGCGGTTTCTCGGTTAGATTGCCGAGCTGTGAGTGCCCAGTGGGGTCGACAGCCAATATGTCTGTATATGAGCTGGTTGGGTCGAAAGGTTTTTTTTCTGCAGGCGGTCCAACAGCTTTTGATTTTGATTTTCTGGCACTCGACCTGGTAGTTAAATAGCTGGAAATCAGTTCGTCTTGGTGTTGGGCGCCGTTGCTTTCTGGTTTGGACTCTGCTGCCGAGATGGGGGCGGAGGCCGGGCTCACCTCGGCCTGCTTTGACTGAGGGGCAGCTGCCGGCTCATCAGCAACTTCGTTATGCCCGTATGCCGCAGCGGCTGGAGCAACTTCCGGCGCACTATCTGGAGTCAGAGCCGGCAGCCTATTGGCAGTCAGCCTGCTTAGATAGACGGCGCTAGGCTTGGGCTGGTCCGCAAAGTCTGGAACGGGCAGATCGTCTCTGGTTGATACCTGGCTGGCTTTTAAGCGAATTTCCATGACCTTGGCCAGCTTGGCGGCATCGTCCAGATTTTTAATTGGTTCTGATTCTGCTATCACCGAAACGTTCTTATAGACCATCAGGGTGTCATGACCGTGATATTCGCCCAGCAGAATCTTTTCGTCGATTCGCTTCAAGAAGACTTGCCAGTGTGGCACTCTAGGCGAAATGGGCAAAATCACTTCTAGTGTGATTTGCTGGCCTTCTTGATTATGCCAGCTGACCTCGTTAGAAAAGCCCGGCTCCTGCACAGCCTTGGTCAGCATCTTGTGCAAGACTGGGATTCCGGGGGTGCCTCTTAAAAGCCGGGTTGTGCTTTTGCTCATCATCTGCTCTGGATTTGGGCGAACCATTTTGGGGCGAACCATTCGTAGTTTCTTTCCCGGATTGCGGCGATTTAAATCTATGAGCTTCGATATCGACGGTTCGTTAGATGTCTTGAAATCAGTTCTTCACTAAACAGTCGAGGCACCGCAAGCAGCCTGGCAGTCGTAGACGGTAGCTGTTAGACCAGTTTGTTTTAAATATTCGCTGGGCACACTAGCCGAATAAGAAGGCACAGCTGCTTTCTCCATCAATGCCACGATGCAACCGCCAAATCCGCCACCAGTCATGCGCGCACCGATTACGCCAGGATGGTTAGCGGTCAGTTCGACTAATATGTCGACTGGCTCGCAGCTTACTTCAAAGTCTTGTCTCAGTGACTGATGCGAAGCCTCAAGCAGCTTACCCACCCGGGCTAAATCACCAGTCTCAAACGCCTCTACCGTGGCTGAGACACGAGCGTTTTCACTGATGACGTGGCGGCAGCGCCTAAAGATAATCTCGGGCAGTGACATGGCGCATTCGTCTAATTCGTGCTCTTCTATTTCTCGCAGACTTTTGACTTCTCTATTGAGGTGTTTTGCCAACAGTTGAACACCTTCGGCACATTGTCTGCGGCGCTCGTTATATTCACTGTCAACAAGACCGCGTTGCACACCGCTGTGCACAACCACAAGAGCCAGTTCGCGACTTTTCAAATTGAGCGTAATTGGTTTGAAGTCTAGCGTGCGGCAGTCAATCAGCAGCCCTGAGTCGGTCTCTCCGAAAGCAGAGATAAACTGATCCATGATGCCGCAATTGACACCAACAAAACTGTTTTCTGCTTCCTGTGCAAAAAGAGCGATTTGCTTTTTGCTCAATGACAAATTAGATAGGGCGTTGATGAGATAGCAGACGGCGACTTCGTAGGCTGCAGACGAACTTAGACCTGCGCCCTGCGGCACATTGCCACTGCTAACTGCTTCAAAGCCTCCAAATTTATAGCCATGCTTGAGCAGCACTGCGGCTGTTCCGCGCACATAATTTGACCAAGGTTTCTCTTCCGTTTTGATGATATCTGCAATCGAGAAGCGATCTTTCTGCTTGTAATCTTCGGAGAAGATCTCGATAAAGTCGCCATCAATTGCACGCGCTGCAATCATAATGTCTCTATCAAGTGCAACAGGAAAAACAAGGCCATCGTTATAGTCGGTATGCTCTCCGATTAGGTTGACACGGCCCGGTGCTCGCACCACTATTTGTGGTTCGCCTCCGAATTCTTTAGCGAAGCGCTCACGCAGTGTTATTAATCTATTGTCTGGTAATGATGCGCTCATGCTTGCTCCAGGTGCGGAAGGACGTTACGCAGTTCTTGTGAAGTGACCTCTGGATGAGTGTCGTTTATATAAGTACCGGCACCAGATTCGACACCAGCAAGATATTTGCGTTTTTGTGGTGTTCGCAGGGGCGGGTAAAATTCTATATGGAAGTGTGAGCCGGGATAGTCTTGATCGTCAGTTGGTCTCTGGTGCATCACCATCATGTAAGGCAGAGATATGTTCCAGAGACCATCGAACTTCTTAAGCACTACATGTAGTATCTCGGCAAGATCTAAGTCTTCTTGCTTGGAAAATTCGTTTATTGCCGCGCGGTGATGTTTGGAATATAAATGAAGCTCGTAGGGATAGCGCGCATAGAACGGCACGAAGGCTATGAAATTGGCATTCTCTGCTACCAGTCGAGCGTTGCTACTTTTCTCTTCGGCGATGATTTCACAATGAATGCACTTGCCGGATTTCTCCATGTGCTCACGTTCGCTCTTTAGCTCGCGCTCTATCATTGGTGGCAGCTCAGAGAAAGCGTAAATCTGGCCATGGGGATGGTGAATCGTTACTCCCACTGCCTCGCCTTTGTTTTCAAAGATGAACACATATTTGATATCTTCTCTGGCGGCCAGGGTATTGTAGCGATCGCGCCAGACGCGGATAAGCTCCACTAATTTTTTTGGCGGCAAATCGCTGAGGGTAGCGTCATGTTTGGGAGAGTAGAGAATAACCTCGCAAGCTCCGCTAGAAGGTTTTACCGGACAGAGGGCTGTGCCTGCAATTGCTGGATCTCCGGGTTCTCTTTTAAGGCTGGGGAATTTATTTTCAAATACCACAAAGTCATAATCTGGTCTTGGTACCTCAGTGGGAAAGCCGCCCTCCGCGGTTGGACAGAGCGGACAGTAACCGGCCGGTGGCAGGA
>LNEX01000363.1 GCA_001464165.1 bacterium Ga0077546
GGTGGTAGTTTCAGCAATGTCAGGGGTGACCAACGCCTTGATTGAGGCTGCTAACCTGGCGGTTCGTCGCGATCTGGATGGTGCCCTGGCGCAAATCGAAATGATTCGGCAAAAACACATCGATGCTGTTAAAGGCCTTTTGAGTGCCGAAAAGGCTCAGGCATTGCTTGAAGATTTGAACATTCACTTACAAGAGTTAGAGTCAGTTTTGCGCGGCATCAACTATTTGGGTGAACTTTCTAAGCGCTCCCTTGATGTTGTTTCGTCAATTGGCGAGTTGCTCTCTAGCCGAGTTCTTGCTGAGTACGCAAGCAGTCGAGGCTTGAAAGTACAGTGGGTTGATGCCAGAAAAGTATTGATTACTGATGATTCTTTTGGCAAGGCTAATCCGCTTTGGGCTGAAGTTGAAGTTAGAGCCAAGGAAATTATTGGTCGGGCCGTTCAAGATGGTTTCACTGTTATCAGTCAGGGCTTCATTGGCTCCACCCTCGATGGTGTTACCACTACGCTTGGGCGGGGAGGTTCAGACTATTCAGCTTCGATTCTTGGTGTTGCCGCTGATGCTTCTCGTATCGAAATTTGGACCGACGTTGATGGCATGATGACTTGCGACCCGCGCATTGTGCCGGCTGCCAAAGTAATTGCTCAAGTGACCTTCCAGGAAGCGGCGGAACTGGCTTATTTTGGAGCCAAAGTATTGCACCCACTGACGATTAAGCCAGCTGTAGAGAAAAGCATACCGGTCAAAGTTTTGAACACGATGCGGCCTGATAGCCCAGGAACACTGATTCAGGCAGACGTGCCTGATAGTGATATTGATCCTAAATTTGATCCAAAGAAAGTGCCTCTTTCCCAGCGCATTTGCGCTATTGCTAGCAAGAAAAACATCACGGCTCTTTTTATTAGCTCGCCGCGCATGCTTATGGCTCATGGTTTTCTCGCCAAAGTATTTACTGTTTTTGATCGCCATAAGACTTCTATAGATCTAATTGCTACTTCCGAGGTTTCTCTTTCGATTACCATAGATTCGACCGAGAACCTTGACGCTATTAAAGAAGACCTAGCCGAGTGGGGCGAACTTAAGGTATTGAATAACACTGCCATTGTTACTGTTGTTGGTAGACAGTTCCGTGGCAGTAGTGGTATTGCCGGTGAAGTCTTTAGCGCTATGAAAGACATCAATATTTTGGTTATTTCTGGTGGCGCTTCTGATATAAACTTGAGTTTCTTGGTCCTAAACGAAGATGCTGACAATGCCGTCAAGCAGCTGCATAAGCATTTCTTCGGTGCTTAAAAAGAGAATATATGAATAAATCCAGAATTGATTTGCGTAGTGATACTGTTACACTTCCGCCGCAGGCAATGCTTGATGCAATGTCTAAGGCTGAACTTGGTGACGACGTTTATGGCGAAGATCCTACTGTCAATTCATTGCAAGAACGTTGTGCTCAGCTCACCGGCAAAGATGCCGCTTTGTTTGTGCCAACCGGCACCATGGGCAACCTCAGCAGCGTACTTGCCCACTGTCAGCGTGGAGACGAAGTAATTCTTGGTTCACGCTCGCACATTGCAATTTGGGAGCAAGCTGGTGCGTCTGCTTTTGGTGGCGTCAGCTTACGCACGATTGCTAATGAAGCCGACGGCACTCTGCCGTTAGAGCAAATCAATCTTTGTATTAATGACGACAATGTTCATCGCACTACTACTAAGCTTATTGCTTTAGAGAATACCTACAACGGCCAACCTCTTACACCGGCTTATATGCGTATGGTCAAAGAGATTGCTTTGCAGAATGGCCTAGCTGTTCACCTTGATGGGGCGCGATTGTTTAACGCTAGTCGGGCTCTGCTTGCCAGCATTGACGAATTTACAGCTCATGTCGACTCTGTACAGTTCTGCTTCTCAAAAGGTCTAGCGGCTCCGGCTGGTTCGATTATTTGCGGCAACCATGAATTTATTGCCAAGGCCAGGCGTATTCGCAAGGCCCTTGGCGGTGGTATGCGCCAGGTTGGTGTTTTAGCGGCCGCTTGTAATTGGGCCCTCGATAACATGGTCGAAAGACTAGACATCGATCACGCTTTGGCCGTACAGCTGGCTCAAGGGCTCTCTGAAGTAGAGGGTATTCGCGTTGCTCCGGCAAAACATCGGACTAATATGGTTTTCTTTGAAAGCGATAGAGCCGATTTGACTATTCAAGAGTTGGCTCGCCGTCTGCGCGATATCGGCGTTCTTGTGGCCGTTGAAGGGCAGCTCGGTATTAGAGCGGTGACTCACTTTGGCCTTACTACCGAAGACATCGAAGAAGTTGTCTTGCGCGTTGAACAACTTATGGGCGTGCCCGCTGGTCTTTAATAATATCTTTTATCGACTGGAGCGGTTTCAAGTTATTTTGTCCGGAATGCTTTGCTACACCTATTTTTGTATTTGATGAATACTTGTGCACACAAGTATTTTGCTTTGCTTTTTCTTACTTTTAATGATTAGGCTACTCTTGTGCAGCCGCTTCCACTAACTCGCTTTCTTCGGGGCCACTAGATTCAATAGTTTCGCTGGCATCGATCTCATTTTGTTCTTCTTCGATTTTGGAGAGAATCAAGAGAGCTTCTTTGTACATAATTTCAGCTTCTTGCTCGCGCTGCATTTTGCGTAGAAGTTTAGCGTAGTCAGAAAGTGTTTGGGCAACATCTGGATGATCGCTAGATAGGTGTTGTCGTCTAATTTCTAGTGCTCGCTTGATCAGGGGCTCGCTTTCGGCCAGCTTGTCTTGGCGCACATAAATAGTTGCTAGTAGTGAAAGTGCTTCGGCTACTTTTAGAGGTTCTGCTTCTTTGGCCACGTCTAAAATAGACACAGCACGACGCATAAAGGGCTCGGCTTGGTTGTATTTTTCTTGTGCCACTAATACGCCTGCAAGATTGTTAAAATCGGCTACCAGTGCTGTATCACTTGTGCCGACCTGGTTAAGGCGATGCACTAAAATACGCTCGTAAATAACTTGAGCTTGGGTGTAATTGCCCCGAGTAAAGTAGCTAGCTGCAAGGCGTTCGAATACTTTGTGCAAGGCATCTGGTGGATCGTTAGTAGGATCAAAATTCGCGAGGAGATCACGTTCACCTTGCTTGTGACCTTGCATCAGTGTAGCTAGGCGGCTGGCCCTAGCATCTTCTGGTTGAATAGTTTGTGAATGCTTTTTAGCTTTTGTGCTCTGTTTTGCCCCTTCACCTTCACTTTGGCTGCCATCTTGATTTTCAGAATCATCGCCGTCTTTAGAGTCTTCACTATCTTCGTCGTCGTCAGCAGAAAGACCGATATCGGAGACTGATTGATCGGCTGGCATCTCTGGGATGTTTTCAGTGTCTTCTAGAACTGGTTGGCTTTCAGGCAAGATAATTACGGCATCAGTATCTTTTGCTTCTGACTCTGTGGCTGCAGAATCAGCGCTGTCTGAGGTCTTAGGCGCCGCTATACTAGGTGGCTGCTCTACTACAGGAGTAGGCTCACCTTTTAAGCGCAGACCTCTATCTTTGTTCCAGCCTAGCTCTTTAAGGGCGTCGTCAAACTTGATCGGCCCTTCGCTGTTTTGGTGCAGTGAGTAGTCGAGGGTTACCACGGCGTCGTCTTGACCGAGCAGGCCGCGAGAGAATAGCTGGTAGCAACGCAGGGTTGCTTGCAGTGTTGGTACGTCCATGTGGCCTGTTAGTACCAAAATTTTGCCAATCACTGTGGCACTTTGAGCTGAGATGTCAAAAGCGGCTTCAAGGTCTTCTTCACTGACCACGCGAGCTAACATCAATAATTTCTCGTAGGTGACTTCGCCGTCTTTCGCCACTTTCTCTTCGCGAATTTCGGCCAGGGCCTCTTCTAATGCAATACCCGTGCCATGAATCCGTGCCAGGCACTCGCTGGCTTTAGCGGCTTCAAAGTTTTCTTGGTCAACCATTTTCTGAAGAGACAATGCTGCATCTAGCAGTGTCTGTGAAACAAGATTTTGGCTGATTAAGACTTTGCCGATTGTTTGATGATTGACTAGACCCCACTCTAAGGCGTTCATCACATCAGTTTCGGTGAGGACACCGGCCATCACCATTAACTCACCAATGCGCAGACCTTTTTTGCGCGGTCCTTCTGGTGCTGGCGCTGGTTTAGTTTCTTCAGTTCCCGGTGCAATAGGTGCCATGCCTGCCGCGGCTCGAATGGCTGTTAGAGCCTCTTGCCTCGACATCATTTCATCGCGCACCCGCACTTGTAAATCGAGAGCTAGGGTGAGTAGGTCGTTGCTAATGGTCTCGTGCAAAACAAGCATGCGCCCTAAGGGCAGACCGGTACTGTAGCTTTGCTCTACTGCTTTGGCCAAAACCTCGTAGCTAACCAAGCCAGATTCAACTAGCAGTTCACCTAGTTTGCTGGTTTGGGTTTGCTTCGGAGAAACGTATTCGGCCAGAATGTCTTTGAAAGATGCTCCTAACTTGTAGGCAATTTTTAGACAACGTAGAGCTTCTGCCGGCTCGACTGACTTGTCACGCAAGTTTGATTGTGCTTCTAAGACTGATTGCAGGTCTCTGGGTGAAATAACACCGTTCATGACCAGTGCCTGACCAATCTGAATGCGCTTCGCTTTAGCACTGCGAGCTGCTTCAGAGAGTTGGAGCTGGGTTAGTATTCCGGCTTGAACGAGCAGGTCGCCCAATCGTGTGCTGTTTCTTGACTGGTTTAGCATTTATGGCACAGAGTAAGGGTCTAATGGACAATTTGAAATTAGCATCCAAGAAAGCATCGAACTCTCTAAATCTCCATAAGCATAGCATTAGAACTGTACTGAAACGGCCGCCGTACCTTGCACCAGCCTCCTGTCAAGGGTGGCATATCTATGTATGGCCTTGGGTGCTGTGCGGCGCATAACCCGGAGGTATAATTTGGGCGCATGACTTGAAAGCATGACTAAAGTAAGGGCAGGTGTCTAAGGCGAGGATGCCAAAGAATCTGCAGGCTTGGACTCTAGTGCATAAAACTCCCTCATCTTGGGAACAGATAATGTTACACCCGCATTTGTGCTAATTGCCAGGTGGTAAGTTTGAAGAGAGAGTTGCTTAGTTTTGCCGTATATTTTCTAGCCGGGCCAGCTGTGGCCTTGGGCACCGCCCATGGTGTAGGTGCTTCTGGTGGATATAGGGCGCGACTCTATCTCGTGCCGCCGGCCGCGAATGAGGAAGCTCCCGTAGCTGCGTCTGCCAAAACTAAAGCAGCAGAGAAGTCAGTGGCCCAGAAGAGGGCAGAAAAGTTTGATCAGGCTATTGTTCTCTATAGGGCTTGTTCTTTTGATAAGGCCGTGGCGCTCTTTCAGCAAGTCCTGTTAAATGAGCCGACCAATGCTCAGGCCCATTATTACTATGCCAATTGTCTGGCGCGCGCGGGCCAAAACTCTGCTGCTCGCTTTGAGTATCAGTCTAGTTTGCGCTATTCGAATGACACTGAACTAAGTAACTATTGTAATCAGGCTTTGAAGAATCTTGACGCTCTTGCTGTTCGAAAGTCTGCTGGCGAGTCTTTAGCTGGCGATTCAACTAGTGTGAAAGGGGATGATTCAACTAATCAGGCGACTGTCCATTCGAGCAATGGTCAAACAAAGGCAGTTCATTTTGATCAGCAACTAGAGAGGCTAAGGGCTGAGGTCAATAAAGAGTATCATCACAAGCTAGATGAGAAGCGCGCGGAGCTTAATCGCAAAATCAGCAAAGTTGAACAGGAGAGGGATGCAGAGATCAATGCCACTCCCGCCTATTTTCCTGCGCATATTAGCTCTCAGAATATTAACTATAAGAGTACTGTTGATGGCATAAAGACTAAGGCCGAGTACAAAATCAAAATACTTACCGCCGATTACCAGGAAGAATTCAGATTGATAGATGAGACCTATGGTAAGCGTCTTGATTCACTTGCTAGTTCTCACCAAAATTTGAAGGGGCAGATGGGGGCAACCGTTGGCTCTTCCCAGGTAACTCCTGCTGGTACTAGTTTTTATGTGCGCAATTATGTTAATTTTGGCGGAGTGCAGGCCGGAGTCGAGACGGGCTCTAACGGCGGCTCTGCCTCTACAATTTCGCCTGGCCTATTGGCCGTGCCTGGCAAGCTCAGACCTTTTGTTGTAGGCAATGGACATAGGTGATTTTAGAATATTAGTGGTAACCAAGATTCGAATCTGCGGAATAAAAAGGCATCTATTTGTTTGGGAAGGTCGTCGATGACTGCGAAGCACAAAATCTTGGTTAGTTATTGCTTTGTAATTTTAATGTCAGCTCCCTCTGTAGCTTATGCTCAGTCGAACGGAAGGCCGTCTTTTGCTCCGCCACCGCCGAGTTTTCAAAGCCAGATATACTCGCGTTCTTCGTTTGCGTCTTCGCTTGCGATTGCCAGTGGAAGCGAAAGTGCCAGGTTGAAGAGTGAGCTGTATGCAATTAATCCTTTCTCTGCGACTGAATCTAATTTCAACTCTTATCTGAATGTTGTCGATGAATTAGTAAGAATTCGCGCCGTTATAGAAAACGAAGCAACCTCTCGTAAGTCGAATAGACTCGCTCGTTTTAGTGGCCGCAATGGTAATGGCATGGCTCTCGACGCGCACATGATAGCTCTGGTGGAGAAAGTTGAGAATGAGCGAATGGCTGCCTTGCTGGACAAAGTGGAGCTGCTGAAGCGACAAGTAGTATTTGCAGCCAAACAGCTCAGAGATGACCTAGGCGCCGAGCCGAGTCCTAGTAATAATGCTAGTTATGCTTCTAGTTTTAGATCGCGTTTTACTTCTAGCTATGCTTCTAGCTTGAGCGACTCATCCAGCCGCACCGCTAGAAACCTTGAAATATCCTTTAGAAAGAAATTCGATGTTTTAATTGATCACCTTAAAAAAGACTGTATTGCCCTAGATGCCCTGTATCAAAATCGGCTTAGTTCTATCACTACCTCTGGCGAGAGCTTAAAGAGTCAGATGAGATCTACTGTGGGCTCTAACAAAGTCTCTGAAGGTGGTACCACCATGCATGTGCGCAACTATGTCAATTTTGGTGGTGTTGATCAATCGCAAGGCAACCTTACGGTCCCAGCAATGGCGCATCCTGCTTCACTCATGGCCGTGCCTGGTAAGCTAGGTAACCCAGCTAGTCGAAGGCCATTGAGGTCGCGGCCATGAGAAAACCGGGCGATTTGCTACCTAAGAATTTTTGCAAAAGACTAGTTCTTCTTTGTCTCGCCAGTTGCTTGTTGATGCCCGTTAATTTGGCGGATGCCCAAGGCAAGAGTCGGCAACTTAGTTCAGGTCAGGGTCGTGCTGCTGCTTCACCGCTGCGGTTGCGCGCGCAGGTCAGTGAGTTGATGATGCTCTGCAATGCTGCTGGTATTACGCTTGATGAAAGCCGTATACCTGGGCTTGTCACTGACGTGAAAGCCGGCCATCCTGCCGCAGTTGCACGAATTTTCAAAGGGGACAAAATTTTACGAGCAAGTTTGCAAGGAAATATGCTAACTCTTTGTTGCGAGCGCGATGGTATGCGCTATCAAAGTACCTTTGAGATTCGTTTAGAGGTCGCTCGGGCCCGGTTGAATGAAGATGTTGTCAGCCGTAGCCACGATGAAAAAATCTGGCCAGCACCTAAAGACGAGAAGATTGAGCCAAAAGTAGTACTGAAGCCAGATTCTCCATCTGCTGACAAGTTTTTCAAAGCAATGTCGCCGTACCAGGTGGTATTGTTAATTGACCACTCAGGCTCGATGAACGGTGGCCTTGGCATAGGCCCCTATGACCTGTCTCGCTGGGGCTGGTGTCGCAATCAGATCACCGATTTTTCTAGATTTTGTGGAAATAAATTGCGTGGTGGCATCACCTTGATTCCATTTAACGATAGCTTTGAAGTGCATGAGCATGCCTCAGAAAAGGATCTCGAAGACGTCTTTAGCAAGATAGTTCCTAGTGGTGAAACCGATATTTGCACGCCCCTAGCAGCGGCCATAGATTCGCACTTGTCCGATCCAGACCATGAGAAAAAACCGGTTTTGATTGTTGTACTGACCGATGGTTTGCCTAACCAAGGTGGTTCCCTCGGTAAGCTTAAATCATAACGAGATGAGTATTACTTTCCTTACTGTCGGTCAGGCCCCAGAAGGTGATGAGTTAATTGAACAGCTCGACAATGATTTGACTAGACGCGGAGCTGCGGCAGATATAGTTAGTAGTATGCGTTTTTCTGATTTATTGCAGACTGGCCTGAAGAATGCCCTGCTTGATGTTGTTTTGCGTGCCAATAGAAATCGTTAGTTACTGTATTAAGCCGTCGGGCACCCCGTCTGGAAAGCGTGCGACGATTTCATCGTTGATTTTTTTGATGCGATTATCCGGGTTTGGATGGGTGCTAAAGAATTCAGGTGTGCGCGATTTTGCTAGTTGCTCAAGAATTTTCATTACTTTGAGCATGGCTCTGGGATCGTAACCAGCTTGCTGTGAAAAGCGCACGCCAAGACGATCGGCCTCTAATTCATCATTGCGACCAAATTTTAGAGATATTACCTGACTGATGAGCATTGCCATCGCTGCAGTGTTGTTGTTGCGATCATTAGGATCGTAGGCCGCAATCACGGCAGCTCCTGTCAGTCCTTGCGAGAGCTTTTGCTTCGCCAATTGCTGGGCTGAGTGGCGAGCAGCTACGTGGCCGACTTCGTGAGCCAAGACACCAGCCAATTCTCCTTTGGTTTTGAGGTTTTTATATAGTCCCTTGGTGATAAAAATTTGACCACCAGGCAAGGCAAAAGCATTTACGGTGCTGTCGTCTGCTAGCAAATGAAACTGATACCGATAGGGGGTTTTGCCTGCATCAGTTCTTGAAACTAATTCTTGACCCAGTTGCTCGACTGCTGCTTGAGCGGCCGGGTCGGTGGCTTCACCGCCATATTTTTGTGCCATCTCGGGGGCAGCTTGTAGGCCTAAAGCAATCTCTTGTTTGGGAGTCATGTCGAGATGTTGTTTTTGTTCAGTTATTGGGTTGTAGACAGCGCTGCCGAAATAAGAAAAGAGAGAAAAAACAGCAATGGCAAGGGCGATCCAAATGCGCGGGCTGATAGAAATACCGCTTCTTTGTTGCTGAGCCATGTGCTGAATCACCTCTAAATAATTATTGAATGGTACAGATGTTTGTCAGCGACGGCTAGCTAGGGCAAAAGTGCCAAAGTCTTGGCTCAACCGGCGCGCTTGACGACCCGGGCGCCAAAATTAAGCTGCCAAAATTAAGACAACTGAGCACGAAATTGAGCGCTCGGGCTTTACACTAGGCACGGTGCGAGATGAGCTGGATCACGAAATCGCCAGAATTACTGCGTCCAACATACTTGAAAGGTCTACAAAGCTCAATTGAGTCTCAAACCCTACCTTTATCTTTTTAAAAGCAGCTTGGTCGGTGCTCTCGGCGGGCTTCTTTTTGGTTTTGATACGGCTGTGATTGCTGGGGCGACTCATGCTCTGTCGCTTGAATATCAACTGGGTGCCACTGCACTTGGCTTCACTGTTTCCAGTGCACTTTGGGGCACCGTTTTTGCTTCAATGCTCTCAGGTATCCCTGGTGAAAAATATGGTGCTCGTGAAACCCTACGAGCGGCTGCCGTTCTTTATGTCATATCAGCACTAGGTTGCGCTTTTGCCTGGGATTGGTATTCGCTCATTGCTTTTCGCTTCATTGGTGGTCTAGGTATTGGCTGCTCTTCTGTGCTTGGGCCTGTTTATATTGCTGAGTTGGCTCCGGCAAAGTGGCGTGGCCGCTTAGTCGGTCTGTTTCAAGTTAATGTGGTATTAGGTATCTTGCTTGCCTATTTCTCTAACTATTTGCTCGGCACCATGCCCTTGGGTTTGAGCGAATGGCGCTGGAAGCTGGGTGTTTCGGGCTTGCCCGCTCTGCTATTTCTCGTCATGCTCTTTACCATTCCTCGCAGCCCCCGGTGGTTGGCTCGGCGCAGTCGCATTGATGAAGCGCGCGAAGTATTGCAGAAGACCGGTGTAGAGAATTATGAGCAAGAACTAGAAGACATTGTCTCCAGTATCAAGGCTGAGCATGCCTTGCCCAACGAACCACTGTTTCAGAATAAGTATCGTCTGCCGATTTTCTTAGCCATCACTATTGGTGCCTTCAATCAGCTCTCTGGCATCAATGCTATTTTGTACTATCTCAATGATATCTTTGAAAAAGCTGGCTTTGGCAAAATGTCGGGGGATGTGCAGGCGGTGATTATTGGTTTCACTAATCTTGTC
>LNEX01000364.1 GCA_001464165.1 bacterium Ga0077546
TCATCAAGAAACAAATTCAGAGAGTGCGTCTCTTCACCAGTGGACCTAACGTTAGGTCTTCTTTTGGGGTCTTTTGTACGAGCATGAATATGCAATAGAACTTCACCATAGCTGTAGTAGCTACTGTGGTCGTTGGTTATGCTGCCAAATACCTGAGTAAATGCCGCCATAATCAACAAACAGTCTTCCGGTGCTTTGGCATAGACTTTGAACAAACCGGCTAACAAAAGAATATTTCTATCAAGAAAAGCCTGAAAGAAATTGGCAAACGCCACCCGCTCGTATTCAGAGAGAACTTTTGTTTCAGCATAATGGCTGACCACAGAAGGAAGAAATTGCTCGATCTCTGCTTTAGTAACTACGGTATTTTTCATGATTGTGCCTCTTGTTTTGAGTAATCAATAAAAGATTGCGCTCATACCAGATCAGCCAAGTGACTAGTGAAGAGCGCAAAATTGTAGTAATTTTGAAGGAATAGAGCGGGCAACCAGCCAGCTGGCCGATTGCCTCGCCATTTAAACGGTTACAAGCTGAGACTAAGCCCCAAATACCCGGGCAATCTGAGCAGTGACAACTTGCCAGGTGCGAGCGATGGCTGCCAAAACGGGCTGCAAAACAACTAGCAAGAAGCTAAACTGCCGAGCGACACTGGCCCAAAGCGCCTTGTAGACGGTCCACAAAGCTTCGAAGGCCCGATTGAAAACTGGAGCCAGAGTAGGGGTAATGGCTGTGAACAATTTAGAGAATTGCAGGTACAACAACGGTGCAAATACTCCACCTACCAGTCCAGCCGCGCTCAAACCAAGCAACGCCGCAGCAGTTAAGCTGCCACTCAATTCATTAACATAGTAACCAACGGTGGCTAAGGTGACTAAACCACCTACAGAGGCCAAAGTAGTGGCGCTATAGTATGAAAACAAACGACCCAAAAGAACAAAGCCATTGATTGAGACGAAGGCAATAATTATTGCATCGACGTAGAAGTTGCTAGTCAATTTGGCCGACACCACAGGCAGTGCTTGCAGCAGAGCAATCACCAGAATCACCAGGTTGAGCACATGGCCAAAGAGCTTGGCAAAATCAGATCTGTCGTTGAAAGCCTCTTTGCGTTTTTCTGCCAACACCGCAAATGCAGCCACAATTTTGCTTGACAGTCTACCATGCAACCTCTCTAAAGCATAGCCGACAGAGCTTGAAAGGGGACGAGTAATTGCCCGAACGACAATGTAAAAGATGGGATAAATCACCAGCCCAGTGCTAAGCAAAGTTGCTACCAACAGGCCAAAGTTAAGGGCAGCAGAATTTGTCAGTGCGGCATGGTAAGTGCCATAAGAGGCGACCAAAATGGTGGCGAGAGCCATTTCACGGGTGGCTTGCGAATGGCCAAAGTGTTTTTGGAAACCTTCTGTGTAGCTATAAACCAGAGAGACTACAGCAATCAACCATGCCAACCAAAGTGCCAGACCAGTAGCAATGCTTAAGCTATAGAGAACCCAGGCAAAGGCAAATGCCAAGCCAATATTGAGTAAATGCTGGTAAAAGCGTTGGTAGTCTTTGTCTTCTTCATCGCCATAAGAAGAATTAAGTAACTCGCTCCAATAGCGCAATACTCTCTTCATAAAACCTCCCTGCAAGCCAACGACAAGCGCTGGCACCAGGTAGGTAATAGCGAACAAACTAGAAGCGGCGAAAGTAGCAACTTTCACCACTTCTGATTGAGCAGCGACAAAAGGCACATACTGAACCAGAGCCCAAGAGCCTAACAAGCCATAGGCAACAATAGACTGATAGGCTTTGCTGTCGAATAAAGGGCTGACAAGACTGACTAATGCCAGAGCCAGGATAAAACCTGCGACTGCAGCAAAGGCTTGCAAACCGACAAAGCTAATTCCCAGGGTCAAAACCCAAGCATAGGTTAGATAGCCATAGTATGAAACCGCGGCAAAGAGGGCAATATAGAGTACTGTTTCAATAAAGCGAATGCCTTTAGAACGGCCACCATATTGATTTTGCAGTTGACTCCACAGTGCCATTGCTCCTGGAGCCCGCTGTACCATGGCGACAATCTGCTCTAGCGCTGGTAGCAAAGCGTTTTTCCAAAGCTTTTCATAGGAGCGCCAAAGCTTTTCCCACAAATCCCAGACATGACGCAAGACAAAGTAGTACAAGCTTGACCAGACATGGGTGTAGGTAAGGGTTGTTACCACCAAGAAAATCAGTAACCAGGTGGCACTGCCTAATCCATAGCTAAATGCTAGCCAATCAGCTGTCTGCCAGGCAGCCAGGACGGCAAGAACGGCACCAATCAATGCCACCGGTATCGTCCTTGTCCAAGAGCCAGTGCTATAGGCGCGTTTACATAGCCACTCTCCACTAATTTTTAGGGTGACTGGAATGAAGAATATGATGTTGAGGATGAACTGAAAAACGCTCGTTTTTGGTGTTTCCATTGGAATACCTGTAATTTGTTTGTTGTTGGTGGTGTTGTTGCTGAACTTAGTAACAGGCACGATAGCTATCGCGTCGCTCGGCCTGATATTCAGCAATTAGGGTTCTTTGCTCGGCAGTCTGCATATACTCCGGCACGGCGAAAGCCGCTGTCACAAGCGTATTGCGGGCCTGGTTCATGCGCCTTTGTTGTTCTTGGAACTCTCTTCGGCGCACCACTTCATCTCGATCTGAATAACTACTAATAGAACTACGCGCATCAGCCACCAGACGAGCCAGTAATGGCTCAACATCACTCGCTGTCAGGGCTTTTAGAGCAGCCATTGAAACAAAACTACTGAATCCATGCTGTTTCATCGTTTTAACTTCTTCTTTCTTTGAAGCGATACCACAGGCAGCACGACTTCGATCTGCAGCACCATTGAGAATCTGGTAGAGATTACTCTCGCGCCCGCAGTAGGTATGAACATCATAAGTTGGACAAATAATTAGATCGAAATAGTCAAAGGAGCCCGAGGTATAGCAATCTTCTCCAGGGGGCAAAAACGACATACCTAGATTTTCATGGGCCTCATTAACCGAAATAGCCAGGGTAACTTTATGGCCAGAAGCTATCAAAACTTGCGATAGTCGCACTAATAGCTGATTATTTCTATTGATCAAAAGAATTTTCATAGGGCTTGTACTCCGTTGTTTTTACTTGAAAAAGCCTGCCCTAACTTCGTTTAGGGCAGACAGAATTTAGTGCGCGTACTTGCTTGAGTCGAGGCCTAGACCATCAGCCACCAGTTGCAGGCGAGTCTGGTCTATATTTCGGCCTCTTCTGCCGCCAACAATTGACACTGCCAAACGCATGGCGATATCAGTCTGATAGCTATCGGCAGACAGTTGTTTGACTCTATTTAAGGTACTTTCCCAGGCATACATGCAAACTGGATGTTCAATATCACCAAGATAAGTATTGAAATAACCAACCAGAGCATCAGTAGGTAGATGATCAAAAGCTCTGGCATGCTTGATACGCTCTACAATTTCTTCTTTCTGCTCATCACTGAGCAGTTCCGTGCGCTTGCCAGAAGCCAAAAGCAGGGCAGTTAAACCCATAACAGATTTCTGAAAGCTCACAGCCGTGATCGCCGAAGCACATTTAGTCAACTCATCATGAGTGGTATAAATAGCCTGCATCACCCATTTTTTGAGATAGTACAGCGCCACCACAAAGTAGGCAAAAGTGATAAGCAATGCCAAAACTTCAACCAAGCCGCCCATACCCAAGAAAGGCATTGCGACTATGACTCCAGAAATAATGAAGATAAAAACAGCAATGGCAATTGCCTTACTTTCGCTGGAAAATCCAAGCTCAGGATGGCTACCGAAAAATTTGTAGATATTGTGGCTGACCATGATCATGCCTAAGATCACTGGCATCAGCAAAACGAAGGGAAGCAGGGCGGTAATGGGCATCAGCATATGTGAGTCCTCTTTGCCTTTTGGGCAATAGTTGGCGAATGAAATGGAAGTTCTTTGTAAGAACCTCCACTATTGAAAAGATCGTGTCTTATATATCTGGCGAGGTAAGCTTTAGCGCTTGCCGGTACTCTTGGTGACGGTAATCAAATAGCGAATGGTTGCTACTGGTTCCGCCGCAAGTGGAGTTAGCTGTACCATGGCTGGAGCAATACCATACTCTTCAGCGATGGTTTCACCAAGGGCAAGTAATTGCGAATATTGTTCAGCAGCAGCCGACACTGAAACGACAGCATACTTACCATACTGTGCTTCAAGACCACTGCGGTGAATCAATGTAGGTTGTGATTGAGATTCAGACATAGTTCATTACTCCTAAACTTGATTAACCAAAGGAGAGCCAAAGCGCTTCGAGACGAGCTCTAACCAACTGAGCCTGCTCTTCGATTTCGGCAAAAAGTGGGGCGAAAGCTTGATCGACAGCGGCGTTAAAACCACTAGTCTGCATGTAGTCATGCACATCAAAATCTGTATAGTCGAAACCTTCTGGCAAGACTGCCGGAAAATTTTGCCATGCAGAGGAGGGGGAAGAAGCTGAAACAGCTTCAGTTGTTGCTGCCATTGGTATTCTCCGCAATGGTTGTTTGTGTTAGTCAATTGGCGCTAACAGAAATGTGCGAACAGAAGCATGCGAAACACCTACTACCAAAGGCATTGAGTGATTGCTTGCTAGATGTGCGCGGGACTTATGGAAGAAACCTTCTTGCTGGATAGCGGAGTTGAAAATTAGATGGAATAGATTCACTAATACTGCAAGACCGCCTACTCACTTGGCAAGGGCGCTATGGCCTTTATGAATTGCAATTACGGAAGGCCGCCTATCTTAGATTAAATCGACTCATTAACCACAACACAAAGCGGCCTGTTTTCAACCCGTCTAAAAGAACTTATACGCACCAATTAGCGCAGCGCAATCAACTGAAATTACCGGCAAAAGACCAGTTACAGACCAAGCCAAAGAGACACTAGCAACCGAGCGACATAGGCTAGTGGGTGGAGAGAAATATGTAATCCACTTCTTTTTCTTGGCATTACAACACTTCTTATCTACACCCGCCACTCCGCAGCATTTTTCATTAGCGCGTAGCTAATGAAGATATTGCCGCACTACCAACTTTCACTATTCAAAAACTTTGACCCCCTCAGGAGGTTTTATGAGCATCCACCGCATTGAATATTTAGACCATGACCGCATCGTAGCTTTTGACGATGAACTAGACCCGGCTTTTGCCCTCTATGTTCTATGCCGCAGCTACCTGGCCTATGGCGGAAAAGTTACTAGTTATAGCGAAACGAGCCTAACTGCCGAAGTCACTTTCCTGCGCCCCGAACAAATGGTTTTAACAGCTGACCGTCATTACATGAAAGCCTTGTATCGAGCGGCCCAAGCCATAGAAAACATCAATCAACCGGAGCAGCACATTGAAGACAGTCCAAACGGGCTCATCTTTGCCCTAACCGGTCTAGCTCAAGCCCATAGCGGAGAGAAAACCGCCATGATTGCCCTACTAGCCGGCGCCAACATCAACAACCCGGCTGAGGTAAAAGCAATGACCGAGCTTGGTCTAGAGCTAGCCCTCACAGTCTTTATGATTGACGCTCACAGCGGAGATGAAGCCAAATTGCCATTACTCGACACCATAGCACTGGTGAAAATCATCTCTGATTTTCTCAGTCTAGAAGTGCCAAATTCGCAACAACAAGGTCGCACAACGATTCTGGACGCAACCAACTACGCCTTGAGAGCGCAAATACCGCTCTTATCGTTTCTCACCGAATGGGTTGAAGGCATGGCACGGGGTCTCACTCTCAGTGACATTGTCAGACACAAGGCGGCCTAGACACGTTATCGCTACAACGCTGTAAGCGATAGCAATTTTTAAGCGCTGCACTGAAGCGGCACTAAATGGAAATGCACAATGACTAAAACGAGACATGTACAAAAATGGTTTATGGCCGGGAGCGACAAGGAAGAGCACCAGGTAGAACACACAGCCCCATGGTGGAGAGTCGTTTGCCTCACCGGGGTAGATTACTTCTCAACCCTCTGTTATCAACCCACCATTGCTTTTGCCGCAGCTGGAGCACTAGCCCCGCTGGCAACGATTGTTTTGGCCCTGGTTACTCTGTTTGCCGCACTGCCTGTGTACTTCACCGTAGCTAACGAGAGCCCACACGGGCAGGGCAGTATCAGCATGCTAGAAAGTCGCTTACCAGGCTGGTCAGCAAAACTCTGCGTCTTGGTTCTACTGGGTTTTGCCGCCTGCGCCTACCTGATCACAATCACCCTCTCCGCCTCTGATGGAGCTGCCCATTTCGTCGAAAATCACGAAATGCACAAGGCAATAACAGTGCAAGGATATGTCATTACTGCCGTGGTAGCCGCACTAGCATACCTGATAGCTGACCGGTCTCGGCAACTAATTGTCATCGGCTGCCTCGCTCTATTGGCCTACGCTGCCCTGGATCAATTCGCCCAGAATCGCTTAGCTGTAGCTTTGATAATGATCCTGCTCTTAGGGGCTTTGTTTCTCAAAGGCCTACGCGAAGTAATTGGCATTGCTGTTCTACTTGTAGTGGCTTTCTTGTCACTCAGTGCCATCGTCGTAGCGGCAGGCCTCTATCAAGTATACCTTCACCCTGAGCTCATAAGCGGCTGGTGGCAGCGTCTCCTGGGAGACTATAACTACTCCTGGTCAGCCATACTCTTCGCTTGTCTCACGGTCTTCCCCTTACTGGCTCTAGGCCTTTCAGGGTTTGAAACAGGAGTACAAGTTATACCCCTCGTCAGAGGCGATCAAAACGACAATCACCACCACCCCCTGGGAAGAATTCGCAACGCCAAAAAGCTTCTGGCTGCCGCAGCAATAATCATGAGCATCTTTCTGATTTTAAGCAGCGTGGCCACGACCTTGCTAATTCCGGCCAAAGAAATGATGCCTGGGGGTAGCGCAGAAGGTCGCGCCCTTAGCGTCTTAGGTCACAACCTGCTAGGCCACGGTTTCGGCACTATATTCGATACCGTTACCATTGCCATTCTCTGGTTTGCTGGTGCTTCTGCCATGACCGGACTGATTAATCTGGTTACTCACTATCTGCCTAGATATGGCATGGTGCCTTCATGGGCCAGAGCTTCCCGCCCGGTGATTATCGTCTTTACTGCGATTGCTGTGCTTGTCACCGTCATTTTTAAGGCCGATGTTATGGCCCAAGGCGGCGCCTACGCAACGGGAGTACTGGTGCTTATCACCTCTGCCTCGATCTCAGCAACCTGGTGTTCATGGAAAAAGCACAAATGGCAAGCCCTAGCATTTGGCTTAACAGCTCTGGTTTTTCTCTATACCACCTGCGTCAACATGATTGGTCATCCAGATGGTCCCAAAATCGCCGCCTTCTTCATTCTCATGGTGCTCGCCACATCGCTGATATCTAGAGTAATGCGTGTTCTGGAGCTACGCGTCAAAGCTGTAGAGCTCGATGAAAATGCCAAGCTGTTCTTGACAGAAGCCAAAGCACAAAATCAAAAAGGCATCATCCACATCGTCGCTCATAAGTTTGGTGGCACAGCTTACACAATCAGGGGAAATGAAGTACGAGACAGACACAACATCGGAGACCACGACCAGCTCGTCTTCTTGGAGGTCACCATCGAAGACGCCTCAGAATTTGTGGACGAAGTACTTGAAGTGGAGGGTACTATTCACAAAGGTAACCACGGTGATCACCGCATTCTGCGCTGCAAAAGCCCATCCGTAGCCAACGCCATTGCTGCAATCTTGTTGCATATTCAAAGCGAATGTGACACACGCGCGGCTGCTCATATTGGCTGGTCTGAAGACGGCCCCTTCCTCACAGCATTTACCTTTTTGCTCTTTGGTGATGGTGAAACTGGGGTGCTAGTGCGCAAAATTCTAGAAACGGCAGAACCGAATAATAAACATCGACCTCTGGTGTTAATTGGTTAACAAAAATCTCTCGCGACCCTCTGAGTGAAAAGCATTCAGAGGGTCTTTTCTTTGGTCCAAAAAACCATTTCTAACAACCTGGAAAACAGGAGATCTAAAATGGACTGCACACACAAATGTCCGGCCATCCGTCTTGTGATGTTCCCCAAAGACACAAACCCTTGGGGCAGCATTTTCGGAGGCGTTATTCTCTCTAACATCGACATTGCCGCTAGCGTTGCCACCCGTGCTGTTACGCAGCACCGCACCGTCACTGTCTGCATGAAAGAAGTAGCTTTCAAACAACCAGTAAAAGTGGGAGACATACTCACTTTCTGGACCGATGTCGTCAAAATTGGTCGCACCTCGGTCACCATCAGAGTCAAAGTAGAAGCTGAACGTCACGGCGAAACCATAGCCGTAACCGAAGGAGAAGTAGTTTTCGTATCAGTAGACGATCAAGACCGCCCGATTCCACTCGATGCACCCATTGGCACTCAAGGAGAAGCAATCTAATGCTTACATTCACAGTCTCTGATTTACAAAAAATAACAGCAGAAGCTATTAGTTCAGCCCAACGTCAGCTGGCAGAACGGAACGAACAAATCTTTGGCAATGCCATGCAGCAACTAAAAACAGATGTTGCTGCTGGACGACAGTTCAGTGTGGCCATGAGCCTTAAAAATGGCACTGACTACGAAAGCAAAGGCAGAATACTGCGCCCAGAACAGCTAATAGGCACTGCTGCCCTAGTTTATGCAAAATGCCAAGTCTTCGAGCCCACTCTTGAATATTGGAGCCGCTATGAAGGCGATCAACGGGATGGATACGCCGTTGATGGCTTCAACATAGTCTTGCACTGGAGTAACATCGATGACTTGCTGGCTAAACTAATTACACTCAACGATGACACCACCATTAGTGCTATTCGCCAAAGTATAGAGTCTGCTCAGTCTGCCATAGCTGACAAAGCTGCCTCGATTCTAAAGCAACTAAAAGAACGGGCCACAGCTCAAGCTAGTTCTGGCAAAAGTTGGGCCATAGTCATGTCGCTCAAAGCTGGAGTCGACTTCGAAAGGCCAAGCCATGCGCCGCTGGCACAAATCACACCGGCATGGCTTGGACCTGTGGCAAAAGTTGTCTGGGAGGCGTGTACCAAATTCAATCCAACATTCGAATATTGGAGCCGGCAAGAAGGTGATCAGCGCGACTCTTACACCGTCGAAGGTATCAACATCGTCGTTCACTGGTAACAGGTAGCGGAGGAAGACTCATGTTTGCAAATTTAGATCCAGCAATAGCTTTAGTAATCGTCGTGGCCGTTCTTACCTTAGCAGTAGCCTGGCGCGCCATCAAAAACGGCAAAGTAGGTCCAGAGTATGGCCTTTCACTAAAAGACGTCTTTAAGAAAACCAAAGACAAAGAAAATCCAGAACACAGCAAAACAAACGAGCCTTCATAACAACAAGGCTCATAACCCAAACACTCACTGCCGCCGGCAGCATTACATTCATGGTGCCAATTAAGATAGGCGTCGCCTTGGTTGTAACCACTATTGCGGTCTCAAGCTATGGTTCTGTAGCAGCCGCTGGCACAACTGTAGTTTTAACTACTGGCGCTATTGGCCTTCTGTTCACGCTCTTCAGCGGTAGTGACAAATAATAGCGACCTGCCTGGCATAGACACGGGCAGTTAACCGACTGCCTCTTTTTCTGATATCTCGCATAGGATCTTATGAGTACTAACACTCTACTTCTTTACCTGCTCTTTCTTGTTCTAGCCGTGGCAATTAACGGTCTCTTTGTCGCCTTTGAATTCGCCCTGGTATCTATGCGGCGCAGTCGGGTGCAAGAGTTAATTGACAATGGCATAGGCTCAGCCAGAACAGTAAGCCGATTGCAGCACGACATGGATGATAGGTTGGATTGGCGAACCGGCTATCCACGAACTGCTAAGCAGAGCAGCCTTGCTACTACCAGCAGAGATTGACCTCTCGTTCGCACAACCATCTTTCTTTTCGGGCCTTGCCTTAGCTCTCTCATTCATCTTCTTATCTCTGCTGCACGTCGTGCTCGGAGAACAAGTGCCCAAGGGTATCGCCCTGCGCTTTCCGGAACGTCTACTGCTACTCTTCTCGCGGCCATTCTTGCTTTATCGTCAGCTAACATTTCCCCTGATCTGGATTTTCACACGCCTGGCCAAATTTGTTCTGCGAGCTATTGGCGTAACTAAAACAGCAAACCATGAACCTGTCCATTCGGCAGATGAACTGTCAATGATTATTGACGGCAGCCTGGAGGCCGGTGAGTTGGATCACACAGTTACAGAAGTCTTGCAAAAGGCTCTGGACCTGCAAGATTTAACGGTCGGCGAACTTATGATTCCGCTCGACAAAGTCGACATGGTAGAACAAAACACCTCATTCAAAGCCGTGCTGGAATTAGCCAATGACTCCAAACACAGTCGATTGCCGATTTACGCCGGAGAACGAACAAAAATTGTTGGCTTGCTTTCAACCAAAGATCTGTTTGGCGTAGTTGAGACGAAAATCAATAGTCTGCCACTAGAAGCCAAATTGGGAAGTTTAGCCCACGACTTTAAGCTGGCAGAGCATCAACGCTCAATCTTGAGAGTTACCGCCGGAATGAGAGCAAGCAGCCTCTTGCGCTGGTTCTTAATTCGTCGCATGCCCATGGCTCTAGTGATAGATGACCCAGAAACTAAAGTTTCAGTCGGCATCATCACCTTAGAAGACTTGCTTGAGCGCCTGGTCGGCGAAATCAACGACGAATACGACAACTAACCACTATTACACAACCTAATCAAAACACCATTCACAACATTACGGAGACAACCATGCCCAAAACACGTCGTCTACATTTTGCTGCCGCACTAGTTCTAGGCCTTTGTCTGGCATCACAAACCAACGCTCAGCCAGCTAGTTGCACAGCAGGCGCCCCCACCTATACCGCTCCAGCTTTCTCTGGCGAAGCCCCCTCCGAAGGCTACCAAATCATGTATCACAGCATGTGGGAGTTCATTCGCGATCAATACTACGACCCCACCCGCCTGAAAAACTGGCAAAACATGGAACACACCTACGACACCAAAGTAGGCACAATTAACGACATTCAACTAGCACTCAAACTGTTAGCTGAAGCCAGCGGTGACAAATGGACTAACTTTGTCTCTGCTCAAGAAATGCGCGATCAAGCGGCAATTCAAAAGCAAGGTCAAGTGACTGGCGGGCTCATGCTCTATCGCCACGGAAGCCACTACAAGCTCGACGTCATCCACTATGGCAGCGCCGCCTACGGTAACGCTCTAAGAGAGCGAGATATTATCAATTGCCTCAACAAAGTCGCACTTGACGGTCTTCAGCGCGAGCAAGTCGATGGCTTGCTGCGGGGCAAGAGCGGTGACAAACTTCTAGTCAACGCCACCTCGGCCACTGATGGCAGTCAGTACGAAGTAGAGCTGACCCTAACGGCCGTACCCAAGCCAGTAGTCGAAGCGAAGCTGTTACCGGGCCATATTATCTATATCCGCATGCCTTCCTTTGCCAGTGAAGCCTATATCAACGACTTCATCGAGAAGTTCCAAGACCTATCGAATCAAGACGGTGGCCAAACCAAAGGTATGGTGCTCGACCTAAGAAACAATCTAGGTGGAGAACTACCAGCGGCAACCAAATTTTCGTCTCTGTTCTTAGATGAAAGCCAAATTGTTACTCAATCTATAGTGCGTGGCAGCCCAACAAAGCCGATAGCTGTAGCAAAAGCAGATCAAATTGTTGCCAAAGGCAAAACCATCAACAGCGGTACTGTGCAAATTTTGCGCAAACTGCCCCTGATAATCCTGGCCAACGGCTCTTCTGCTAGTGCGGCAGAAATTACAATTTCGGCCCTCAAAGACAACAAACGCGGCACTGTTATTGGTGTCACAACCTTTGGCAAAGGTGTTGGTTATAAGACTCAACCAGGTCCTATTGGCGGATTAATGAGCGTAACGGCACTGAAGTACCTGACACCAAACGGCAACGAAGTTCATGAACAGGGCATCGCCCCCGACATTTCAGTGCCAGTGCCACCAAACGAAACAAACGATATCCAGCTAGCTGCGGCAATTGCCAAACTAAAAGACTAACTAGTAATTAAGCCATGAAACATCAATCGGGATAAACCCTAGGAGGTACCAAATGGTATCGCATGAATTCGTGCAGCTCTTAGCTATGCTGCCAAAATCTCACCCTTGGCATGGAGTATCACCAAATGTGGTCGGTACTGGCATGATCAAGGCATTTATAGAAATGGTTCCAGCAGACAGAATGAAACTGGAACTAGACAAAGCCACTGGTCACCTGCACGTGGACCGCCCCCTGCTGTACTCATCAAGCTGCCCCAATCTGTATGGCTTTATTCCCCAAACCTACTGCGGTGAACTTGTTGCTGAGCGCTGCTCCAAACGCACGAAACGCCGGGGCATCGTTGGTGACGGCGACCCGCTAGACATCTGTGTTATCACCGATTCGGTCTTTAGTCATGGTGACTTGTTTGTTACAGCTCGTCCGATTGGTGGACTGCGCATGATTGACAACAAACAAGCCGATGACAAAATCATTGCCGTGCTCAAAGACGACCTAACCTTTGGCAAGATAGAGGACATTAGCCAGCTGCCAGAAGCTGTTATAAACCGGCTTGAACACTACTTTTTAAGCTATAAGCGCAGTTTTGCCAGTGAGAGTAAAAGTAAGAAGCCAGTCGTGTCGATTCCTGAAGTCTATGGAGCAGAAGAAGCCTTCGAAGTAATCAGATTGAGCTTACAAGACTACCAAAATCTCTACGGCACACTAGCAGACCGTCTGGAACGGCTGCAACAGCTACTTACAGCTGCCCCAAAGGCCTAACGACAATCCGCAGAGGCAGAGATATGCTCTGCCTCTTTCCTTCAACTAAACGAACCAAGGCCTGAATATGGAAAAAATATTCGCTAATTTACTGCGGCGCAAAACACTAGAATCAATCAAAGCCCAAGGCGACACAGAACACGCCGATGGCCACCGCCTCAACCGTGTACTGACCTCGCGCGATATTCTTAGCGCCGGGGTGGCAGCCATTATCGGCACCGGCATTTTTGTCTTGATCGGCGCAGCCGCACATGCCAATGCTGGTCCCGGTATCATCATTTCCTTCGTGCTTGCCAGCCTGGCTTGTGGCTTTGTCAGCTTTGCCTATGCCGAGTTTGCCTCGATGATTCCTGTGGCCGGAAGCGCATATACCTATGCCTACGCCACACTTGGTGAAATCTTCGCCTGGATCATCGGCTGGGACTTATTGCTCGAATATGCAGTAGGCGCCAGCACTGTGGCATCAGGCTGGAGCGATTACTTTCAGAGCCTACTGCTCGGCTTCGGCGTCACTCTGCCAAACCATTTTGCAACGGCATCGTCTAACAGCATCAACTTACCGGCCATTTTGATTATCGTATTTCTCAACTACTGGTTAATCAAGGGGGTTAAGCACACAGTTCGCATGACCTCGATCTTTGTAATCGTCAAACTCGCCATCGTCTTATTCTTCATCGCCGTTGGCGCCTTCCACATCGACCCTGGCAACTACATACCATTCTTGCCTTTTGGCTGGTCAGGCGTACTCACTGGTGCTGGTGTGGTCTTCTTTGCCTTTATCGGCTTTGACGCGGTGACAACCATGGCTGAGGAGTGCAAGGATCCACAAAAAGACGTACCCAAAGGTGTAATTGGTTCACTTGTTGTCTGCACCATTCTCTATCTACTGGTGGCGGCAATAATGACCGGAGCCATGTCTTACACGGCCCTTGGTGGTGAAGGCGAAGGCGCGCCCATGGTCAAGGTGCTTAACCATATCGGTTATGCCTGGGCCAGCCCACTGATTTCGGTCGGTATAGTAGCCGGCCTCACCTCGGTCTTAATTGTCACCCTATTTGCCCAGTCGCGCATCATCATGCGCATGAGCAAGGATGGCCTGTTAACGCCAATCTTCAGTACACTGTCGCACAAGTATCAAACGCCGACATGGTCAATTGTGGTGTGCGGTATTTTCGTAGCGGTCACGGCTGGCTTACTGCCAATCGATGAACTCTCACAACTAACAAGTATTGGCACACTATTTGCTTTCATCATCGTCTGCGTTGGAGTAATAGTGCTGCGTCACAAAGAACCTGAACAGCATCGGGGCTTCCGCTGTCCAGGCTATCCTTTCGTCCCAGTTATGGGCGCATTAATGAGCTTTATGCTAATGTGCACCATGCCTAGCACCACCTGGATACGTTTTATCGGCTGGATGCTGCTTGGCCTAATTGTTTATTTCGGTTATTCGAAGAGTCACAGTCGCCTGGGTAGGTCCTAATATCAAAATCTTGCCTACCACGCCATGGTCGAATCACAAGAACTTGCCAATGGCTACGCCATTGACGAAGCCACAGCAATACACTTTGTCGGCAAGAAAATACACAAGGTGATTTCAGTCAGTACAAATGAGTCTGCTGCTGCCTATTTGATCACCAAACAGTATGAAGGCGTTAAAGAAATCATCCTCCCTGCTTTGAGACTTAACGCATCTAGCCAATAGAACAGCGGAAATTCTCACTGCAATCTGACAAAGAAATCAAATCTACTCATCACTGGAAGTGATGACTTTTATATTGTCCTGTCGCTAATCTCACCGATGAGTTTAGCGCAGGACTAACCAATATTTACTCGGAGAATCGTTATGATCACGAAGATCGTAAACAGCAACAAGGCCTTAACTGTGCTAGGAGCCAGCTTGTTTCTTGCTGGTGTTGCGCTCGCAATTGTTATTGGAAAAATTGACTCACCGGACACTGATGAGAATGTGCCACTAGCATTATTCATTGGCTGGACCGGCATCTTGGCTCTAATAATGACCTGGAGTCTTACTCTCGAGCGCATTCAGATTTGCCTTGGCGCTATGGTATTGACGACAATTTCGTCAATATTCGGCATTGAACTTATAAGCGTAGCAAAAGAATTAGCCTTGCCCCTGACTGGAGCCTGGTCACTCTGCGTCAGCGGAGGCTCTCTTTTAGGAGCGCTGCTACTTACACGAAAAATCTAACCTATCAAACTTTGCTCGGAGACTACCATGAAAAAGTACTATGACAGTGCCGCGTTCAACGTGCACACAAGCTTTGCTATCAATCCAGAGCGCATTAGTGTAATCGAATCACTCTATCCAGGCTGCATAGAAGTGCACTTGAGCAACTACATCTACACCAGTCGCATCACTCCAGCTGGCGGAGCGGGCCTCACCATTGCTGGCGAAGTCGCCTCTGTATCAGACGGGTCAAGACTATATGGCCGTCTTGCTCTGCTCTCTGGATTCTTGGAAGTATTCGAGATAGCAAGCAATTACGACGACGTAGTTGTGCTGCGCCCCACCGGCTTAGGTCTTGGCATTAACTGGAAACTCTTTCAAGAATTCACAGAGCGCAAGAGTTCAAAGAAAAAGCTGCAGAAAACCTGGCAATGCTCAGCCCAAAAGCACCTACACAAGGCTCGTAGTCTTATACAAAAGCAGACAGGCAGCCTAGCTGGGCAGATACTTTCTGACAATGGTCCGTTCTTTCTCCGCGAGCGCACTAAGGTTTGCTCATCAGAAACAGCCATTGTCGCGCACACAGTAGAGCAAGCCAAACTTGTCGCCCGCAGCCGCATCAACGACCTAATGCAAGAAGGCTGGGCCTGCGGAGAAGAGTCTTGTCTCCGAGGAAACCGGCAAAAAGCCTCAGACAGCACTGTTGCTTGGCTCTGCCAGAAGCATGAAACAAGCAAGTGGCTGAGCATTCGCTGTGGTACAAGCAACTAAATTTCTATTTTTTACAACACCTTTATGTGCGCCTAGAAATAGGCGCCGATCACGGGAACTAACATGTTATGGGTAATTTTTACAGCGTTTTTAGCCCTCGTTGGTGGGCTCACAGGCTGGAGCTTAGGTGGTCAACCATCTGCCATAGCCTTCACCATCGTCGGTGCCTTCGTCGCTGTTGGCATTAGAGATTTAACACACCACAAACACGCTATTGTTAGTGTCACTATTCTGGCCACCACTCTCGGTTGTTACTGGTACATGATTCTTTGATTCAGCACACCCACGCTATCCCGCATAACTATCCACTGATTGGCTGGCTGCGCTATGGCTTCGAATTAGTCGGTGATGAACTGCGCCAATATTGGTTTATGTCTGACACAGAAGAAAAGCCCTATAACCGCATCACCAGACGCTATGTTTACCGCATGGCTAAGAAGTTGAACAACAGCATCGGCTTCGGCAAACAACGTGATTATCGCGGCGTTGGTCAAATTCATATGCTCCCGTCTAGCTTTCCGGTTCCAGAATCAGAACGCGATGACACTCTTCCGCCGTTAATCATTGGGTCAAAACGGCGCACTCCATACACTTGCCCCTGGCCCATAAATATCAGCGGCATGAGCTTTGGCGCACTATCAGAAGAAGCTGTAATGGCACTTTCAAGTGGCGCCAAAATGGCCAACATTCACATAGTCACTGGTGAAGCTAGTTGGAACTAGACTTCTGGCTCTGCGTTTGTTTGACACTGGCAACTTTTGTGCACCCTTCATTCAAGCATCCATTTTGGCTGTCTAAAATGAGCTGGTGCACAAGCTTTTGCTAATCTAAAAGCCACCGTAGTGCAAAAGATTCTTTTTTCAATCTTATCAGTAGACCGGTCAACTAATTGAGTAAAAGCAAACAAGATCAGTCCCTCAACGCTTTGCCCTCTTCAAGGCAGCGAGCCTTAAGTCGAGCAACCAAATAAATCCCGACACCAAGGTTAATTAGCACAACGAGCAAAAGGGAACGGTCCAAAAGGCCGCCGAGCCTTGCGGGCCATACGTGTATTCTCCTCAGCCATGGGAGAAGCCCCATTGTTAACCAGGGCAATAGATCATAAATTGCTTATGTAGATAAATCTGAACAGGTTTTTGATGCCAATAGAAAACCACGGCAGCGACAAGCAGAATAACCACACTGCATCAGAACAGAACCCGGCGATTGCGGCCTTGCGTCTTGAGTTGCAGATGCACAAAGAACAAGCTGCCCAAAACGGTTTAATCGGCAAAGCTCTAACATCAGCCACTGAATTTTTGCACGGCAGTCACGCCAGCGGCGAAAAGGTAGAACAGCTAGCCGAAAACATTGCCCAGCAGACAAAATCTGGAAATATTCAAGCTGCTCAAGAATTGGCCAGAGATGCCAAAGCCGTCATCGAAGCAGACAAGAAAGCATTAGAAAGAGCCGCTCAAATTAGCATGTACGGCACGGGCCTAGTGCAATCAATTGGCCTCTTCTTGCCCGGCAAAGTTGGTTATGCAGTAACAGCCGGAACAGCCGCTTTAGACGCTTACAAGCCGGGTTCAAATAGTTCGCTCAGCGAACAAGTGGCTGATATGGGCCTAGCCGTGACCAAAGCTACCGGTCTCAAAGCCTCATTTGGCTATGCCGCTAAACACAACTGGGGTGTGGCCAGCACTGCTGTCGGTCTGGGAGTTCTTTCACGTGTTTCAGAAACGGCCCTAACCAGAAGCACATACTTAGATAACAATGGCAATTACAGCGCTCGTCTAGGAGCTGAGCGCACACTAGAAGCTTCAACCAATACCAGCGCACTTGCCAGTGAAGTAGGTTCACTAATAATCGCCAGAGGCGTTCTGGGCAAAATGAAACTATCGGGTGGCCCTGCCACCGATAACAAGATGTTTGCCCTTGTGGCCACAGGCGGTGTTTTTGGGGCATCAAAAGGAAGCACCGATGAAATTATCCGCCAGAGCAAAGCCGGCGTGTTTGAGCCAGGCCAGTTTGCCACTCATGTTCTCGCCAGCGCCGCAACCAATATGGTCGGTGCAGCTATCGGCGGCAGATACGCCAGACTTGGTCAGCCAAAAGAGGCTCAGGCCTTGGCCCCTCAGAGCAAGCCAATTGCTGATGCCACAAGCGAACTACCAAAACGACTAGAAGCTCATAATTACGCACTAACACGAAACTTCCCCGGCTCGACAGCCCGCGAATATCAAATAGTAGGCAGCAAAGTGCCAATTGCTGAAATGATGACTAATTCTAGCCAAGCAGCTGCTCTGACCCGAGTGCGCGAAGTCAAAGCAGATGGCCAATTGGGACCAATACAAAGGCTTCTGATACAACACACAGACAATACCACCGCCATCAGCAGCGCCCTTGCGGCAAAAGCTGATTTGATTGCCACATGCAACCCCAAAACCTTGCCTTTAGACTTGCAAGGCAAACATATTATTCCATCTGCTCAAAGCCTCTGGCTCACCCAAGAGAGCAGTGGTCGTCTGCGCTTTTCCGATTTCCTTCCCACTGGCCTCAAGCCCGATCAATTGGCACCAGTTAAACTTGGACAAAAAACTGTAAGTGAACTATTACTTGGTCCAGAAACACCAAAACACTTTGAAGATACTCACGACAAAGTAGCCATGGCTAGAGCGATGAGACATTTCAAAACGCCAGTAAGATATTTCAACGGTGGCGCCGATAGTATCGCCTTCGAACTACCAGACAGAAGTATTCTCAAGATTACTGATAAAGGATGGGACCCATCTTGGGGCTCCAGAGAAATCTGGACAAAAGATGGCATGAGACGAATCGACGCACCAATTTTGCAAAAGCCACAAACCATAGATTTGCCTGAAGCACCGGTTACATATTTCGTTCAAAAGAGGCTGCTTTCACCTGTTGCAGAAAAAGACGTCAAACTGTTCGATGCCCTAATTGAACGAGACGCTAAATTTAAGTTCTGGGATAACGACTTCAAAGCTCATGGTAGAAATCAGCTTGGCTATGCCGAGAAAACCAGACAGCTCTATTTAATTGACTACGATGCCGTGCGCCTACCACACTTAGTGCCAGATCAAGCCGGATCCGGTGGTACCTCTTGGTTCCAACGCCGTTACGATGTTTCACCGTTTTGAATGACTAGGGCTTTTCCCCTAAGGCAAAACTAAATCGAGATCGAGATCGCCACACATTAGACACCATTGGCTCATAGTATAGGGGCAGGTGGCACTGAGAGGTAAAGGCAATGCTTGGCATAGATTCAGTTCTTCTCTTTGATATAGCCCTTTGTTTGGTAGCAGCACTCTGCTTAGACAATGTGCAATTCTAGTGGCCAAAGCGCAGATATTATTCTCTCCTTTCAGCTCCCAGGCGAAGATTCTTCTTTGACCACCACAGAATTTCTCACTTAACCACATTAATGGCTGTAGCAGTGCACTGCAATCCCCGAAGCCGGCAGACGATAGGCACCAGATGCAGTGCAGGCTATTCCGACAACACATACCAAACT
>LNEX01000365.1 GCA_001464165.1 bacterium Ga0077546
ATTCCTCCTGGCATTAACGGGCTTGGCGGAATATCGTACCCCTTGTGCATCAATGTCCAACAGTTAATCGCTGCCTTTAAGAATACCTGGACATCGTCGCCGCTTAAGTTAAGCGCTTCACCGTTTTCGCAAGCTGTGGCAAACGCATTGCCCCACCAACCAAAATCATCAAGCCACAGCCGTCCTTTTTGGAGTGCTCTTTCTGCGATATTGTCTAAATCGTCGCTATTAATGTCAGGGCGAACAATCGTATAGAAATAATTGAGGATTGGGGTAACGACATCCGCTTCTGCAGGCTGTTTGCAGTTAATCCAGAAGTCGAAAAATGTTTGTAGGGTGTTGCCAGTGATCCAGAAACTTGCCAAAGGAGCCGATGGGCCAGTCACTAAACTCATGTTGTTCCAGCGCATCAATAAGCTCTTATATGTTTCGATTGCTGCGTCGGCGTAACTTGCCATATTTATATCCTTTAAGCAATGGCTCAAGCGTCGCCCCCAATTATACGGCGTCAGCGCCTAGTAACGAGGACATGCTCTTTAGACAAGAGATTGCTTCTTTGTTGTCGGTACGCTCGGTATGTATGCGATCTATATACGCGGCGCGGTGCTGTTGAAGAGCAAGTCGCAAAGCGATACCATTGGCACATCATATCTAGAGTGTTGCCATATGAAAGTCGTTCTGGCTGAAAAACCTTCTGTTGCCAAAGATATCGCCGCAGTTGTTGGTGCTACTACTAAACGAGATGGCTATTTTGAAGGCAACGACTATGCTGTCACCTATGCTTTCGGCCATTTAGTGACCATGGCCGAGCCAGAAGAGATGAACGCTGCTTGGGGCAAGCCTTGGCGCTTGAAGCAACTGCCGATGATTCCAATTGAATGGAAGTATCGGGTCGTAGAAAAGTCAGCGCACCAGTTTAATATCATCAAAAAATTGTTTTTAGATCCGGCCACCACTTAAATTATTTGCGCCACAGACGCGGGACGTGAAGGCGAACATATTTTTCGTTTGATTTATAAATTGGCTGAATGTAAAAAGCCGGTTGAGCGTTTGTGGATCAGTTCGCTGACAGCCGAAGCAATCAAAGATGGTTTGAGCAAACTGAAATCTTCTAGCGCTTTTGATAACTTGGCCGATGCCGCTGCTGCCCGTGCTCAGGCCGATTGGGTGATTGGTCTCAATTTTACTCGCGCTTATACCACAATCAACAATCAGTTGTGCACCATCGGTCGGGTGCAAACTCCAACTCTTTCTCTCATTGTTGATCGACAAACAGCAATTGATGCTTTTACATCAGCTAAGTTCTTTGAAATTATTGCTACTTTTGAGCCTGGTTTCATTGCTCGTTATATCACTCCTGCAACTGCCGAAGCTGAGCCGCAGACGAGATTGCACGACAAAGCTCTGGCCCAGGCTATCGTTAAGGCGGTTGAACCTAGCGAAAATGGTGTGGTGCAGTCTGTAGTAACAACCGAGAAGCGCACCAATGCCCCAGCGCTCTACGATTTGCTGACACTGCAAAAAGACGCCAACAAGCGCTTTGGCTACACCGCTCAAGAAACACTAAATATTGCCCAGAGCCTTTATGAAGAGCACAAGCTGCTTTCTTATCCGAGAACTGAGTCTCGGCATCTTTCTACAGATATGGTGGGCGAATTACCCCGCATACTCTCTGTGCTGTTAAAGGGGCCCATTGCCACCAAAGAAGTAAAAGATGCCTTCACTCAAGAAGGCATTGTGCCCGGCAATATTACTGCGGCCTTAATTAGGCCACGGCTTACTAAGAGCTATGTGGACGACGGCAAGCTGACTGATCACCATGCCATTATTCCCACCCATAATGCACTTCCTGCTAGCCTGCCTTTGCAGCAGCGTAATATCTATCAACTTGTGGCCACGCGTTTTCTCAGTATTTTTCTACCGCCTGAAGTGCGTGATGAGACCACAGCGATGATTACTTTGGCAGAACACACTTTTAGAGCAAAGGGCTTCGTTATTAAAGAAGTGGGTTGGACGGTTCTTGCCAGTAAGGCCAAAGACGAAGAAAACGCAGAACCTAAAGCAAAGGGCAAGGGCAAAGATAAAGACGGCCAAGAAGACGCCCAGCAGCTGCCGCCTTTGGCTAAAGGGCAGCAGGTGCCTAAGCGCAAAATTGAACTGAAAGAGGGTAAAACTACTCCGCCCAAACCCTATGATGATGCTAGTCTTTTGACTGCCATGAAGAATGCTGGCAAAGAACTTGACGACGAAGACCTAGCTTCGTACATGAAGCAAAAAGGCCTGGGTACTCCGGCAACAAGGGCTGCCATTATTGAGCGGCTATTGCAAACCGGTTATGTGGAACGCAATAAAAAGGCTCTTCTTCCTACCGAAAAAGGCAAAGCTTTAATTGCTCAAGTGCACAATGAATTGAAAGATATTGCTTTGACTGCCATTTGGGAACAGCGTTTGGCCGACATGCAAGACGGTAAGTTACAACCAGCTTCTTTTGATAGTGATATTTCTGATTTAGTGCGCCGCATCCTTCCTGACGTCACCGCCGGTGGTGCTGCCCTCTCGGGGCCGTCAATTCCGCCCAGTGATGGCAGTAGTTTGGGAACTTGTCCGCTGTGCAAGAAAGGTTATGTGCGCCTAACTCCGAAAGGAGCTGGTTGCAACCGCTGGAAAGAAGGTTGTACTTTCTCTATATGGAAAGAGCAACGCGGCAAAGAACTGAGCGAGAGCCAGATGAAAGATTTGGTAGAGAAAGGCGAAACCAAAGTAATTAAGGGCTTCAAGAAAAAAGATGGCAGCGGCAAATATGACGCCAAATTGATTCTCAATGAAGAAGGAAAGATTCAATATGACCTGGGTGGTGGTGTGTCAGCTGCAAGTGGTATAGGCGAATGCCCCCAGTGTAAGAGTCGAATTTCCGCCCAAGCTTCCGAAGCTGCTGCTCAGTCGCAAGAAATCGGTTCTGTCAGGCTCACCCCTAAGGGGGCTGGCTGTAGTCGTTTGCACGAAGGCTGCAATTTTACCGTGTGGCGAAGAGTCTGGTTGAACATGGGCGCACTGCTCTGGTTAAGGGCTTCAAGAAAAAGGATGGCAGCGGCACCTATGACGCTCGCCTGGTAGTTGGTAGTGACTTTAAGACGAGGCTAGATTTTGATAGTCGCCCCGAGGGGCCAGAGCCTGAACAGCTGGCGACAAGCGCCCCAGCCAAAAGCTCATAAACAGCGACCGGCCATAAATTGCCCATAAATTGCCCATAAATTGCCCATAAATTGCCAAAGGTACTCAGTAGAGTGTCATTAGACCTTTGTCTATTTTGGAGCGCTTACTATGGTTGCCAACCGACCTTCTGAATCAGTTGAGTCAAAGTCAGATAGACTGGCTGCCATGCTTGACAATGGCCAAGGAAAGCAGGTCGTTAATCAGTTGCGCCACGAATTTGAAACTATGAGCCCGCGCCAATACAGCCGCATGGTGCGCGAAATCGCGAACAAAGAGGATAAATCAGTTGGTGTGAACTTGAAAGTTGTGATGTCTGGAAAGGCTGAACTGGTATTGGTTGACGACGGTCAAGGTAGAGCCAATCGCGCCATGCCTAGTCGTACTATGGCTAGTCGCACTGATACAGCATCCCACCCTAAAGAACTATTTGTTCCTAAATCTCAGGCTCAGCCTCTTTCTTTAGCCGATATGCGTCAGCAAGCGATAGATAAAGACCCCTGTGCTCGTTATCAGGATCTTCGTTTTGCCCAACTGGCCGATATTAATGGTCAGTATGCGGCTAAGGCACAGCTTTCGGCAATGGGCTTTAAGCACTCGCCAATAGTAATTGACGTTACCGCCCAGCGGCGTCTGGAAGCAGTGGCTCAAGAGTGCAAGCTCTCGCACAGAAAGAAGCCGTAAGGCAATTAAGGGTCATCTTTCTTTCTTTCTTTCTTTCTTTCTGGCCTTGTCGCCTCAACGTGAGCGTGGCGGCCGGCGTAAGGCCAAACTCTCTGGTCTAAACCATTACCAGTAGGGCCTTCTGCGATTTAATGTAGATAATTTTCCAGCACTTGGCAAATGCCAATAGAATGTCACAAATCGGCTGTAATCTAAGGGCATCGGTGAACACACCGCACTTTCTTGGAGGAAATCACATGGCTGGACGCGAAATTTCAAATGACCTAATCGAACGCAAATCAAGTGCATTGGCTCAAATGCTAGACAGTGGTGACGGCGTCAGAGCGGCCAATATACTGCGCGATGAAGCACAAAAACTTTCCGCCAATTCGTTCAACCGTGTTGTTGAGAGAACCTCTGACAAAGAGCAAAAAAGTACAAGAGGTCAAGGTTTTGACCTAGAGATCGTTAAGGATGGCACCCTTATTGTCACTGGCGGACGCAAAGGTGAGACTCTAGCGGGGCACATGAAGGATGAGCGTGTTCCTTATCCAGGCGGTGAGCGCGATCAAGGTCGTCCACATACTCGCCCTCAGGCGCGGCAGGAAGTCGTTGAGTGCCCTAAGGACAGTATGGTTGGTGATGCTCTAAAAGGGGCCGGTGTTGGAGCAATTCTCGGATCTGTCTTCGGCGGTGATAAGCGTGACGTCGTCAAAGGTGTGATTGTCGGTGGTGTTGGCGGCGCAATCTATAACAACGAAAAAGATAAAGACTGCGTTATTGTTGATGATGGCAGAGGCCATCGCAGATAAGTCCTGTTTGAGTGGCCGACTGGCTACTTCGTGCAGTGAGCTGGCTGTCGTTGAAAGTATGCAAATCCCAAGTTGTCAGCCATGACTTGGGATTTTTGCTTTTTACTATGATTGTTTCATTACCTTTTAGTTGAAGTTAGATTGCCTCTATCGGCAACTCGAATCTTATATACTTAGACCACCAAAATGACAAATTCAACTGCCCGCAGAACTACTGTGCAGTTGACATCCGGAGGTTCTATGAAACGTAAAGCATCAGCTCACTGGGCTGGCGGTCTTAAAGATGGCAAGGGAACAATTTCCACCCAGAGTGGCGTTCTTTCAAAAACACAATATTCTTTCGGTACTCGCTTTGAAGAAGGCGCTGGAACCAACCCTGAAGAGCTAATTGCAGCTGCTCACTCTGGTTGTTTCTCCATGGCTCTTTCAAACATCTTGGGCGAAGCTGGCTTGACAGCTAAGTCTATCGACACTGAAGCTACCGTAACTTTGGAAAAAACCGACGCTGGTTTCACCGTAACTGAAATCGTTCTTGATCTCGTTGCTGATATTCCTGGCGCTGACCAAGCTAAGTTTGAAGAGTGCGCTGAGAAAGCCAAAGCTGGCTGCCCAATCTCACGTTTATTCAATGCCAAAATTACATTGAATGCCAAACTAGGCGCTGCTGTCTAAGACAGATTAGCCCAGATCATTCTTGTGGCTTTAGCTTAAAGGCTGAATAAATTAAAAGGGACGCATTGCGTCCCTTTTTTTTGTCACTATATACGGTGCCGATTTAAAACTTTTGCTAAGCTTAAATTTCGTCTTCGCAGCAGCCTGTGGTTGAGAATTTATCCTTGACGCCGCCAGCAAATTCATTAGCTTTTTCAGCTATATCGTCACGCAACTCTTTGCCTGATTTAGAAGCGAATAAGTTACCCAGGGCATAACCGACGCCTAGCGAAACAACCGAACCCGCTGCCGCTCCGACAACTGCTCCAGCGATGAAGATTGTTTTCAATAAAGGCAGGTTTCCTTTGATCAGTGTCTTCAACATCGGCAGGTCCTCATGGCGTTAACTAGTCAAATCAGTAATTAAAGTGATTCTAGCACCTGAATACAATAAACACTGTTCAGGAGAAATTCGGCTGAGTATCGTACTATAGGGCGATGTTTACAGGGAAATTGAGAATATGACAGGCACTGAAACCATCGAGCCAAGCACTAAGGCCAAAACCGCCGAAAAGACGACAATTAACTACGCTAAGCAAATTGCCGATGAGCTAAAAATAGGCGTGGCGCAGGTTCAAGCGACCATTAACCTATTGGCAGAAGATTGCACCGTGCCCTTTATCGCCCGCTATCGCAAAGAGGCCACGGGCACCCTAGATGAAGTTGCCATTGCCGCCATCCGCGATCTGCAAGAGCGCCTGCAGCAGCTCGATAAGCGCCGTGATGCCATGCTCAAGTCACTGAAGGAACGGGATTTATTAACTGATGAACTTCTGGCTAAGCTGACAGCTTCCAATTCTATTAATGATCTTGAAGACATTTACCTGCCCTTTAAGCCTAAGCGTAAGACTAAGGCCAGCGTTGCCCGTGAAAAGGGCTTGGAACCGTTAGCCCAGGATATTTTCACTTTCAAGCTCAAAGATGTGCAGAAGGCTGCCGAAGCTTATATCAATAAAGAAAAAGGCGTCGACACTGTGGAGCTGGCTTTAGCTGGCGCCCGGGACATCATGGCCGAATGGATGAGTGAAAATCTTGTAGCCCGCAAACAGTTGAGAGCCTATTGGACCAAGAATAGTTCTATCTATTCCAAAGTAGCAAAAGGCAAAGAACAAGAAGGGCAGAAGTTCAAAGATTACTTCGAATGGAGTGAGAAAGTGACAACCGCTCCTTCTCACCGAATTCTTGCAATGTTTCGTGGCGAGAGCGAAGGCATCTTAAAAGTTTCAATCAAGCCTGATGACGAAGATGCCTTGATCATCATGGACAACAATTTTCTCAAAGGCGATGGTGCTTGCAAGGCCCAAATTGAAATTACTGTTGAAGACGCATATGACCGTCTGCTGGCACCATCGATGGAAACTGAACTTCGCGCAGAGTTGAAGCAAAGGGCCGATGTTGAGGCCATTCGGGTGTTCACCCGTAATCTTAGGGAGCTTCTTATGGCACCACCTTTGGGTGAACACGCCATCATGGCTCTAGACCCTGGTTTTAGAACGGGCTGTAAGCTCGTTTGCCTGGGGCGCCAGGGCGATTTGCTGCACCACGATGTCATTTATCCACATATGGACGGCTCTGGTGAAGGCGCTAAGCAATCTAAATTGAGTGCAGTGAAGAAAATTGTGGAACTTGGTAAGAAATTCAATATCGTTGCTGTTGCCATTGGTAATGGCACCGCTGGCCGCGAAACAGAAGAGTTCTTGCGAGCCATTGATTGGTCGGCTAACGGCATGGATGAACCACAAATCGTCATGGTCAATGAAAGTGGTGCCTCCATTTATTCAGCTTCTGAAGTGGCCCGTGATGAGTTTCCTGATTACGATCTAACTGTTCGTGGTGCAGTCTCTATCGGTCGCCGTTTAATGGACCCTCTAGCTGAACTGGTGAAGTTAGATCCAAAATCAATTGGTGTCGGTCAGTATCAACACGACGTTGATCAGCCCGCTTTGCAAAGCAGCTTAGATGATACTGTGGTCAGTTGCGTTAACTCGGTTGGTGTTGAACTAAACACCGCTAGTAAGCAATTGCTTTCTTATGTGTCAGGCTTAGGTAAGCAAATCGCTGCCAATATAGTCGCTCACCGCCAAGAGAACGGCCCGTTTAAATCAAGGGCTGAGCTGAAAAAGGTAGCTCGTTTGGGGCCAAAAGCATTCGAGCAAAGTGCTGGTTTCTTGCGCATCCGCGAGGCTAAAAACCCTCTTGATGCCAGTGCTGTTCACCCTGAAAGTTACAAAGTCGTAGAGACCATGGCGAAAGATTTAGGCACTGATTTAGCCACTCTGATGTCAGATGCTGAGACTCGCAAAAAAATTGATTTAAATAAATATGTCTCAGACAAAATTGGTCTGCCCACCTTGCGTGACATCATGCAAGAACTAGAAAAGCCTGGCCGCGACCCCCGCGCTAAACTTGAGCCCATGAAGTTTGCTGAGGGTGTGCATTCTATCAACGATTTGTATGAAGGCATGAAGCTGCCGGGCATTGTCACCAATGTCACCGCCTTTGGTGCTTTCGTTGATGTCGGCGTACACCAAGATGGCTTGGTGCACGTCAGTCAATTGACAGACAAATTTGTCAAAGATGCTAGTGAAGTTGTCACTGTGCAGCAGAAAGTGCAAGTTACTGTTTTGTCTGTCGACAAAGATCGCAAACGCATTTCACTTAGTATGAAACGCTAGTTTGAAGCTTTAGGACTTGCTATGCATTGGCCAAGGCTAGCTCTTCGTCGGTCAAGTGGCCAGCCAGGCCAGTTTCGATGAGTCGCTGGATTGCGGCCAAAAATTGAGCAGCTTGTCCCATATCAACTACTAATGTGTCCGAGGAAAATACCACCGACATCATTCGTCGTGCCTTAATTTCGTTTTCTATTACTTTTACTCTCGGTTCAACAGTGCCTACGCCAAAAATGCAGGTGCTGACATTGGGCGCGAGCAGAGTGTTGAGGCCAAACTTGCCTAGCGATGTCAGGCCAAAGGTGGCAGGATTGACGATCTGTCGCAAAAATGGAATGTGCAGGGCAATGGCTATATAGACTCGACGCAGTATCCACGGCACATTGCTCAATATGTGCTCTTTGGCCAACTGGGGCACGCTCATAATTTCGGCTGTGCCATAGCGATTAAGTTCTTGTGCAATTTGCGCTAAAGGCATTTTATGTACGTCTTTGATTATGCCAAAAAATACAGCTTGTTGCTGCCCGATCATGCGCTCTACCGTAAAGCCCGCAATTGGTTCGTTTCTTTGAATGACGGCACCGAGGGGTAACCTAAAGGCTCGTGTCTGTGGATGTGAGAGTTGGGCAACAGCAATAGCTTTTAGAATGATGGCTGTTATGGTTACCTTGCTTCCGCCGCTGGAGAGTTTGGTCCGCAGAATCTCTGCTTCTTCCATATCGAAATCGGTCAGTATATGTGTAGGAATGGTTTTGGTCGAGATTAGAGTAATCATGTCCATAACATTCCATCTCGCCCTGTGAAAGCTTGATGTGGTGTAAGCCGGTTGACTTTGTGAGCTTCCAGTTGTTCTTTCTGTCATAACTTCATTCATTTATTTCTATGGTTTGCTCAAAACCAGGCTTTATGGTTTTGCACCTAGACCGGTGGCCTCATGGTAAGTTCCCAGATACTTGATATTAGATACTAGTTCTTTATTCCCCACTGAGGACTTTTGCTTCTGCTTGGTATTGCTTACAAGAAGCTAACCTGGCAAATGGAACTAGGACCGAATTGACTCGTCACGGCAAGCAACAGGACATCACCGGTCACTACCAATTTAATTGTCCCACGACGTTCTGAGGAGAATAATTATGTTTGCATCAAATAAATCAACCACCCTGGCTCTAGGCGTGGCTATGTTCCTGAGTCAATCAGTGGCATTTGCCGACGAAACTAGCTCAACATCAATCAAGACCGAAACGCCCTTAGGCTCAGCTTCGACAAGTGTCAAAGTTAAGTCGAATGCAGCATCTACCACTAAGACTGTAAAGAAATCTAGTGCCAATGCCATTGAGGCTAAGCAATCTACATACCGCGCTGAGGCCGGAATTGGCGGCGCCAAAGTAGAAGAGCAGAAAGACGCTGTCCGTGCCAATATTGATGGCAGCGTCACTGCAGAGCAGAAAAAAGAATCACATGCCGTAGGCGTTGGTGGCTCTGCTCACAAGAAATCACGTGCTAGCACCACTGTTGGTGTTGATGGCTCGACAAGCACGGTTAAGGAAGAGAAGCAGTCATCTAATCAATAATTGCTCGATATCCCCAGACCTTAATCCGGCGTTGGGGCGCTAGATAAGGTGAAGAGGCACGAAGCAATGTTCGTGCCTCTTTGTTGGCTGGGTATATAAATCTGGTAGTGATTGAGCGACTTACTTGTGATGAGAGAAGCTGAAACTGCTAACCGACGACTGACGCGATTGGTGGCGCTCTCCTTTGTCTGCCTACTTCTAGTCGCTGGCACGGCTCTTTTCGCCAGCGCCCAATCTTATCCAGAGCCACCATCCACAGTCACCTTGCGTAGAGATGTCAGTTACGGCACAGTTGATGGCCAGTCGTTGGTTATGGATGTTGTAACACCTAAGGTGGGGAAAGGTCCTTTCCCTGCTGTGCTTTGTATTCACGGTGGTGGTTGGAGCGCTGGTCATAAAAAAGATATGGTGGGCTGTGCCTATATGCTTGGTCAGCTGGGTTTTGTTACCACATCAATAGACTACAGGTTGGCTCCACATGCGCACTTCCCTGCCCAGGTAGAAGACGCCAAGGCCGCCGTGCGCTATATGCGCAGACATGCTAAAGAGCTTGATATTGACCCCAGTCGAATTGGTGTGGTCGGCAGTTCGGCTGGTGGGCATTTGGCCTTGTTTCTAGGTGTCACAAACAATACTGAGCCCTCACTCTCTCTTGGCTCTCGCACTCTTGATACTAGAGACCAAGAGGTTTCAAGTGCGGTTACTGCAGTTGTTAGCCTGGCTGGGCCGACTAGTTTGTCATTGCCGTTGCCGCCAACTTCCGAGAAAATAGCTGAGCGTTTTATCGGTAAAAGCCGCAGTGAGAACCCAGAGCTATACGAGAAAGCGAGCCCTGCTCATTATCTGACAGCGGCCACCTCTCCAATTTTGATGATTCACGGCAACAAAGATGAACTGGTTCCCTACAATCAAGCAACAACGATGCTAGCAGCCTGCAAGAAAACCGGCGTTGACGCGGAGTTAATCACAATTGCCGATGGTGGTCACGGCGGTGGCGGCAATCAGGCTGAATGGGATGCCAGTATCTTGAAAATGGCTGATTTTTTGAAAAAACATCTAAAGCAATAATCTGTACTGATCTATCGTGATTTATATTGGATAGTGTGACATTTCACTGCGCAGCTCGCGATAGAGATCGCGCAGCCAAACGGGCTGCTTCTTGAAATCAACTGCTGGTGCTGTATGCACAAGATTGCATGGTGCAAAAATCAAAGAGATGTTTTTAGCACCCACGTCGTCAGCTAAAACAAACATTTCTTCAATTGGTTCGTTCCCCATGGCCAGGCAACCAGTTGACCATTTACTGCCATGAATGAGAATGTCGCAACCTAAGTTGCGGCGCTTCGCCGCCAGCGCGTGGGCTCTGTCTGTGGCATTGGGATAATTTACATCCATGCCAATATGGGCGACTAAATTGGGACGAAAGCCAGCGATTTTGTAGAAACCTTCGGGCACTTGCTTATCACCTTCTTTCAATTTTGGCCCTGCGACACCAGATGTACCTATGATGGGATAGCTTAGAACTTGCTGGTATTTGCCAGTTTTGTCTTTAGCAAACAGCAGTAATTGTTTTTCTTCCTTGAGGGCTATCCATGTCATGGCACGCGGTGGATAGGTAACGTTCTTTGCTGCAAATAGATGTTTTAGTTTCTTTCTCACAGCTGGGCCATAGTATGCCAGCACTCTAGCCGTAGACTGAAAAACAGGTGGCGCTTTTTCGCTTGTGTTAGGTGTATCGGCTGTGGTGGCAATAACTGGCGCCGCTTGGCCCCTGGGAAAAGATATACACAGCTCCAGCAGCGCAGCTGTGAGGCACAACCCTTGGAAGGCGATTCTAAAGAACATAGTCATGACTGGTTATCCATTTTGGTTTCTTCCAAATCAAGTTCATTTTGAATTAGTCTAAAAGTGTCGTCTTGAATTTCATTGCTATCGCGCAACTGCAAAAGCAATGTTCTTTGTGCAGTAATGGCTTCGCTTTTAATTCGCTGCCAACGACTGATTGCCGGTTGATTTGTCGACTCTGGGCCGATGTTAGCGATAGCGCGCTCTAGATATTTATTCAGGTGCTTTTGTAAAATCGGGTCTTCTAAATCGATATTTTCAGAGCGTGCTAGCTCATCAATGCGTCTTACTGCTTCTCGTGACAGCGCTAGTCGGGCCCTGCGCTCAGCTTCTTCTGAATTGTAAGCATCTGGCTCGAATTCGAACATTTTGACTATTGCTGGTAGAGTAATTCCCTGAATTATTAGTGTCGATGCTATCACTGCAATAGTAAGAAATATCAGCAGATCGCGATGGGGAAATGCTTGGCCATTGCTGCAAGTAAGCGGTAGGGCTAGAGCTGCCGCTAGTGATACCACACCGCGCATGCCTGACCAAGAGAAGACAAACAGGTGTTTCCAGCTCGGTTGTGGCCGCTTTCTAAGGAAGTTGTATAGTGGGCCTGTTGTAAAGGTCCAGGCAAATCGGATCGCTAGTGGTGCTAAGGCTGCAGTGGCGGTCCAGAGAACTAGTTGTGGTGCAGGGTAGGCTCTGACGGTTTCGAGAATTGGCCTTAGCTGCAGACCCATTAGTAAGAATGAAAATCCATTGAGAAGGTAGGCAATAGTTTCCCAATTGGCAGTGGCGTGTAAGCGTGTGGTAGAGCCATGCATTAATGGCGAGCGCCAACCTAGCATTAAGCCTGCGGTGACAACAGAGAGAACGCTAGATACATGAAGATGCTCAGCCGTTAAGTAAGCTATGAACGGTGATATCAACGAAACAATTATTTCTACAGGCTTATGTTCTAGCCTTGTTCTTAGTCGCACTAAAACGAAGCCAGTAGCGAGACCAGCTATTATTCCACCAATTGCCACATAGAAAAATCTAGTACCAGCTTCTTGCAAAGAGAAGGCACCAGTAACCACTGCTGCTACTGCAAATTGATATGCCACCAAACCAGTGGCATCGTTGGTAAGACTTTCACCTTTGATAATGTCCATCAATCGTTTTGGTAGTTTTACTTCTTTGGCAATGGCCGAAGCTGCTACGGCATCGGTTGGTGAAACAATTGCTCCAAAAGCTAGAGCCGCTGTCCATGGTATTCCAGGCACAACAGTATGAATCGCTAGTGCTACTGCTCCGACTGTAGCCAAGACTAAGCCAACGGCTTGAATCGTTACTAATTCACCTACGTCTTTTAATTGTCGCCATGAAGTGTTGTAGGCATCAAGGTAGAGCAGGGGTGGCAGGAAAATGAAGAAGACAGCGTCAGGTTCTAAATGAACTGGTGGGATATTGGGAGCCATTGAAATGGCCATGCCCGTGAGCACAAGCAAAATCGGCAGAGCGACCCTCAGCTTTTGAGAGATCGCTCCGACTATGGCAATTATAGGTAGACGAATTAGCCATCTTTGTTTATAGCATGAACCAACTCTTCTAATACTTGGTCTGCTTTATCATTATCTATCTGGCAGGTGCCGGCATTTTCGTGCCCGCCACCACCATACTTAAGGCAGAGTTCGCCAATGTTGGTTTTCGAGCTGCGATCAACAATTGATTTACCAATGGCAAAAACAGTGTTTTGCTGCTTCAAGCCCCAGAGGCGGTGAATCGATATGTTTGTTTCTGGATGCATGGCATAAATCATGAAACGGTTGCCTGCAAAAATTGTCTCTTCTTTTTGTAAGTCGAGCACAATTAGATTTTTGTGGACCGTAGAGCAGCGGTTGACCTGGTCTTTGAACAATTCTGCTTGGGTGTTGTATAGCTCTACTCGCTCCATGACGTCTGGCATTTTCATGATTTCGTCGATGTCGTGGTCTTTGCAGTAATCAATTAAATCCATCATTAGATTGTAGTTTGAGATGCGGAACTCTCTGAATCTACCTAGGCCAGTGCGTGGGTCCATTAGATAGTTGAGAAGTACCCATCCGGTCGGATTCAAGATTTCTTCTTTGCTGAACTGTGCCGCATCGGCCTTGTCGACCTCGTGCATCATGTCGTTCCAGCGGGCGGGGAAAGTCTTGGCGCCGCCGTAGTGGTCATAGACCACTCTAGCTGCCGACATGGCTTTGGGGTCAATAATGTGATTGTCGCGGCTGCCCTTATTGCGGGTCATTTCGCTTGAGTGGTGGTCGAAGGCAATGTGTACGCCGTCAACATAGGGCAAGTTGGTTGTTATATCGTGGTCGGTAATGGGTACCTTACCGTCCTGCATGTCTTTTGGGTGCACGAACAAAATATCGTCGAGCATATTAATGTGTTTGAGTAATACAGCGCAGACTAGGCCGTCAAAGTCGCTGCGGGTCACCAGTCTATATTTAGTGGCATTCTCTACCGCGGATGCTGGATTTTGCGAAGTTGTCATTGCCTTTCTAATCGCCTCTCAAATGCTGGTAAATCCGTGGCTCGTTATCAGCCCCCTACTAGACTTACCACCTGACACTAGCGACTTAAACCCAGTGATTAAAACGGCGGCGTCTATTGATTAAGCCCGTGTTGATTCGGGCCTGCCAGATTTCCGTGGCAACCTGGGCTTCTGGCCTGCCTATCCGCCCTTTCGTGGCCGCATCTATGGCCAGATTGCCGCACCCGAGTTTATGCAGCAAGATCCTCAACAGGCCTGGGGATTTTATGCCCACTGCATAAGCCTATATAGAGAAAAGAATATAGATAAGCGACCCCTGATGACGGATTTCGCATCATAAAAAGATGGGCTGAGCGAGTGGTTGGTAATTACTTCGTATTTACAAGTAATGTTGATGGGCACTTTGAGCGCCTGGGTTTGCACCAGAGCATATTCTTGAAATTCATGGCTCTAATCATTTGACGTTCGGCGCTAGAGCCTGGGTTCCCTTGCGCACTGCTGAACAAGAGAATCGTTATGTGGCATGGCTGAAGGAGTTTAATGGCGCCAATTTTG
>LNEX01000366.1 GCA_001464165.1 bacterium Ga0077546
TTAAACCTTTTGAACCTGAAACGGCCTTAGCTGGACCAATCGAGCCGGGTGGTGCAGCAGCGGCAGCCTTTGATTTGCGAATTCTTTCATCAATGTCGGCAGACAGAGCTTTCCAGGAATCGCGAGCAGATTCGGTGTTACCAGAAGATGTAGATGCAGATGCACCTGTTGACCAGGGGCTAGCCGCTCTCGCTGGTGTTTGAGAGCGTGATGGAGTGTAAGAAGAAGAAGAAGAAGAAGAAGAAGAAGAAGACGACGATGAAGCTGCCGCCGCAGTCGGGGCAGGCACATTCTTGTGATAGCCATGAATATAGTGCTCGGGAACATGATACTCGCCAGTGTACTTGCCCACTCCCAACATGCGAATAGTGTAACCGCTGGCATCTTTGCTTATAACCTTTCCGGTTTCCCATGTGGTAGCAGCGCCAGTCGGATCTAGCACTACACATTCTCCAATTTCGATGGCTTGTGCAGCCACAGCGCATACCGTAAGCTGAAAGCAAAACGAAAGAACGCTGTGTTTCAAAACCTGACTAATCTTCATTGCGAGCCTCATGGTTCGGGATACCGGGGAGCAGATGATAGCGCAGCCGCCGCATAAATTAGCCGATATAAAAGAGGTCTTAGGAAGAGCGAGCACACAATTAACGAGCAAAGCTCGGCAGGCAGCGAGACAAACTATGTGGCGGAAATCACCATATTCAGCGATTAATTTCTCGCGAAACACGCTTAAGCTCTTGCCAAAATTTTAATTCAGCATCAGTTTTGAGCATACTCTGACCCCACCAGCCAACTAAAGAACAACCACTTGCTTTCGCGAGTCCGACCATGTTCTCTAGTTCACGACTAGAAGGAGTGCGAATAGTGGCTGTTACTTCCCTTGGTAGAGCTCTATAAATCGTCTTCAGAGTAGATTCATCATAATGATTAGCCATTGAAAAGGCCTGAAGCACCACACCATATTTTTTCGTTGGCAAATTCTCCTTCAGCCAACGTGCATATTGCGGGATCAAATCAGAATACCCAAGCTCTAGGCCACGGGCGTAAGGGCCAGTCAATTTCGCCAGCTCTTTGGGAATGGGATAAATATCGAAAACCACAGTATCAGCCCACTGACTATGTTGCTTAACTCGATTGAGGTAGTTAGTTCGCTCACTTTCTGAAAGCGGCTTCTCAGTATCAGCCAGAATCGGCGCATGAACCATAACCACAGGCAAAGTCGAATCAATCAATTTGACACGTTGATAGAGCGCCTGCGACTGGCTCACTGGTAGGCTGCGATGGGCCGGTTCATCATAGGCATAAACAGCATAAATGTTCTCTCTTCCAGCCCAGTCAACCAGCTTTCTTAGCGGGTCATCACCGAGTGCACAAAGTTTGCCGTCAGGATACAAAATCTCAGCGGCAACCAAAAGCTTAATGCCATGGCGTTTCATCGCATTGATGGCATTATCGTCTTTCTTATATTGTGGAAAGAAATCTGACTCAAAACCAAGAGATTTTGGCTCTGGAGCCTCTTGGTACTGCGTGAAGGGCAGAAAAACCTTGATGCCACCGGCCTGTAGCTCGGCAAAAATCTCGTCATAATTGCGTCTTGCAGCAATTGGCTTAGGCACTCCGGCCGCCAGAACTGCAATCGGAAGGGTTTTGCTATCCGGTTGAGCAGACAGCCCAGGACGACAATAGGCAGCTGATGGAAACGAAAGTAGGGCACAAAGAAGCGAAATCACTGCCTTTGCGGCCCTGTGGGCGCTCTGCCTCATACTTAAAACCTAAGATTGTCAAACTGGTACAATATGCTCCTTATTCTCACTTTCCCCGGTAGCATTTGCAAGTACCAGGTCAGGCTTAGGAGCTGATGCATGAAAATTATCGAAAAGATGGCGATCGCAATCTCATTAGTAGCAGCAACTATTGTGCCGACTATTGCGCCATCAATGGCAGAAGTTCCTAGTTTGCCTAACACTGGCACTTATTTTATCGTCAATTTAGCGAACGAACAGGCTCTAGAAGCCGGCCAAGCCAGTATGGGTCAATACGTTGGTACCCGTGAATTTACCAAAGCTGGTTTACAAAAATGGGCTATCAAACGCAAAATAGACATCAAGACTAATAAGCCCACAAACCGCTACACTATAAGCCTTGCTGGTGAGACCACTGGCTTGAACTTCCAACCACATCCGGTCTCAGCTATGCAGTCTATCATCAGCAATGACACCTCAGTGTTTGTGCTGGCCCCAGCTGAATCTGGTTTTCAAGTTAAGAGTGTAGCAAGAAATGGTGATGCCTTGTGTATCCTCGAAAGCCCTCCGTCGTACACTGAAACTCGTTTCGGTCCAAGTGATGGCACTGATAAATTCCTCTGGAAATTTATCCCAGCTGCTGAATAAATGAATGAATAAATAATTGATATGGCATATGGTTCATGGCGCAAATTAGCCACTAGAGTATTTGCATATAGCACGCTGTGTGCAGCTAGCTTCAACGGCTGGCAATGTCACTTACTGCCAGCGGCCATAGCTCAATCAACCGACAGTGCCACACCTACTCGACTAGAGTCTAATCAGATAGAAGGAGAAGCAGAAGCCGCAGGGCAGAGCTACTACTATACTTTTACCGCCGGACCTGGCGATCTGACGATAAAGGTAGATGGAGAAACCGACTTTTATTCAACCACTGCCCATGTCATTCTTCACGATGAGCGAGGCTTAGAACTAGGCAAAGTCGCACTGAACGCCACCGGCAATAGTGGCAACAAATCAGCAACAATACACCTGGCAAAGTCGCATCTGATAAAGATGCAAATTATGCTTGGAGTCAATGTGGGCATCCATCTCAAATACAAAGTCAGTCTGGCTGGGCCTGTAGACCTAATGGCACAACAGACTAGACTTGCTAGTGCCAGCTCAAGAGAAGCGCGAAAAGAGCGCGAAGCAGAGCCGATTGCTAAAGAAGCGAGCACTGACAACAATACGCACGTTGACGACTCTAACTCTGTCTCTAGCTCTAACTCAAGCAACACCCCAATTGAAGACAAATGGGCGTTCATCGTGGGTGTGAGCAAATTTGCAAAAGCCTCCATCAATCTCAAGTACCCAGCAAAAGACGCCAAAGATCTCTCAACCTACTTAATCAATGAAGCCAACTTTGCCCCTGACCACGTCAAACTTTTGGTAGACGAGCAAGCCACAAAAGAACGAGTTCTAGCAGAGCTGGGTGACAAATGGTTGCCCCGACGAGCCCATCCAAACGACCTCGTACTAATTTTCATTTCCACTCACGGAAGCCCGTCGCAGGCCGACCTTGAAGGGCTCAACTACCTGGTCATGCACAATACCGACCCAGACAGTCTATATGCTACGGGCCTGCCCTTATCAGACCTAGCAGCGGCAATTAAGCAACGGGTGCATTCTAATCGAGTGGTGCTAATCATCGATGCTTGTCACAGTGGTGCTGCCAATACGGCCAAAGGACTAACGCGTGTAGGTAACATCGATAGTGCCGCGCTGTCGCAAGGTACAGGGCAACTAATCATCTGTAGCAGCCTGCCCAACCAAGTTTCGTGGGAATCAAAGCGCTACCAGAATGGCGTCTTTACCCATCAATTAATAGAGGCGCTACGCTCGGGCAAGCCCACACTTAGTCAGGCCTTTGAGCGCCTGAAAGAGTCAGTTCAGAGCGAAGTTTTACAAGACCGCGCCGAGCTGCAGACGGCAGTACTAAAAAGCAAATGGAAAGGTAATGACTTAATCATTTCTGCCCCAGCTACCAAGCCGCGACGCCTGCCTGCCGATTTCAAATAATTGGGCTACTCCAGTCTAATGAAAGTCGCCGGACTGTACTTCGGTTGAGACTTCTCGATGATCAAGCCAAAGTGCACCAGTTTTTCTTTGCCATCAGTATCGTGCCAACGGTTTAAGAATTCTTTTGTTGGAATGAAAGCATAATTGCTTAGTGTGGAAGGATCCATAAAAAAGACATTGTTGGTGTCATACCCAATAGCGACTACATAATGTCCATCTAGCCAATCTTTGGAATAGTCAACAGTCTTGTCCGCCCAGGCCTGAATCAAACAAATAACAGGCTTACCATCAGCAATGCCCTTCTTTAGGTCATCAATGGTCATGTCCTTCAATACTTTGACCAAGTAACCTTTGGCCTTCGCTAAGCGTACCATCTCTTGATAGTGCGTCCCTGTTTTAGGAACTGCTTTCAATTCTTTTGCTAACTGGTCTTCGCGATAATCATCCCCAAAATAGGCAAAGACTGATTGCAGAGCGGCAACGCCACAAGTAAAATCAGTCGACTGGCGCACCATAGGAACTGTAATTAGATTTCGAGGCGCTTTTGCTGCAGAAATCTTTGGCGCAGAAATCCGTGGCTGAGAAATCGGAAAGGTAGAAGCTGCTGATTTACCTATTTTTTCTTCAGCCATTACGAGCTGCATTGCAGGAAAAAATGACAAGCACAGCATCGTGCCAACAAATAAGATTTGGCGAACAGTTCTTTGACTCATACTATTCAACTGCTTCACTTTCGAACCACTTAGACAAAAACATGTCTCGTTTTGCCAAGTCTTTCTTGCCAAGCTTCTCATAGGCACGCGAACGCCAGAAATAGGCATCACCAGCAGTTCGATCGAAACTAATTCTACTGGTTGCATACTTAACGGCTTCATCATGCTGCCCCAACCGTTCGCAGGCTTCAGCCATAGGCCCAAACAGATACTCACTATTGATAGTATCTTTCTTCAGCGCTCCCTTGCACTGATCGAGCGCTTCTTGATAGCGCTTCAGATGATTCAGGCAGTCTGCGTGATAGGCAATAAATTGATTGTCGTCCGACTTCAATGTCTTGATCTTTTCATAATCGCGCAAGGCCTGTTCGTATTTTTTGTTCACCTCAAAGATACATGCTCTCGAATAATATCCCTCGAAGTCATTAGGAGATTTTGAAATAGCAATGCCGCTCAGCTCAATTTCACGGGCTCGCATGAGAGCGGCTTTTTTATGTTCACCCAATTTGTCATAAAGCTCAGCTCTATTACTGAAGCTATCTACCTCCTTACTGGGGCTTTCTCTGACCTCTGCCTCGTAAAGAGCCAACGCCTTTCGTCTGTCTGCGGCAGCTTTCTTAGCCTCTCCGACTTTTTCTAAGTAGTCAGCCCTATATTCATAGTCAATGGCATCTTTAGAATTTTGCTCATCTATTTCTTATCTTTGGCGCCGAGCAATTGATGTAATCTTGCACTCAATTTAAAAGCATTTGAATTCTCCGGCGCTTCAATTTTCCATTGCTCAAGCTCTTTCTGAGCCTGGCCAAACTTTCCCTGAGAGATCAAGATAGTTATCTGCTCTTCGCGGGCATCGGCAGTCCAAGTGTCATCCGCCTGAGCTATAACTTTGTTCAAAAGATCCAAAGCTTGGCTCTCTTTGCCCTGCTTGGCCAACTCTTTGGAAAGATCGAGCGTATACAGACCCAGCGGTTTTTCATCTCTTGCAGCCCTAGCATAATCTTCCAAGGCCTCCTTCTTTCGGCCGAGGTCGCTATTGATAGAGGCTCTTGCAAAGTAAAACCTAGATTCATTGCCATCGAGCTGAATCGCTTTATTGACATCCCTTAGGGCTTCGTCAGATCGGTGCAAATTATCGAATACAGATGACCGCTCAGAATACCAACTAGCTTTCTCATGCTCTAAAGAGAGCGCTCTGTTGTAATCATCCAAGGCCAACTTATATCGATCGGGCAAATCACTATGAAAATAGGCATTACCACGATTTCTTAATACTGCGGCGTTATTAGGATTGGCTAGGACTTTCTCATTCAACCGCTCGAAGTCAGAGCTTGTGGGACTATACAGGTCAACATCGCCCTTCAATTCGTCAGTGTTGGTTGCCCCCAAGATCCGCAATATGCTCTTACCTGTAGCTTTGGGATCTGACTCATCGCTGTGGGAGCAGCCTGAAAGTAAAATCGTTATCGATAGGGGCAAAATTGCGCAACTTACCAAACTTACACAGCCTTGCAAACGAGACCTAAGAATAGTTCTTTTTAGTCCAAACATCGACACACCATTAACCAAGAAACAGACCCTAACGACACGACCTACTGCTCACTGCTATTTGCTTTCTGTTTGCGCTGCAAGAAGTTCCGAAAAACCTTTTTCTCTTGCTGATCGACAACGCCATCATGATTGCGATCAAGTAAGCGCATAAATCTTCCCCCTTTACCAACGCCACCCCGCCCAACACCACTTTGGGCTGAGCCACCTTGTCTTCCCGGCGTGCTTCCAGACCGCCTCAAACCTGGCAATGCCCGCGGTCTAGTTGACGCTCCTTCAGAATCTGCATGCCCTCGGGTCAAGAGCTGCCAAAACGCCACATCAGAAAATCTCGTATTATCTGCTCCTGGTATAAGCTCCGATTTTACATCAGCTTGACGCACCACAATTAGTTTCATGCTTGGAATAACATAAAGCCGCTGCTTACCAGCGCCAGCAGCCATGACTAAGTCGTTCGGAACACCCGGCGCTCCGTAGTGCAGGTCAGAAGCCATAGTTAGTGTTCGTATGCTGCTTCTGAGCTTAGCGTCAATGGGGCGATTCAACCACCAAGACAGTCCATACATAGGATTAGCAGCAGTGCCGACAAAAAGAGTCTTTATATTTTCAGACTTAATAATCTGCTTGCCACCAGTCATGCCACCATTTAGGACTAGCTCGCCAACCTTAGCCCATTCTCTTGCGGTAAGTGCTGCGCCCTGAGGCATGAGCGGCATACCATCACGTCCCTTGCGCCATAGACCCACATGAATATCGGCAGGGTTGAGTACTCTGCGCTTAAGGTAGTCGACCATAGTGGAGTCTGTTCCTTTAAAATCATTATTGCCCTTGAGCTTGCGCACCATTAGCTCGCCAAAAACCTGAAATGGTGCTGGGCCATATTGAAACTTCTCTCCTGGCTTCGCTGTTATCTCAGCTTGCAAAGCCTGTGCATAAGGCGGCGCCATGCCAGTAGCCGATGTGATACCAGAAGTTAGGGAGAGTAGATTTCTAATGGTGATATTCTCTCTCTTGGGATCACCCTGCCATTCGCTAATTGTGTCTGAAACTTTCTCGTCAAGACTAAGAATTCCGTCCTCGCTGGCGGCAAGGGCACATATGCCGGTAAAGCTCTTTGTTCCACTGGCAAGCTCATGGGGCTCAGATGCCGAATGACCATTGGGATAATCTTCAAATATTAATTTGCCATCCTCAATAACAAGCATTGAGAAGCCTCGCGCCTTGGCACTGTAGGCAGCCGCAGCCTGGCAGTTCTTTAGAGTCACTTTTAGCGTCTCGACCTTTGAAACTGACTGGCCTTCCATTGAATCAGAACCCGAGGTAGCTTCCGCGGATGTCGGAGAGGCGCAACCTAAAAACACTGATGAACCGACAAGCAGGCTCATCAAAGCTGTTGTTGTAAAAGCCTTAAAGGTCATAGCAGGTCTCCAATCGTTCACTCGGTAGCATTTTACACACTCTCGCCGACTACCCCTTTGAATGATGGTTAATACAGCAGTAGAAGCCTAAGCAGAGCTGGTGACCTTGGCAGCTTGAAAGCTGGGTGAAAGGAAGCGCTGAGAAGCTAGTAATACTGGCAGGCGTGTTCTATCCGGCCAGATAAACTCAGCCAGATAAGCGCAGCCGGAGAGACAAACATGCTAAAGCTCATAAAAGGGCTCCACCACTTTCAATCTGAGATATTCCTCTCGCAAAAAGATTTATTTGAGCGCCTTGCTCAGGGTCAAAACCCTGATGCTTTGTTCATCACCTGCGCTGACTCGAGAATCAATCCCAACTTGATTACGCAAACAAATCCTGGCGACCTTTTCATTTTGCGCAACGCTGGCAACATTATTCCACCATACGGTGCAGCCAACGGCGGGGAGGGTGCGACCATAGAATTTGCAGTATCAGCCCTTGGCGTCAAAGACATTATTGTCTGCGGGCATTCTCATTGCGGTGCCATGAAAGGTTTGTTGCATCCTGAAAGCCTCAAAGATTTACCCACTGTGGCCTCGTGGCTGGGTCATGCTGAATCGACACGCCGCACAGTAAGTGAAAACTACAAAGATCTCAACGAAGAGCAACTCCTTAATATCACCATGCAAGAGAACGTCTTGGCACAGCTGGAAAATTTGAGAACACACCCAGCGGTAGCAGCTCGCTTGGCTGGAGGCAACCTCAATCTTCACGGCTGGAGTTACAAAATTGAGACGGGAGAAGTATTTAGCTATCAACCAGATGAAGGTCAGTTCTTGCGCCTAACAGAACTACCTGTAGCCAATGAACGTCGGCGCTCAAGGCTTTCGGTGGCTAGTTCAATTTAGGATGCCGCTTGCAAGAGCTTGACAGCAAGCACAAGCAGCAATATTGTGACCAATATAACTATTGCTAGTGCACCTTCCAAATTTCCAACTCTAGCAAATTTGGAAGCGATAACTTTCTCATTGCTAGTCAGCTTGGGAATCTTATTTTCACTCAAGCATTCAAGATCGAGTCGCAGTTGATCGGCCGACTGATAGCGGCGTCCGGGGTCTTTTTCAAGGCACTTTAGCACCACCGATTCTATAGCTTGCCTATAGTTAGCAATGTCGAAACTGTTATCAGAAGCTTGATCGACAATGCGAACTTTGCTGGCAAATCGTGCGGGGTCAGACTTTACATGATCCATTATTGCTTTGATCGAATTTTTAGCAGTGAATGGTGGCTGCCCAGTCAGTGTCTCATACATAACGCAACCGAGGGAGTAAATGTCGGATTGCTCGCCGAGATCTTCGCCCATGCACTGTTCTGGGCTCATGTAAGCAGGGCTTCCAATTAGCACACCAGTACTAGTAAGCCCATGGGTTTCTTGGTCAAACAAGGGAATACTTTTGGCAATGCCGAAGTCAACCAACTTGACCACCGCGCCACTTGTGGTTAGCTGCTGCAGAAGAATATTTGCTGGTTTGAGATCGCGATGAATCAATTGTTTTGTGTGCGCATGGGAAAGAGCCTGGCATACCTGAATAAAGATATTCAGAGCCGAATGCACTTCAAGGCATCTCTCTTTGGCCAAGACATCGGCAAGACTGTCACCTTCAATGTAGTCCATCACCAGGTATGGTGCACCACTCTGATGCCGGCCTTGGCAATAAGCACCGACAACATTGACGTGAGTCATTTCAAGAGCGGCTTTAGCTTCCATCTGAAACCTCTTGTCGAGGCTTGCATCTCCTGCTTTATGTAGGTCTTCGCGCAGCATTTTCAAGGCGAACGGTTTCTTCAATATTTTGTCGTTGACCAAATAAACCGCGCCCATTCCCCCGCTGCCGAGTTGCCTGACAACTTCGAATCTGTTGTCAATGCAGGTCGGGTCAGAAAGCTGATTAAGACCTTCGGCACCATGAAGCGCGGGTGGGTTGCTATTAGCCACCAAGCGGGTGACAGTACTTGTTGTTCCGCAATTCTCACAGCAAACAATATTAGACGCTCGCTCATAAGACAGCGCCCAAAGTTTAGTCTTTAGCTCGGGTATCGAGCTTGCCTCTGACGAAGGATACTCTTCTTCGTTAACTGCCCTAAGAATCATGAGATGTAGCCTTTAGTAATCTGAGTGACCGAGCAAGCCTGAAATTCAGGTCTCTCCACCCTCTATCAAATCAGAAAAGTGTGGCAAATTCGTGGAAGGGGAACCTATAAAACGAAGGCAACAAAATCATCCCTCGCGTTTCAAACTTCGCGCTACAATTGCTGGCAGCAAGATGACACCCACTACCTGACAATGTGAACCTGCGATGACTCAACAACTAAACCTTTACCACGGCAGCATTCTAATCGGCACCATAGCAAGTATTGCGACAGAAGATGACGAGGAGTACAACGGTATCATTACGTTCACACCTGAAGGTGAGACCTACCGCCACGTTTTTGAATTTCTCGCCAAAGACGACCCAAGCAACGCTGCAGCCGAACTGCCATTTGAAGAAACCTATCTAGATGATTGGTTTATAGAAAAGGAAGAGGGGCTAATGCAAGAAATTGCCATTCCCACAATCAATTTTGACGAGTGCGAGATCATCTGGCAAGAGTGACGAGAGATTTAACTTGCCTTGGCTAACAACTTTGCCTTTGCCCGATCAGCGTCAGCAAGTTTCTTTTGCTTGAGCGAGTCATAAACTTTAGCACGACCGTCGTACAAGGTAACGGCCATTCTCTCTTTCCACTCTGGCATATTGTCAATTGTCAGGCGCAGCAAATGCTTTGGCGCATATTGCTCAAGACATTTTTCAGCAGCCGCATAATCGGCAAGAGCTTTTTGGTGTTGGCCAAACTCTTCAAACATTGCCGCACGATTGGTGAATGAACGCGGATCGTTAGGAGCCTTGACCAAGCAAGTCTCGTAATCGGCTAGAGCTTCCTTGAAATGCCCTGCTCTTCGGTACGCGTCACCACGCAGCATGTAAGTTGAAGCATCAACATAACCTCGGCTTGACTTAATAGACTTGTCAAAATCAGAGAGGGCTCGCTCTAAGCTGCCCATTTTGCTGCAAACTTCAGCCCTGCGATCGTAAGCCGCTGCATAGTCAGGATAATTGGACAAACTGATAGAGAGATCACTAAGAGCCTTCTCGTACTCTTTATTCTCACCAAAAGCGACTGCTCGACGAAGCCGAAGAAAATTTATCGGATTGTAAGAGCGCCTAGTTGACTCCTGGCTTTTCTTGTCTTGCTCTTGGCACAGATCTATGGCCTTGCTGTAGTCCGCAATCGCTAAAGGATACTCATGTAAATCGTGCTTGTACATATATCCACGTTGCGAATAGAGCATCGACATGGTGGGATCTAAACTAATGGTTTCTGCATACAAAGCAATCGCTTCTGTAAATTTGTGAGCCTTCTCTTTCAGCTCGGCTTCTTCAAGCAATATCAACGGAATGCGACTTGTGGTCTTCTCGCCCGGTGTCAATTTTCTAACAAGTACAAGCAACCTATCAGTGGTATCGAAGGCTTTATCGTAAACTTGAAATCTCTCATAGAACCGAGAGAGTGACTGCAATGCGCCTTGCACCTCGGCCTTATCGGCAGAGCGATCGTGCTTCTCTGCATCGGCTAGTTCTTCGTTATGAGCCTGCAATGCCTCATCATATTTACCCTGGTTCTCCAAAGCGTACTTAAGCCGCATCTTGCTAGAAACAAGCAGTTGCTTACACTGCTTGACTGGAGGCAAAGATTTGATTATTCGGTGCTCAAGAGCTTCTACGATAGACCACTTGCCAAAGCCGCCCTCCTCAATTGATTGAAGCGAAATTATGGAGCAGGTCAGAGCTGAGTTCTCACCCACAGCATCTGACATTTCATCCACTGCAGTTTCAAAGCTGCTATGCATTTTGGTGTAGTTATTTTTTTCGCCGGCTTGGATGGCATCTATGATTGCAAGCTCAGCTCGAAGTAGATGCGACAATTTTTTTTCATCGGATGCAATCGCCATTGCATCGGTTATTGCCATCAAAGGTAGAGAGCTATCTGTTTCAGATACCTTCGAATAGAGAGTAGCAACCAAAGCTCCGATCACGCACGCAACTACAGTCAACAGACTAACTGCAATTATGATTATGCCCTTGGTCGATTTAAAAAAAGACTTTGTCAGTTTCATTTAGTACCATCAGCAAAGGCGTTGGAGATCCAACCAGGCTTTATCATTATGCCACCGTCCGGCCTGGCGAGACTAGAATTACCACATTTTGATAAAGCTGCCAGCGGAAAAAGAGTGATGGAAGTACGCGTTGCAATGCTAGCCAGGAGGGAAATGGGCTAATATACCGTTGCTGCCTCAAAATACGGTCAATTGGAACTAATCTCGTCATACATGCACAGTAAGACCCTTAAAACCAACCAAGCCAAAAGAAATGAATGGGCAGCAGCCATTCTCATAGCCGTTATCGTATATATTGTGGCCAATCTACTTCTATTTTATGCTCACATAGAATTCGTAAGTGCAGAAGTGCAACAAATGCGATTGTGGTTTGGGTTTTCCATTCCATCCTTGCTTTTGCTCAGCATCGTACTCAACGTAGGAAAAGGCTGCCTACAAAGATTCTGCGAGATACTTTTGGTAATTTCAACTATTCTTGTTCCAATGCTAGCGTTTGGCTTTAACGCGCTCTTCCCATCAAGAGTACACAATTTTAGAAACGGTCGACAAGTTACAGAGGCCTATGTAGAGAACGGCGCATGCGGCTCTTGCGCACACGAAATTGTGGCTCGAAAAGGCTGGGGGCCTTTCTTCTATCGCAGGAAGTGTGTTGCCATTGATACCTACCCAACTATTGGAAAAGAGATAAACGGAAAAGTAAAAGTGAGCTACGAGGCACACGGCATGACCATCACCCGCGATCTCGATGAATGGCTAAACAGCAAAGGCGAGTAACGCCGCCTATATCACCCTCAAAGTGTCTAGATGTTGGTAATCGGGGGTGCTATGAGTCGTCTTCCGACCTTAATGCAGACTAAGACCGTCCCCCCCTGCTGGCCTAGGCTTAGGCAAAATGGCCCACAAATATCATGGCCCCTTGATATACGCATCAACAACACTTTCTTTGTCCAGTTTTACGATGATCCATCTAAAGCCGTCAAATCCGCTGACATCGTAGCCGAGCTGGTTTGGTGGCACTGTCATTTCGCTTGCAGCCGAGCCCAAATTTTCCACCAATTCCAATCTGCTGCGGCCAATTAGAGCCTTACCAGCGACAAGATCGGCTGCCGTCAAGCTGCGCTTGGACGGTGAAGCATTTCTCCAAGAGTCAAAAATTGCTTGTGCCTTGGCTCGTTGCTGTTGTGATGGATCACCGAGCGCGCGCCCGTCTCCGCCGCGCCATACGAGTACCTGGTTGCTTTTCTCTATCTCGACGTCAATATCCGGTTGCAATATTATCTCAAAAGCATAATAAGCAGCAGCAATGAGAACAGGTATACCGATGGCCAGACAAGTAACTGTTAAAGTGTGCTCGAAATTCGCAAGAACCATTATTTTATTAGCTTTTGACATGGGAGAATACTTCTGTAAATCGAAAGTAATAAGTGGTTAGTGCAGGTATACGTGATTGAATTCTATCAACTGGTCTAAGTTTTTAGAGAGCGTTATTGAATTGCAGCCAGAATGGTCAACCCGACCAGGAGCATCAGAAGGTGATTTAGCGGCCCTCGAAAAGCACCTAGGCGTCAATCTTCCTCCTTCTTACCGTAGCTTCCTAGAACTTAGCAACGGCTTTGACTCACCAAAGTATCACGTCCAATCTTTTCTAGGCACAGAAGAAATAGAATGGTTTAGTGTAGCAAATTACAAATGGGCCGATATGTATGGCGGTCCAGATAGTGGCATGGAAGACCTGATGGGAGATCTCTTTGGAATGCTGCAAATATCTCACAGCCATGAAGCTGTAATTCTCTTGAACCCTGCAGCTATTAATGATGATGGTGATTGGCAAGCGGTTTTGTTCGCTAGTTGGGTGCCCGGCGTTGAAAGATTTGATAGTTTGCAAGAATTCCTGGGCACTAGCTTTGGGACCTCCAGCCCTAATGTAAATGACCCAAGTAATTTTTCCCCAGAGCTAATTCTAGCTAACCTAGACCTCGCCCCTCATTTCTGGGCTACCAAAACGAGAGAGCATTACTTAGAGCAAATCAAGTCACCTAGCATCCGCAAACGGAAGCAGGCAATTAACGCCTTGGCATTTCACCAGCGAGATGAGGACATAGAAGCAATAACTGCCTGCCTCGTAGATGAAGACGAGTCTGTCCAAATTTCAGCCGCCATATTCCTCACCAAGTTCAGTTCAAATTTGGCCTATGACCCACTAGCAAAGGCGATCCAAGAAGGACCAATTGATCTAAAGCTCGAGGCCGCGGAATCGCTGCTAGCAATGAAGCAAAAACTATCAGCTCAATCGGTTAACTCAATTGCACCAGCTCTACAGGACACAACAGACAGAGCATACAAGTGCTCACGAATTTTAGGGAAAGTAGAGAACGTCGAAGCAATAGAACCACTAGCAAACGCCGTTCGATTCTGGGTGACACATAGCGGTTACGTTGGCTTGAATCCAGTCGGTACGATACAAGTCGACCTTGCCCTTCACCGCGAGCCCGCACTGAACGCAATCAAAGGCCTGCTTTCAGACGAGCACCATTTGGTTCGAAAACATGGAGTTGAAGCTCTAGCTCGATTGGATTCAATGGACGCCACCAAACTACTCATAAAAGCTAGTCGAGATCAAAATAAACTTGTGAGGGAGAGAGCTACTGAAATTCTCAAAGACAGAAAACCACCAGGCTTCTTTGACTGGTTGAAGAGGTCATGAAGAAGGACAATAGAGTGCTGGAACTGCAAACTACAGGCAGCTGTAATTCAAAATGGGTATATTCAAGTAGCAGCTGAAGCGTGGCACTAATGATCAATTTTCTAAAAAATCTATTTGGCGATCGCGCCACAAAGCAAGCACAGCCGAAGACAGAAGCTCGAAAGGAATCCGATTCAGTAGCTAGTCGAAACAGCCCAGCAAGTACCAGCTTGAACCAATACACCGGTCCAAAAGAATTCGCAAACAAGCCAGCGGTTGACTATCTAATCAAGCACGTAAAATACCAACCACTTCGTGAACTAACAGGAAGAGCAATTCACTTTCAATCATTATTCACCATTGATGATGACATTCAGAAAGCCCTGAAAGACGAGTATCCATACATCGGCGGTATTACTTTCCGTGAGAGACTGCGGCCAACCTGGCACGGCTCTCTTGTCAGTCCCAAATACATACACTTCAGCGAACAGCTAATGGAAGTAGATTTTGAAACAAGCAATGCTGAATGCAGAACAATCAAACTAGACGACTTGGAATACTTAGGTTTTCTCGACCAAAGCACCGATGAGTGGCTGCACAATGAGCAGTACAGCCGTGAAGTTTTCACATTAGACGATCTCGGCTATCAACTGGAACCATCCACAGACCAAGTCTACTTGCATTTGATAATCGACAACGGTCAACCTTGGAACGAACGCAACAAAACTGTTAGTCACAAATTGCAGAAGGCTGTAACGGCCAGAACAAACAATCTCGCGGCAAAGGAATCTGCCAATTTCAATCCTCTATGGCAAGCAATCATCGAAGTTTACAACGAAAAATTCTTCCCAGCAGAGCTTATTGTCAGAGAAGCATGCCTAACAAATTTGCTTAAAGAAGGAGAAAGCTGTATCTACTCGCACCGATACTTTTATTTCTAGCTCGAGTGGCAGTCAGACCGTATTGTTGGAATGAAAAGAGAAAACATCCACCTAAACTCGTACCTAGTCAGAATGATTCATGCCATCAACAAGATCTTGAGTATATAGGTCTAAATTGCCCTTGACCCTTGAAAAGCCTGCAAGAGATTCATTAAACTGATCCAGATTTACCTGGCAACGGCCTGCTTCAACCAGATCACAAAGACTGATAGTTTGGACACGAGGAACAGATGCGACGTTCTTCCCTGCTTCACCAATAACATTATATGACAATCTCACAGGCAAACCATAGCCTATCGGAGCACTGGCAAAGCTACAGACATCTGCAGCCAACTGCGGACTGACCTTAATATCTTTAGTTGCCCAATAATCTCCAGAAAATTTTGTGCTGGGTTCAGTGAGCATATGTCCAGTTAAAAGATAATGGCGACATTTAATTCCGCAGATGGCCGCCTCCTCACCGACTTCCACCTTATCAATTTTTATTGGATTACTACGGAGAATTTCAGTTGCCCAATCTTTCATGCGCACGTCCACATAAGTCTTGTGTTCTAGATTGCGGCCAATCATGCTACCGAGATGAGGCGAGCCGAAAGAATAGGTTACTGTATCGTTTGTAATACTGGCATGATTTTCAGTAAATAAGCCTTCATAAGGTTCGTCTCCGTTGCCCCACTTAAGCTTCATGCGATAGCCATCGACTAACTTAGCAGGAGTGGGGAGAGTATTCGCGGCTGCGAGGGACTGGGACTCCGCCTGCCTTTGCACTGGCTCAGGCCTGGTCTTAACAGAAGCCACATTCGCTTTCGGCAAATTCATCAGAACAGCTGCTAAACCGATCAGAGCAAAGAGAAAAGCAATAGCGCCAATAGTGTATTTGCTTGCTCCTGAACTCACACTTGACACTTTGGCACCAGATATTTTGACACCAGATGCGGTGGCGCCGCGAGATGCCGGTTTGGTCGCCATGGTTGCAGGTGAGACAGGGGCAGCCCTACTTACATAGAATGGCAAGACCTCTTCACCACGCTGCACTTTCTCTAGATCATCGCGCAGCTCAGCCATGGTCTGATAGCGTTCAACAGGATTCTTACGCAATAGTTTTGCCATGACAATTTCTACAGAATCAGAAAAGACCCCTGGCCCGGCTAAGCTGGCAAGGGCAGGTGCTGGCGATCCTTGATGACTGGCAATAATCGCAGCAGTCCGATTTCCATTAAATGGGGGCTGTCCGGTTAGGCACTCAAACATAGTGCAGCCCACAGAATAAATATCCGAGCGATTATCCAAAGCCTCACCAGAACATTGCTCAGGGCTCATATAAAACGGACTGCCAAAGATATCTCCGGCAAGAGTAAGACTTTGCTTCAACCTGCCAGGCTGCGAAAGTTTCGCTAGCCCAAAATCAAGAATTTTCACTACAACACGATCACTGACATCGGTGGTCAGCATTATGTTACCCGGCTTGAGGTCGCGGTGAATGACACCACTTTTGTGAGCATATTCCACACCATCACAAACCTGAAGAAAGACCTCAATCACGCTCTCCAATTTCATTCTTTTTCGTTCAGTCAATATGTCAGCAAGACTCTGACCAGAGATAAATTCCATGGCATAGTAAGGCAAACATTCAGCATGAATACCCAGGTCTGAAACTTGCACGATGTTCTGATGATTGAGCTTGGAAATGACCTGAGCTTCCTGCTTAAAGCGCTGCCAGGCCTCCTTTGTCACTTTATCAGGTGGAATCACTTTGAGGGCACAACGTTTGTCTAGCCGTTGATGAACTGCCAGGTAAACTTCACCCATTCCGCCTCGACCAATCGGCCGAATAATGCGATAGTTGCCGGCAATGATAGCTCCTGGCTTTAACCCGATCAGGTGGCTTTCGCCATCGGCATCAAGATCAGTGCGCTCAAAGACACTAACCTCAGCGTCTTCATTAGAGGCCGTTTGTTTCAAAAGCCTGAATCGTTTTGACATACTATTGTCGTCAAAACCAGCTTCGATATCACATTTGCAGCGAATATCCTGGAAGAGAAATTCACTAATCGAACCTCCTTGTCCACCATGGCCAATTGTTAGGCCACATTTGCTGCAAAAATCTTTGGCAGCGGCGACATTAGCTACCCTCGGCGTTCGACCGCTCTTGCACTGGCAATAAAAGCTCTGAAAAAAATATCCAGTTAGCGAACCAATCTTCGACTCGACTGCAACACGCTTACCGCATGTGCTGCAGGTCTTACATTCACCTTCTGCTGTGTCTGGTCTCTGAGCTGGCATATATTGTGCTCATTCGATTAGGGTAGCGGTGGGCGCGGGTGTGGGGTGGTGGTGAGCAAGCAATGGCTACTCCCTCATTCTAGCCTCATTACTTCCGCCGTTGCGCTGGCAGGCGACGCTCTAACTTAGAAGCTAATACTAATCTGGCAAAACTGGGAATGATGTCCGCGTGGCAAAATATCCTCGTAACACAATGAATAGGTTTGACAATGTTCACTAATTCGAAAATGTTATTGGGCGCATTCGCGCTGGCCCTGACTTGTACTTCTATTTATACTTCTACCACTCCCCCTAGGGCGCTTGCTCAAACGCCCCAGGGATTTGGTCAGGGGCAGGTACTCGACAACATGAAGGCGGCATCTACTTCTCTGAAAGCTTTTTACAAAGAACATGGAAATATGTCCTCATCGCAAGCTGATTTCGATATCGTTTTACAAG
>LNEX01000367.1 GCA_001464165.1 bacterium Ga0077546
ATGCCGGGCAATTCAGTGATCATCCTCACCGACGGAATAAAGACATTTGCAATTTGGGGCGCTGCTCTTTCAGGCAATCCAATTCTCGATTCGAATAATCGGGCATTGATAATCTACAAAAGAATGGAAGACTAAAACGGTGCCAGTTCTTTCCACAAATAGAATTTGGTGTAACCCTTAGGAAAGTTTTCTAGTTTGCCATAGACTGTATAGCCCTTGCGTTCATAAAATTCGCGAGCCTGAAAAGTATAAGTGTCTAAAAACACACCGTGGCAATGTCGTTTTCTAGCCTCGGCCTCCGCTGCGTCTAGCAGTCGAGAACCAATTTGCTGGTGACGATAGCCGTCTTCGACGGCCAATGTCTCTACCTCAAGCCAGCCCCAACGTGTCTCGCCGCACAAGCCGGCAATGATCTTGCCTTCGCCATCACGAATCATAAGGTCTAGCCTCTTGTAATTAGCTTGACCGGCTTGCTGCGTATTGTACCTGCGCAAGATAGCAACAATGGCATCTTGACCTTGGCTTGAAGCACACTCTTCAATCTCTAATTTAATCTGCGGTGGTTCGTCAGTTGGCATGCCAGTCTACTCTTCTGTGGTTTCTAGTTACGATGAGCATCAAAGTCAGACCGGATCGTCAGACGCCACCGGTGAGCGGGCCAATAGCGTGCAAAATTGTGATCACAGCAGGACCCAACATCGGCACTAATAAAAATACGGGAAGCCAGATCCACCATAAGCCTTTTATCAGCCCGGGGATTCCCGGAATGACACTGAGTGCGATACCAGCAATTGTCCACACCAGCATCAGCAGCAAACAGGCAATACCGATCGGGTCATGCATGAACGGTGACATATAGCTGGACGAAATCGAGAAGGCAATGCCGATAGCAATCCATGGGACGAAAGCCGATATGAAGCTACTGTATCGTTTCATTGTTAACAAGCCAAAGTCGCTAAGTGATGTAAAAGTGACGTAAATCTTCGCGCCAAGTATAGCAGTCACAACGCCGTTATAACAATCCAATAAGTTGGTTGATGTTGGGCATTGCCTTTACCCCCACTTACCATCTGAGGACAAGTTATGAAGAGCGAATTAGTAGAGTCGCAGATCGATGCTTCCAATAGGCCAAACGATTCCGCATCTCATTCACTGCTGGCAGAAGCTAATTCCTTTCAACAAACCTATAGAACTCAAAAATCTACTGCGCCATCCGACTCACACTTACCAAATTTAAGCTTTTTCGACAGCCAAAAACTTGACTCAAGAAACTCAGCTGGTGCCAATCAATCGGATGTAGTTTTAGCAGCTAGCTTGACCTTCACTCACAACGGACAGCCCGTCGTCTTATCCAACGGCGGTTACCCGATAGTAGTACCAAGAAAGTAACTTGTTCACATTCACCTAATTCCACCGCTGGTCGAAATTACCGTCAATGAAGAGCTTCTAGTGCAGAGGACCTGACCAATCATGCTGCGGCATCAACTCAAATGGGCCTTGAGCAACTTGCTGGGTTTCGGGTATGCAAAAGTCACTTGGGCAATAGAAAAGGAGCGAGACTTTGCTTCATAAGCTGATGTTAGGGCGCGCTCGATGCATTCAATTGCTTCTTGATTTTTTCCCACTTGTGAAAGCATGCAACGCAAATCATACCAAACGTAACCATGCTCCCAATCCGGCTGCTGTTCAAGCACCTGCTGCAATAAGTCGAGGGTAGTGAAAATTCATATTGCCACAAGCGGAAGTGGCAACGATTGCGATGACACTCTCTCACAACCGAAGCTCAAGATCGTTGGTTAAGAGCGCCTAGGGCATTGGTTCACCAACTGTGTATTTACTTTCGATAAGCGAGTGTTCGGTGTCAAGCATAAGATAACCGCCGAGACTTCGTTGATCGTTTCGTTTCAATAACGAGCAAATTTCGTCGTAGATGAGTGCATATACTAGGATAAGCCAGCTGAACCAGGCTGGTGTAGTCGCTTATATTCTCGACTTTACAGGCACATTGTGCGCAGTTCCGAACAGACTCATCTCCTGCCATCAATTCCCACTTCTGGGAGCAAGAATACGAAAGTATGAGCGGTGCGGTGCGTGCAGCTTGATCGTGCATAGCCATAAACCCAGTCTGGTAAATTAGGTATTCAACCTTATACCCTATTGAGCCACAATGACAATGATTGAACTTTGAGTCTGAATCTGCAGCACACGGGTACACTACTGGCAATGCCGGGCATTTACTGCACTTGGCACAATCGACCTACGATAGGAATTGGCCATGGTAGATATAGATAAAGTATTGAGCACCGCAGGGATCGAACCACAACCGTACAAGGAGGTTGACTGTGCTCTTGCACCTGGCTGTTTTGAATTGGAAATGCTTACCGCCAGCGCTCGAAGCATGTGGCAAAAGTTGGCGATAGTGGCTGAAGAAACCGGCTACTATCCGATCTTTCCAGTCAAAGATGATATTGCTGCCTTTATGCCAACTATATTCACTGGCGGCGGGGTTGTGACGCCGGAAATGGTTAGTGAACTGATTGCTGGCAGCCCCTCTTTCGAAACTATCACTGATTTTCAGTCGTACGACCTAGACGCATGGGTTGCAAGCAAGGCGAAAAACTGCAAAATTGGTAATTTTTCGAAACCACACTTCGGTCATGCGCCACCGCCGATAAGCGGCAAATTATTACTATTGCCAGTGAAATATAGTTGGCAGGTTCCGGCCATATTGCGCCTAGGTGGTTGGAACGGTCACCCGCATCCAGCTGCTCATGTGGCTATGCAGAAACGATGGTTTGATAAGTATGGTGCTCAAATTGTCAGCATTGGAATTGATACAATGTATATGGACGTGCAAAGACCAGTGCGAACAAGAGAAGAAGCGCTAGCTTTGGCTGCGGAGCACTTAGCCTACTGTCGGGATAACGTCATGCAAGGCATGGGTGACTTTACACTCTCTGGTGCAGCTATCGATCTGATCGATTCGAATTGCTGGGCATTCTGGTGGGACTAGCAATATTTTACTGTGTTAAAGAATTAACTAAAGGCTTCTGTGGTGACACATATATGCGTTTTATCCCAGCGTTTTGCCATGCACGAGCAACGAGACCCACATTTAACCTACGCTTTCTTTCCTTAATTCTGGTGCTAAGCTTTTTCAACTTACATGGAGCTTTTGCCTTCACTGATGGTGGCCCTGGTTTTCTTCCTGCGGAACCTCCTACAAATGAGAGCAAGGTGACTACGTCATCTGCTGCGGAGGCAGACTTAGCAACGCGCAAACGAGTTCTTAAAGATTGGCTTCAATGCTACGAAAACATCAAGACCACCCAACCACTTGTTGTGCAGTATGCAACCTTGGTCAAAATTGCAGACGTACAGTATCAACTGGGCAACTTAACCGAGGCAGAAAGGCTCTACAAAGAAGCAAGCGATGCAACAGAGGCAGATCTTTGTTCGCTTGCAGACAAAGCTGTTTCAAATCATGATGTGAGCATCTGCGCTTTGAATAGTTATGCTTGCTTCTTAGCCGAAAAAGGACAAATTGCTAGGGCTTCTGAATTAATGCGCTTGATCTACAAGCTGCTAAAACAGCCAACTCGTTATTCGTTTAACGTCGGATTTGGTGGCAGTGATGATTTTGGAACGTTTTTGGCTATAGTCAAAAGCAAAGACACAAAGGCTTATGATGAATTTTATCCTCAGTGGAAGGCGCATAAAGCAACTGTTGTTCCAATGGTTGTGCCGAAAGTCTCGGGCTTTAAAGTTGACGTTCCTGACGTAGAACAGATGTCTGACTTTGTTGATGAAA
>LNEX01000368.1 GCA_001464165.1 bacterium Ga0077546
AGTTGGCTGACTTAATTGTTCAATGCCTGTCCCGCGAAAATCACTTAGTAGAACACGTCGATAATGGTGCCGACGCGCTCAGCCAGGTCAAGCTCTACATTTTTGATTTGATTATTCTTGACTGGAATTTACCAGAAGTAACGGGACTTGGCATTCTCCAAGAATTTCGTGCCCGCGGGGGTGTCACCCCGGTCCTATTCCTTACTGGCCGCAGAGAACTTGCCGATAAGCTAGAGGGCCTTGATACCGGGGCCGATGACTATCTCACCAAACCATTCGACTCTAGAGAACTAAAATCTCGTGTCAGAGCACTCCTAAGGCGCCCAACAGCACTGGTCGGAGACGTCTTACAAGTTGGCCCGCTCGAACTTGATCCCAAAGATTTCAAAGTTACGTTAAGAGGCCAAGAAATCAAGCTGGTACCAAAGGAATTTGCTCTTCTCGAGTTTTTAATGCGTCACCCTGGTGAACTGTTCGGCGTCGACAAGCTACTTGACAGCGTTTGGCCCTGCCAGTCTGACTCAACCCGCGAAGCCCTTACCACTTGCATCAAACGACTGCGCAAAAAACTTGACGGCGACTCCGAAAGCTCCTTAATTCGCAATGTTCACGGCGTCGGCTACGGCCTCTTTGTTGAACAGAAGTAGATGCTGCTTCAAGGTAATTAAACAGCAGCTCCACGCCAACTCACCAAACAATAGATTAAGGCCATGACAGACCCCATAATCGGTCAAGCCATGGCCTTAATGCAGAAGACCCCAGAGGCACCAGCAACAGTGGCAGAACCGGTCACCCCCGGAGGGATGTGACGCTCAGCAGCGGCGGTCGCCACAGCTAGAGCAAAATCTATCTCTAAAGACTGACAATGCTTTAGCGACTTGCCTTTTTCTCGGCCTTGGCCACTTTCTTCTCTTTCATAGTCTTAGAAGCCTTCTTTTTAACTTCTTTCTTTTTGACTTGCTCTTTACCCATGACCGCCTCCAACGAATAACTTTACAGATTTATGTTACAGCACTGTTAGCTTACACACTAATCACTGGCAGTACTATGATGATAGCTACAAAATAACTCTACCAAAGTTACTATACCCAAACAGTTCAGGAGTAACAGATGTCAACAAAATCAATCTGCGGAGCACTGGCTCTCGTTAGCATGATGTCTATCAGTTTCGTTTCTGCCGCTCCCAAAGCTAGCAAAGACAAGCCAGCTGCAGCTCCGGCTGCCGCTCAACCAGCCGCCCAACCAGGAATAGTTTGGAAAATAGACTCAGGTCACACCACTGCCGATTTCTCGGTACGCCACTTAATGATCTCCAACGTTAAAGGTCATTTCTCAAAAGTTAGCGGCAATGTTAACTACGACGGTAAAGATCTGAAATCTATCAAAATAGATGCAGCAATTGAAGTTGCTTCAGTTGATACAGGCGAAAATGGTCGCGACGAGCACCTCAAGAACGCCGACTTTTTCGACGCTACTAAGTTCCCGACTATGACCTTTAAATCGAAAAAAGTTAAAAGCGCTGGCAAGGGCAAATTTACAGTCTTGGGTGACCTCACCATCAAAGGTGTAACCAAAGAAGTAACCCTTGATGTTGAAGGCCCAACAGAGCAAATCAAAGACATGCAAGGCGGCACCAGAGTTGGTGCTTCAGCAACTACTAAAATCAACCGCAAAGATTTTGGTATAACCTGGAACAAAGCTCTCGACAATGGCTCCAGCGTAGTTGGTGACGACGTCAAAGTAAGCATTGAAGTTGAAGCTGTAAAGCAAAAATAGATCTAGAACCAGAACCCAGCGAAAGTGTCTCTAAGTAAACTACCCAAAGAACTCTACAATTCACTTCTAGCCAGAGTGACAAAACTAGGCGAAGGCCAGCGTTTGCTTTTAGGCATCGCTGGCTTTCCCGCTTCGGGCAAAAGTACTTTAGCCAAAGATTTAGCTAAGGGCATCAACAAAGATTTGAAAAGCAAAGTAGCCATTGTTGTGCCCATGGATGGCTTTCACAGAAGCAACACTGAACTCAGGGCCTGGGGAATTTGGGAATTAAAAGGCATCCCTGACAGCTTTAACCCTGAGGCCTTCGTCAATTTGCTCACCGGCTTGCGCGAGCACACCAATAGCCAAGTTGGCTGCCCAGCCTTTGATCGAAAAATCGAAGAACCGAGCGACAATGCCATTTTAGTGCAGCCACATCACAGGTTGGTTATCATCGAAGGCAACTATTTGCTTCTAGCAAACGGCCCATGGGGCAAGATTAAACCGCTGCTCGATGAAACCTGGTACATCGAAAGCAACATACAAAAAATCGAACCCAGGCTTCTGGAGCGGCACATTAAAGGTGGTCGCAGCCCCGAGGAAGCCAGGCGAAAAATGGAATCAACCGATCTGCCTAATGCCCGACTGATTGAAACGACCAAGGCTATGGCCGATCACGTCATACCTATATAAGCTCCTAAGCTGAACTTGGGGCAATTCCCACTGAAGCCTGAGAAATAATCAACAAATTACCGACTTGGCAGTTATCATTATAAACAGTCGAGGCGGAGTCACTGAATGAGTCATACAAGCGGCGGCGGGCATGGCCACGGTGGTCATCATGGGGTTCAAGGCGGGCATCCAGACCAATCACCAGGATGGAACAGTGCGCTACAAGGCGGACAAAGGCCCATAACTTCACTGCCCAACCCAACTATTCTGCCGATATTTTTTGCTTTATTTGTATTTGTGCTTATGCTCTTGCCCTTCGTAATTAACTGGGACGCAGACGGTGTCGAGCTGCCCTGGGTGCACAAACGCAATCAACTTAGCCAAGAGCAGTCTCTTCAGCAGCAAGCAGGGCCACAAGAAGGTTTACAGGGCAGCTATCAAACAACAGCTGACTTAGCAGGAAATCCAGCTCAACGGGCCAGCCAGGCGCAAGAACAAGCAATCAACCAGGCCCCGGCAGCCAGCTACGAGCAACAGCTCTTGTATGCATCACAACAAAGCTACGCCCAGAATGCCAACCAACAAACTCAGGCAGTGAACCCCGCAGCACAACAAAATTATGCGGCACAGCCAAACTATTCACAAATGGGTTACCCCCAAGAAAATTACGGACAGAATTATGCTCCTGTGGCTCAGCCACAAAGAAGACACCGAGTCTTTGTAGAGCGGTAGCTAGCACTATTTTCACCCACCCAGCACCGCCCGACCACCTAAGTACGGCCGCAAAGCTTTCGGCACATTGATTGTGCCGTCTTGATTCTGATGATTCTCCAGCAAGGCAATCAAGATACGTGGAGAGGCAATTGCAGTATTGTTCAAAGTATGGACGTACTGTTTCTTCCCTTCGTGATCGATGTAGCGTATACCTAAACGCCGGGCCTGAAAATCATGAAAAGTAGAGCAAGAGTGAGTCTCGCAGTACGCTCCTCGGCTTGGCATCCAGGTTTCAATATCATGTTTTCGCACTTGACCCAGACCCATATCACCTGTACAAACTGCCACCACTCGGTAGGGTAGCTCTAGTGCCTGGACAATTTCTTCGGAGTTCTTCAACAAACGCAGATGCTCTTGTTCAGAAACCTCTACATCGTTTGCACAGAACACCACTTGTTCGACTTTCTGAAATTGATGCACTCGGTAGAGACCTTTAGTGTCGCGACCAGCAGCCCCAGCCTCACGGCGAAAACAAGTAGAGATACCAGCAAAGCGCAGGGTTGTGCCTGCTACTACTCGATTGGCCTGCATGGCGACAATTCCTACTTCAGAAGTACCGGTTAAGTAGCGCTTGCCCTCTTCTAGTTGATAGGCATTGTCCTCACCCAAAGGAAAATACCCCGTGCCGAACATAGCAGCTTCATTCACCATCAGCGGTGGCAAGACAGCTGTAAATCCTTTGGCCAAAACATGGTCTAGGGCAAAGCGCAGCACAGCCAATTCAAGCAAAGCTCCGTCACCAATCAAGCCATAGGCCCTAGATCCAGCGGCAAAGCGCGCCCCTTCAAAGTCAACCATACGATTGAGCAAAGCCAGTTCTATATGATCGCGCTCCTTAAATGTGCGCTTCGCCACCTCAGCAACACGATAAATCTCAACGTTATCGCTGTCATCGGCTCCCACTGGAACAGCGGCCGCAGGCAAGCCAGGAACATGAGCCATAAGCCCATGATACTCAAGATCTACAGCCTTTAACTGGCTCTCTTTAAGTGCCAAAGCGGCGCCAATTTCTTTAGAATGGGCAATATGGCTAGCGCGATTTTGCCCGTCGCTAGTGACTAAATCGGTGATGCGATTGCGCTGTTCTCGCAATTGATTTACTGCCTTGCCGAGCATGCGGCGCTCTTCATCAACTTGCAGAAGCCGCTCTATATCAAGCTTGATGCGCTTAGCCGCAATGGCACTCTTAAAAGCAACTGGGTTCTTTCGTATTTGTTCTATGTCTATCATTACTACCTCTATTTGCTTGAAGCATTTGCTTGAAGCATTTGCTTGAAGCATTTGCTTGAAGCTTTAGCCTTTGGCTTTAGCACTAAGCACTGACTTCTATGGGTAGCGAGGCACAAAAAAGAGGCCTCGCTTGGGCGGGCCCCTAAAATTCAAATCACTAAATCTATGAGTTGAAAGACAAGCAGCACCCGCATCTCGGAGAAATCGGAGATGATGATGACGAAAGTCTAGCTGGCTGGGTTGCGTAACTCATGCTTCCACTATAAGCGCTCAACAAGGTTTGTCAACGAGGCAAAAGATTCCAAAAAGTTTAGAATTTGGCCTAACAAAAACAATATGCTAGGGTGTATATTTAAAAGTGAAAAATAGACCCGTTGGAAACTAAGACCTAGCATAAACTGAGCCAGAACCTATTAGAAACCCAGCCGAAACCTAGCATTAACTTAGCCAAGACTTAGTCCAATCCTAGCCAAAACACAAATGGAGATAGAGGCCGTGCACACCGAATTACTTGAATACGCCGACGACAATCAGATCTGTGAAGCATTTGTGGCCTATGACGCAACAAAAAAAGAACAGCGTCCAGCCGTTTTGATTTGTCATGCCTGGGGCGGACAGGGTGCGCTCGAACAAGATAAAGCAAAAAAGTTGGCCGAGCTCGGTTATGTTGGCTTTGCCCTAGACAATTATGGCAAAGGCAAGCGCGGCAGCTCAATGGAAGAGAACGGCAAATTGATGCAGCCTTTCATGGATGATCGGGCCATGTTGCGCCAAAGACTCTTGGCTGGCCTAGCTGCGGCAAGAAAGCACCCCATGGTGAGTGATAAAATTGCAGTGATTGGCTTTTGCTTCGGCGGTCTCTGTGCCCTTGATCTGGCCCGCGTTTCTGGCAAAAATTCTGGTGAGAAAGGCGTCAACGGAGCCGTTGCCTTCCACGGCCTATTCCACCCACCAGCACTCGGTAAGCAAGAAGAAATCGCCGCCAAAATCTTGATTTTGCATGGCTACGACGACCCAATGGCTACTCCAACTGACGTTCTCGCCATTGCTAAAGAATTGACTGAGGCTAAAGCCGATTGGCAGCTCCATGCCTACGGCCACACCAGTCACGCCTTTACTAATCCAGAAGTAAACATGCCTGAAAACGGCTTGCAATATAACGCCACAGCCGACAAGCGCTCCTGGCAATCGATGCAGAACTTCTTGAGCGAAGTACTAGGTTAAGGCCCAGAGTCTAATTTAGTGGCCTATTTAGATTCGAGCTTAGAGTCTGGCTTTGCTGCGGGTACGAACTCTGCCTTCAGTGCGTCGCGCAGCTTCACAGCCTCAGTTAGCCCAGGGTCGATGGCAGCGGCTTTCTCAAAATCAGAAAGCGCCTCTTGATAGTGCTTTGTCCGCAAACTAGCAAAGCCGCGCAAAAAAATAGCATCAGCATTATTTGGTTTTTTCACTAGGGCATTGTTAAGAAGCTCCGTGGCCTCGCTATAGCGATCACTTTGCAGTAGCTCACGAGCAGCAACTACGTAATAGCGATCACCTAAATCAATTGGAACAGTTTGAGCATACTTGAAAAGCCCATAGATAGCGCCAATGAGCAGGAAGGTTCCCATTACAGGATGGCGCGATAATGGCTTTTTAGCACCCGGCAAATAAAGGGTGCCGCAAATGAAACCAGAAAGAAGACCACCGAAATGGCAAAAATTGTCAAAGCCAAAAGTAAAACCTAGAACAATATTTAGAACTAGAAAAGCTGTAGCTGATTTACTTCCAGCCAAGAATGCTTCTTTGCCCATCTCCTTTCGGTGAGCAAAAAAGAAAGCAAAAAGTGAACCGTAGACTCCAAAAATTGCCCCCGACGCACCAGCAGAAACCACTCCCGGGTTAAAGAGCAAACTGAGGCAGGAGCCCCCGAAGCCCGAAATAAAATAGAGATTGATAAAGCGGCGGGTACCAAAAAGTTCTTCTGCTGACTGACCTAAATTCCAAAGTGCAGCCATGTTGAATGCAATATGAACAAAGCCAATATGCAAAAACATCGATGAGAACATGCGCCACCAGTCACCATTAAGAGTGCGCGGACCAAAATTAGCTCCCCAATCGAGAAGCATCTCGGAACTAGGGGCTGTCAATGCCTTCCCGCCAGAAACCACGCACATGACGGCAAAAACCGCTAGGTTGGTGATCACAATTAATCGAGTAGCAGGAAACTTACTTTCGGACAATGGGTTCCTTTATGCTATCTAGCAGCCACAGCTTCGCTGGTGACACCGTATTGCAATAAAAGCGGAGTGAGCTTGGCATCAATTAGCTTCTTCGCCAAAACCAGGTCAACTTGATCTGGTCTCTCTATATTGGAGCACAGTTCACTCAATATTTCCTCGCAAACCACACCAGCTTCAAGGGCCAGTTTATATGGATAATTGCTGAATGTCACTAATGAATAGCGCGAGCGATAAGCACCAGCGAATTCTTTCTCTAACAGCTTTTCTACACCCTTGCCCAGCAAGAATTTAGGGTCGCCTACTTTGTCGCGCATTTCAGTAAAGTTCTCAACAGCCATATCGGCTATGGCATCACAGTTTGCTTTGCGGCGCTTAACCAAGTCATCAAAAATGATTTGCCAGTTGAATACGCCTTCCTTCATTCGACGCTGTTGGCCTTGCTCCTGCGAGTCGGCTCCTGCTTCTGGCGCTGTTTTTTCCCGATGATCGATATAAAGACTGCCACCGCGAGCAATGTGCTCTTCAATACATTCTTCTAAAATAGTGAGATCTTCAAAGCCACAGTTAGCACCCTGACCAAAGAACGGCACAATGGCGTGAGCAGCATCGCCCAGCAAGAGGGCTCTGCCATCAATGTTCCAAGGATAAGACTTAACTGTGTCCATATGCCCAGTAGGATTGGCAAAGAAATTGTCCACCAGATTCGGTATCAATGGCACAGCATCAGCAAATTCAGTGTTGAAGAATTGATCAACGGCTTCTCTTGTGGTCAGACCCTCGAAGCTATCAGGTCCTTCAAAGGGCAAGAACAAAGTGCAAGTGAAGCTGCCATCAAAGTTTGGCAAAGCAATAAGCATGTAGGCGCCCCGAGGCCAAATATGCAAGGCATTTTTTTCCATTTGAAAAGCGCCATCAGGGCCAGCTGGAATGACAAGCTCTTTGTAGCCGTAGTTGAGCCTCGAAGAAGTACACTTGTAGCCGTATTGTTCCGTGATATCATCGCGAATCTTAGAAGCTGAGCCATCAGTGCCAATAACAATGGCGGCTTTCACTGCGTACTCCTGGTGAGGCTTCACTGATTCATCGACCATAGCCACGGCATTTGTAGGAATATCTAAGCCATCTGCTTTTTGTTGGAAATGAAAACGCACAGCGCCAGTAGCTTCAGCCTTGGTCATGAGCATTTGATTGAGACTGGCGCGCGAAATTGAATTGATATATTCATCATCGCTTTTGCCGTAAGCTTGATAAGTTAACTCGCCAGTTTTCGAGTGCATCATACGCCCGCGCATGGGCACGGCTTGAGCCAACACATCGTCATCTAGACCAGCCAGATGCATGGCCTTGAGACCCCTAGTAGAAATGGCGAGGTTAATAGAGCGACCAGCTGAAATCTGCTCTTTCCGCATATCAACTCGACGTTCGTACACATCAATCTTGAAGCCCCGCTTGGCCATAAATATTGCCAGAAGCGAGCCCACCAAGCCAGCACCAACAATTGCTATTTCGGCTTCTTTTGTTGCTTCAACCATCTTTCGCCTTCCTTTCTAGAGCTCTACTCTAGAGCTCTACTTTTGCCCAGCAAACTTCTTTACCACTTCATAAAATCGATAGACATCTTCAAAGGTGTTATACATAGCCGTTGGTGTGGCGCGAATAATATCGGGTTCACGAAAATCGCAGACCACTCCTTTCTGCTTGAACTGCTCTAATAGCTCCTTTCCATCGCCTTTAAAGCGAATGCTCAACTGGCTGCCCCGTTGAGTTATATCAGACGGGGTAATTATCGAGCAAAAGCCTTCTACTGAATTGAGCAAGTATTCCATGAAACTTGTTAGTTTATCACCACGTTGACGCAACTTGGGCATGGTCGCTTGATCAAACAGCTCTAGAGAAGCGCGCAGAGCGGCTAGCTGAAAAATCGGCGGATTTGAAAGCTGCCAACCTTCAGCACCAGCCATGGGATCAAACACTGGAGACATTTTAAAACGCTCTTCTTTATTGTGCCCCCACCAACCAGCAAAGCGTGGCAGCTCAAAGGAATGTCCATGTTTTTCGTGAACAAAGCAGCCAGACAATCCGCCCGGTCCAGCATTCAAGTACTTATACGAGCACCAAACAGCAAAGTCTACCTGCCAATCATGCAACTCTAACAATAGATTGCCGGCTCCGTGAGCCAGATTAAGACCAAACTGCGCCCCTTGAGCATGGGCTTCAGCTGCGATTTTTTGCACTTCAAAGGCTTGCCCCGTTAGGTAATTGACATTGCCCAAAAGCACCAAAGCAATTTCGCTACCATGCTGCTTCAAAATAGCGAGAATATCTTCAGTCTCAAGGGTATCAGCACCAGGCCTTGGAGTAAGCTCAATTACAGCATGGGTCGGATCGTAGCCATGGAATTTCGCCTGCGAAGCCACAGCATATTGGTCAGAAGGAAAAGCATTTTTCTCCACAACAATTTTGTAGCGCTCTTTTGTTGGTCGATAGAATGACACCATCATCAAGTGCAAATTGACAGTAAGAGTATTCATCACCACAACTTCAGATGGCTTGGCTCCTACCAAACGAGCACTCATGTCAGTGACAAATTCATGATAGGGCAGCCAGGCATGACGAGCATGTATATGACCTTCAACTCCTAACTTAGCCCAATCTTCTAACTCGGCGTTGATATATTCTTTAGCTCGGCGAGGCTGCAGACCAAGAGAATTGCCAGCTAAATAGACACAAGAGCTACTACCATCATCACAAGTACTACCAGCGCTGGCAGCCAGATCGCTAGGCAAAATAAACTGTTCGCGAATATGGCTAAGTTCGTCAGCTTGATCAAGCGACTTGGCAAATTCAAGAGAATCTTCAAACTGATACTGAACTTGCTTCGACTCACTCATTACTTTTAGACTGTCCATTTCTTCCTCTTCTTAGCTCATGCCAAGCCACTCTAAAGCCGTTCCACTCAATAATCGCTCTTTCACATCGACACTTACATCAGTCAACGATTCAATCATTTTGCCAGGCTCAGCTTCCATCAAAGGGAAGGGATAATCGCTACCTAGGGCAATGCACTTTTCACCAAAAAGATTGAGGATAAAGCGCAGAACATTGGCATCGTGAACCAATGCATCAACGTAAAAACGACCGACATAATTGCTTGGACAAATCGGATTGTCCACAGCACAAAGATCTTGGCGAGTAGCAAAGCCATGGGCAATGCGCCCGAGAGTCATGGGAAAAGCACCGCCACCATGGGCGAAGGCAACTCGCAAATTAGGTAAGCGCTCAAAAACGCCGCCGAAGATCATTGAACAAATCGCCAGCGACACTTCAGCTGGCATGCCCACCAGCCAGGGCAGCATATACTGCGACATGCGATTTTCGCCCATCATGTCCCAAGGATGAACAAAAATCGCAGCACCAAGCTCACTAGCAGCTTCGAAGACGGGGAAGAGCCGCTCTTCATTCAAGTTCCAATCGTTAACATGAGAGCCAATCTGCACTCCCCGCAAACCTAGCTCTTTGACGCAGCGGGTCATTTCTTTGATAGCTAAATCGGGCTCTTGCATAGGAATAGTACCCAAGCCAGCAAAGCGCTGGGGATACTGACGCACAATCTCAGCGATGTGATCATTGAGGTGACTGGACAAATCAAGACAGTCTTTTGCCTGAGCCCAGTAACTGAACATCACCGGCACAGTAGACAGAACCTGCATAGTGACACCTAACTGATCGCAATCTTTGATGCGGGCAGAAGGCTCCCAGCAATTTTCTTCAATGTCACGAAAGAACTTGCCATCATCGCGCACCATCCGCGCACAACAGGGTTTATGGTGATCAAGTTCAATGAAGCCGCCGTAGCCATACTTGTCTTTAAACTTTGGCAAGTGCTTAGGCAAAATATGAGTGTGGATGTCGATCTTCTTCATGCTTATTACTATTTAGGTTTCACAACTTTAGTGCCGCACTTCTTGCAGAGAGTATTTTCACTGGCGTAGAAGCGGTCAAAAATAGGGGGAAACTGGGTGGCAATATTTGTCAGTGGGAAATACTCTTCGTAGAGTTTTTCACCGCACTTTTCGCAGAACCAGATAAAGCCATCTTCTTCTCCAGGCTGTCGCTTCTGTTCAATAACTAAACCGACGGTATTGGCCGGACGCCGCGGAGAATGAGGCACACTAGGCGGCAGCAAGAAAATCTCACCCTGCTTAATTACCACATCTTCATGCTTGCCCTGGTCAAAGACCTTGAGGGTGATATCCCCTTCCACCTGATAGAAAAACTCTTCGCCACCGTTAACGTGATAGTCAGTACGCGAATTGGGGCCACCGACAACCATAACAATGACGTCACTATCTTCCCAAATCAACTTATTACCCACCGGGGGCTTGAGCAAATGACGATTATCGTTAATCCAGCCCATGAAATTAATCGGCGCAAGGCGAGACACAAAACACCCCCAAGCTTGAACTAAGGTAATTAGTCTACAAAGCCCGAAGGCCAGAGTGTATATAAAAACACCTACAACTTAGATAAATCAGATAAGCTTTATATCTTCTGTCTCGTTAGTTTATTGGCTAAGCGGCTTACTTGACTAAATAGCTTAATATTGGCTGAGACGATCTTGGCTAACGAGGCGAAATCGGCAAAATTGGCAAAGATTGAAATTCGTAGTATTTGCGCTCTAAGTCTGGCTGCAGCTCATAATTAGCTAAAGCAGTCTTTACCAAAGTAGGAAAGTCCACAATCTTACGACTAAGCTCTGGCACGATTTTGTAAGTTACATCTCGCCCCAAATTGGCCCAAATCTTCTCAGGCGAGGCCACAGCTGGGTCATAGATAACTAAATTGTGCGGTCCTTTGCCTTCAGCAATTCGCGCATAAACGACTCCAGGTAAGCGCCGCAAAAGATAGTTGAAAGCAGCAATTTTACAGTTGCATGACAAGTGCGAAAACTCCATCAGACTTGTTTTGTAAGAGCGCAAACCACCATTTAGAAGTTTTAGACCAGCAGCAACAGTGCCAGCTACGGCAGCACGGCGAGGTGAAGGCTCTTGCCCTGGCAACTTACTTGCTATGACGTTCAACTGCACTATAGCCGCCTGGCGCTTTCCTTCTTGTACAAGACGAGCACAGTGGGCTAGCACATATTGGCCTTCATCTGGAGCTAAAACAACAGCAGTGCTATAACACTTTGAGGCTAGGGACAAACAGTTAGAAGCTTCGAAATTGCGACCCAGCCCATAAAATAGTTCGGCCTCCCCGCCAAAATTAGCTTTAGCCTGATCAAAAACAAACAGTGGCACTTGAGTCGAGAGAGAAGCGCCGCTAGCCGCCATGCCTAGCAACAACTGGCGGTCAGTGACAGAACCAGCAGTTAAGGCCTTGAGATGGGCCGCAGCCACCTTTATATTTTTTGCAGCCAGAGCAGAGCGCACCAACATCTGCAAAATCTGGCGATTGTTAGGCTGTAGCGCGTAAGCTTGTTGATAAAGAGGCAGAGCCTTTTGAGGATAACCAATGGCCAAGTAAGTCTGGCCCAGAAGATCGAGTTGAGCAGGCCGTGATGAAGCAAGCGCTGCTTTGGCCAATGGCTGACTATCCCCAGCCAAAGCTAAAGCCTCAGCCCTTGCCAATTCAACTAGTGCCACCTTGGCGCCACAAGCCGGATTATTGGCGAGCATCTGACCCAAGCCTAAATGGCTAAGAAAATCATCGGGCTTGAGCGCCACAGCCTGGCTAAAGATCTGCTGAGCGTACTGCCGGTCGCCAATTCGGCTCTGATAAACCGCAAAGTTGTAAGCAGCCTCAGCATTTTTAGGCTCAGCGTCAAAGCGTTCTCGGGCACGGTAAGAAAGCTCAGTGATATTCGAGTAAGTACTTGGAGCAGCCTGGGCCGGCAACAAGGCCAGTGTTGCAACAATAATCTGTAGGACCATGAAAATCTCTACTGCAAAAATCGGCACCGCCAATATCCGCGCCCACAGCAAACTCACTAATGCCCAAAACGAAGCAAGCAAAGTACTTGGCGAAGAAGCATTAGAGCCATAGCGATACTCTAACAATTGTCTACTAATTTGCCTTTGGCAAATCAAACCAGAAGTTAGAGCCTGTGCCAGGAGAGCTAAACACCCCCATACTGCCACCGTGCTTCTCAATACAATATTTAGCCACCAACAAACTTTTGCCATTGCCCAAAGCATTTGGATCTCCGTCAACAGAAGGCTGCCTAAAGCGATCAAAAATAGCTTTCTTCTGATCTTCCGAAAGGCCACAACCTCTATCAATAAACTCTACGCGCATCCGGTTATTTTCTTCGACAATCTGCACCCGCACTTTACTACCCCGGGGCGATACTTTAATGGCATTAGACAAAAGCGTTTTAATTACCTGGAACATCCTAGCTTCATCGGCCATAACTTCGCCATCGGGTCCGTTAATTTCAAAGACCAAATCAGCCTCGCGGATGTCATGCAACATCGAAAGTACACCCTGTTTCACTAGCACCATTATGCTGTTGGGGCTCAACTCAACGTCAAAACTTCCGGTCTCTAGCTTGTCTACCTCGACCATAGCGTCAAGGGCCAAAATTGCCTTCTGCATATCAGAAAGAGCGGTCTCGCCCCGAGCCTTTCCTGGGCTATCAAGGTTGCCATACAGACCTTGAAGGGTTTGTTGAATGAAACCCATGGCACGCGCCAATGGCACCTTGATCTGCTCTGACACAACTTCAATAAACTTCTGCTTAATGGCAACAAGCTCAATTCTTTCGTTAATATCAAGGGCCGTGCCAAGATACATCAAAACTCCGCCAACATTGATACGCTTCAAAGAAAATTCGACTGCAATCTTTCGCTCATGGTCGGTTTTCACCTGCATCTCAGTCAACTTATCGACATAATTGAGCAAAGTCGCCTCGGCTTGCTTACCAGTGCCGCTTATGGGAAAAACAGAGTGAATTGGCCTGGCGTCAAGGCCAATTGCACCAGTACCCATCATATTTTCAAGAGCTTTATTGGCAAACTCAATCTTGCCCGAGGTGGTAGCCAAGAAAACGCCAACAGGCAGAGCATCAAGCACTAGCCGCAGTTTCTCTTTGCTTTCTTTGCGAGTATCCATCATCGGAGCGGCAGCAGCCTGCACCTTGGCCTTCTCAGCAACTAGAAGCGTGGCATTATCAACCTCTGACCACTGCGCTGTCCAATTCATGGAGACCACAACTTTGTCTGGGCAAACAATTCGCCCTTCAAAAGACTTAGCCTGGTTCATAAAACTAGTGGCAAGAAGCGCTTGCTGAGCCAAAAGTACATCTTCAGGATGAATAATATCGAAAAGCGAAGTGCCTAGAAGCTCGTTCGGCGATACTTTCCAAGCAGCGAAACAAGTCGGGCTCACACTAAGAAAATGTCCATTGCCGTCTACCGACGCGATTACTTCCACAGATACTTCACAGCCAGCTTTGAGGGATTTTAATGAACTGGACGATGCTACCATCTGTAGAAATAGCCAGTCAATATAAACACTATACTGGTTTCTCGACCGCTATAATTCGGAACGCCAAACAGTTAGCGAAAAGCAACATGGAGAGTAGTGTGAAATTGCTGAAGCAGCTTGAAAATGTCAGGCAACTAATCAGAGACGGCAAGCTCAATGAGGCCTACAGTGAACTCGTTTCGGCCATTGAGGAAACGGCTAGCAATTCAAGTAGCGCCGCAAAAAGCGCCAGCAGCAGTGCAAATAGCGGCGGGCCTAAAGGCGCCACCTTAAGTTCAGACTTACTAGCAGTAGTGGCTGGCCTGATCAAGGCACTTTCGCTCAGCTCCAATTTTCGTCAATCAGATGACCTCATAGCTCGTACCATAAACCGCATTGAACCCAAAGACGACCATTACTTTCTCACTCTAGCCGACGAACTCGTGCACCAAGCCGAAGTCAATGTCAACACCACTCGTGAAAATGCTACACGCTGCGACAAACTACTAGATCAAGCTATTCGCATTAGAGAAGTACTAGTCGGCGCCGATGGCCCCACAGCTGAGCTAATAATCGAATCGGTTTTAAGCAATCTACAAAGAGCCCGTCACAGTGCCAATAACAACATGGCGCCAGAGGCCGGTGCCAGACTGGCTCGTTGTCGCGTGCTCATGGGTGAACTAGAGAGATTGATGGTAGCCATCAATCGCCCGGGGCCGCTACTACTCGCTCGAGTTTGCACCTTGCGAGCGTTTTTTGCTCACTCGTCCGGCCAAAAAGCCTTGGCCCGCGACAACTTTACTTTAGCCTTATCAATCTTTGAAAAAATCGCGCTCAATAACAACTTAGAGCGTTCAGATGTATTAGAAATGTTCATGGATCAATCTCCACATTTCAATCTCAACCAGGAAGAAAAGCAAAGCCTAGAGCGCATCAAGCAATCGAAACAAATACAAAAGAGACAAGGCACACTGCATAAAATTCGTGCCTTTCCCACAATGCTGCACATTGAAGAAATAATGGAAAAAGCCAGAGCCAAAGCTGGCAAGAATTTTTATCTAACTTCACTAGGTTTTCTCGGCGCTCAATCACTAACAGTCTCGGTGGTTTGCGACAAAGTAAGCCACGACTTAAATTTCAAAATTGAACCATCCAAAACAGAATCATCGAAACACGAAAGTATCTTGCTCACCACGGATGATGCCGCAGAGGTATTGCGACACATTAAAGATCTTTGGCGCAAAATGCAAGCCAAACCAAGCAACAATTTGCCAGCCAATCTGCAAAAACTAACATATAGCCCTGAGGCTTTCGATACTCCAGCAAAAAATGAAGAATGGTCAATAAAGCCCGCTCCTAAGGGTTACACGGAACCAGCAGAGCCGGCCATATTTCAGAATACCCATGCCAGTTATGGTTCACTAGAAGCACAACAGGCAAAAGAAGCAGCAGCTTTTGAAGGAAACCTCAAAGCAATGCCGAGCTTTGGCCTCTTACAAACAATAGGCATCAACCAAAACACTGGCCTACTAGAAGTAAGTCAACGCGATGGCATGCTGCGCGTCTATTTCGAAAATGGCAAACCTGTGCACGGCAGCTCCGCCTCTCAAGAAGGCATTGACGTGCTCTACGAATTCGTTCTGCAAGAAGAAGGCTTCTTCCGTTTTCTTCCAGATAAACATCCGGCACAAACCACTATTCGCGTCAAACTTGACAGCTTTATTTTGGAAGCAGCAACCTTATTTGATCAAACCAAATATTTAAAATCACTCGGCCTGACAATGTACTCTGGCCTCTTTTCGAAAGAGTCAGTGGCAGACGAGCAAGAGCTGGCCAAAATACTGCAAAAAAGAGGCGTTACCGCTGACGAACTGATCTGGCAATTTTATCAAGCTCTAGAAGAGCATCCTATAGTTGCCGATGCTGTGGAGCAAGCTGGTCTGCCTCTACGACTATGGACACCAGCTTTATATAAGCTAGTGCAAAGCGGCCTAGTCAACATTTCAAACGATCGCCTCGACGATGAAGATCTAACCCAAAACCTAATTACCAATTGGAGCTACGATCGCAAAGCTGTCGACAAACTTGCCGCCACTCTCTACGATCAGCGCAGTGGCTTACTCAGATTTGAATTTTTGGTCTGGACAATAGAAAGAGAAGTAGAGCGCGCCCAAACCCAGATGTGGCCTCTATCTATTATGATCTTCGACTTTCGCAAACAAGGTAAAGATGTCTCTAAACTAAGCGCCAATGACAAAGAACTAGTACAAACTACACTAGCCGAAATTTCAGATTGCAAGCGCTCTATTGACTGGCTCTGCCATTTTGAAGACGAGCAATTTGCCCTCTTGATGCCAGGCCTAGATGCCACTCTGGCAGCTATGTTTGCCAAAAACTTTGCCGATATTTGCAACCGCAACCTAGGTAAACTAAGAGAAGGCCATTCAGACTGGGAATATAGCTTTGGTGTCTCAAGTATGCCAGGCGATACAATCGAGTGGCAAAAAATGGTCGGTTTTGCCTGCGAAGCACAACGCAAAGCGCGCATGTCCAGAAGCGGATTTGCCACTCACCAAGAAGAGAAGAAAATAAAGTAGACCTAAATAGTTCTTGCGAGGGGCCATGGGCGCTGCCGACAAGCCATCAAATTTTCCTAACTCTTCTAATGATGGCATCGTGCATGATGGTGCTAAACAAAGGGCTTGGCGCGCCGCAAAACTTCGCGAAGCCATAGATAACCAAACACCATCAGAGATTATGGAAGCACGAACTGGAACATCGGTTCCACGCTTCGGCATCGATGGCTTAGATGAAGCAGAGAGCACGAAGTCGGTCAAAAAAGAGCAGTCGAGCCAAAAGCCGGTCGGCAATGAGAAGTCGGGAAGTAGCAACGTCGAACAGAGTACTTCGTCATCCTCCGCATTCACTGAACGAGATCTTGAAGGACTTTCTAAAGCCATTAGCGAACCGGTATTTTTGCTGCCCGAGCAAGGGCTTATTTTCACCAAAGCACAGCTTGCAAAAGAACTTGGAGTTACGGTTGAGGCCATGGCAGCCATGACTGATGAAGGTTACGAACGGCTGGGGCTGGTGTTGATCAGGCCGAGTAAATAGAATTATATGGGCAGAATCATTTTTAGGTGCTCGAGGGCTAAATAGTGGCGGACAAACCGGCCGAAAAGGCGACCCATCCAGACCATAAAGCAGCCGAGAAGACTGGTTCACCTGATATGCAAGCGGCGCGAAATGCGAATGCCGATGAAGTCGCTAAGGCAACCAGGCCACACCTCGGCGATGGTTCGATGCGACGATTTAATCAAGCTAACCTTGAAAGTCAAAACGAAAGTATTGAAATCGACTTCGGCGGCCACATCGCTTCTAGAGAAACGGGGCTAACAGAGCGGCAGGCAACAGCAAAAGCAGTGAACGGCAAGGAGCACGAGATACACCTGTCTCAGCCGGTTCGCGCCGAAGACACCTTACATTTGATTGATGTGACTTTGGCGACTAGCGCGCGGCTTCTCGAACAGCCGTTTCTTCACATGACTGAAAACAATGCCGTCAATCAAGACATTGCCAACTTCATTGAGCATTTCAGACATAACCCAAACCAATTCAATAAAGATGCCATAAACGTCGGCGGCCAAGTGTTAGGCATTATCGACAAGCCGATGACTTCTGAAGAACGCGCTCGTATGGTCGGGATGCTCATTCCATTGTTCTTTTTGCCAGGAGCGAACAAGCCACTCGACCCAAAAGCAGTGAAATCAATGCAACTTGAGTACATGACGGAAGCTCAATTGGCAGAGCAAGGTATCAGTCGAAGGATCGTTGAAGTGTACCGTGGTGACAAAGCGCCCTACTCACCGACGAACCGCTACGGCCACAACAAGTCACATATAAATCAAGCCGGTGACCTGGTTCCAGCAAATCCGACTGGCGTGTATAACGGCAAACCAGTAGACATTGTCAACCACATCAATCCGACAATCAATCGACAAGCTAAGAGTTGTTCGCCTTACACTAGCTTTTCTGAATCAGCTAGTCATGCGGTTGCGGAGTATGGAAGAAGCAAAATCACACTAAATCTTGAGGCGCTAAGGAATGATATTGAAAGTGGTGTTCTACAAAATGTAGAAATAATTGATCAGGCAAATATGGCGCAACATATTGAGAGGTCAACCTGGGGTGAGCTTCACAAGCAAAATGCTTTCGATGCCGCACGCGCAGAGCGTGAGATTTTGATAAAAGGCACTATTCCGAAACAGCTTTATAGAGGCTCTGATTCTGTGGGCATTGTCTCGAACCCCGAGCAGGAAGGACCAGAAATTATTGCTGGCCTTGAATTCACTACAGCTGCTGTTAAGTATAGAGAGCTTCTCGACTACATGATGTGCGAAATTGATGCTACTCAAGACCCGCCACCTGAATTCAACATTTTTGAAGACTGGTTCATTGAAGACGAAAATGGTGTCAAGAAGCCCATCTTCATGCCAACGATTTATGACGGCGGCACAAATCTTTCATGGCGCTGGAAGCGCTAGGAGGATATTTCAAAACTGATGTTTATAGAATTGAATTGGGCGGCAGCAACAGAAAATGACCAGTGACTTACAACAATCTAAAGACGAGACCAGGCTGATTTCGCTGCTGCAATTGCAGAACGGGACCAATCAGGATCAAGCACTGCTCACTCAACTCGGTAGACTCGAAGAAAAAACTGTAGCGCGCCGGTCAAGCTGGCGAACTTTAATCTCTCTCTATGTTGTGGTAGCACTGGTAGGGCTACTAGGCGGTATATTCAGCACGTTTATCAGCATAGTCTCACTAGCCGTAATTCTACCCAAAGTTGTGCGAGCAATGGCGACCGAAAATGCGGAACCAACGAGGCTTACCTATTCGCTGCAGACTTCCGATTCCATCTCCGAGGTGGTGGCAACCAGGTATAAACAAGTGTCTGAGGCATGCCAAAACCTGGCACGTGCAGATGCTTTATTTCTTCGCCAGCCGCTGGCCAAAGCAACCATACGCCTAGCTAAAGAAATTCAGATCAATAATTTAGAACTCAAACCCTGGTGCATCGGAAACGACAGTAGTATGGTCTATTTTTTTCCAGAGTATCTCGTTGTAAGAGAAGGAGCCAACCATGCTCTTCTGCCGTATAAGTTGCTTCGTGTCACCCTGCAAGCCCATTCACAGGTGCTCACAACCAACAACCCAGCCCTAATTACTTTCATCGCTCCGCAAGGACCATTCTTTGAATTGCTAGTGTCCGACCCTTACCTGGCCGAGAGTTTCTGCGACGCAATCAACTCTTAGAGTATTCTTCTTAGGGCCTGTGGCCGCTAGGCTGGCTCACCGGAGTTCTCTCACTCAAATGTTTTACCATGTTCGCCCTGAGTGCTTCATCACCTTCAGCGGCGACGAACACTTTATCGATAGCTTTACCAATATCGTTGAGCAAGTCTTCGCCAACAAAAACAGCTGAGTCGTTCACGTAATTTTGCAAATGCTTTAGACCTTGCGCTTGAGCTGTTTTGCGATCGGTCATATGAATGGAATAATCGACACCACCGCTGCGCAATTCGCTATCACCTGCCACCAGCGAAAGGTTGTGCACCATTGATGAGCGCATGATGCAATACATCTGCGTCGCTAACGATTTTTCTTCTGGTTCAGCTAGTTCAGCAGAATTTGTCAGTCGAACCACCGGAGAATTGAACTTAAATGGACGCTCGGCATTAGGACCGTAATCGTCCATCCATTCGAGCACAAAGGCTTCGAACTGCTGACGGGTAAGTTTGCCACGGCCGATGCCATTGACCATTCGAGCCAATAACTCAATCAGTATGCAAGCGCAAATGAAACCCCATGGGGTGGCCATGAGCGGCTCAATTTCTGCTACCCGGGCATGGAGGTAGCTTTTCCAATACAAGAGGTCCATGAAGACGATTTTAGCAGAATGCTAATTCCCAGCCGACCTCGCCAACAAAGGTAAGCTTGACCCTGGAGCAATCGCCACCCGGCTTCACGCCGAGCCTCATCGCTAGGTCGTAAACGGCCGATGGTAGACGTTCGCCGCGTTGGAAATCAAACACAGCATGCAACTTTACTCCTCAATAACATTCCTGAGCACCAACTTCAACGCGCGTTCCTTTGCCGCATTCTCGAAGGTGTCGTATGCTCTCAGAATCTCCGATAGCTCATAGCGGTGGCTTACGAGCTTCTTTGCGTCGAGGCGTCCTGACTTAACTATCCTGAGCAGCATTGGCGTTGTGGCTGTATCCACGAGCCCAGTAGTCAGCGTTATATTGCTCGACCAAAGCTTCTCGATGTGAAACTCTACGGGCTTGCCGTGAACCCCTACATTGGCAATCCTTCCGCCAGGAGCGAGGATCGACTGGCATATGTCGAAGGTAGTGGGAATACCTACTGCCTCTATGGCAACATCCACACCAACTTCATTTGTTAGCGCCATAACCTTCTCCACTGCTTTTCCATCTGCGCTGTTCACAATTTTTGTGGCACCGAGCGAGCTGGCGACAGCTAAGCGGTTATCATCAAGATCGATAATCACTATCGCGGCAGGCGAGTAGAGTTGCGCCGTGAGCAGAGCCGCGAGACCGACAGGACCAGCACCAACTATCGCCACAACGTCTCCCGGTCTAACTTGGCCATTGAGAACTCCACACTCCAAGCCAGTTGGAAGAATATCGCTGAGCATTGTCGCGACCTCATCATCTATTTCCGGCGGGAGCGCGTAAAGGCTAGTGTCAGCGTAAGGGATTCTGACGTATTCGGCCTGAGTGCCGTCAATTTGATTACCAAGGATCCAGCCACCGGTCCGGCAGTGAGAATACATCGCTTTCTTACAGAAGCTGCATCGTCCGCACGATGTGATACAGGAGATGAGAACTCTGTCTCCCTTGTGGAAGTCGAGGACACTCGTTCCTAGCTCTTCAATAATTCCGACGCCCTCATGACCAAGGATTCTCCCGGTGGACACGGTCGGCAAATCACCTTTGAGAATATGAAGATCTGTTCCGCATATAGTGGTCATCGTGATGCGCACTATAGCGTCCGTTGCCTCCACAATGGCAGGCTTGGGCCGCTCTTCCCAGCTCCGTTGAGCCACACCCTTGTACACAAGGGCCTTCATACTTTTCTTACTGCTTTCATAGTTTTAGTGTCCACTTTTAAACTCTCCTATTTTGGGCTGTTAGGCCGTGTTCGACGTGACCAATAGCAGCAAGTTCCCTACCCACAAAGCCTTTAGCGCATGCGTTTGCAACTCAACCCCAGATCAGCCCAAAGACTGAAACAAACATGTAACCCAAAGATCACCCGGAAGGAGAATGCTCTGGTGCGTATACAAGACTAAAATTGCAAGAGATAAGCTTTTGGCCCTTGTTAAAGAGGCTTTCTCAGAGGTAGCCATGAAAAGACCACACCACGCCCTTAAAGAATTCCTGAGAAGTAAGTTTGGCGATTCAATTGCAGAATTTGGACCAGCGCTTTTCATTGTCCTAATGTTTCTTTTCTTTCCTATGCTTAACTTGATTAGCATGGGGGTCTACTATGGACTAGGCATGGTGCTCAACTACAACCAGGTACACGAAGCTGCCTTACTGCCTGCCGCTGAGGCCGACAGCAACTCCGGACCAGTTAAGAAATCGATTCCAGATCAATGGCAGGCTGGTATGGGGCAATTCGCTAAACTGAACGGCAAGCCCGAAACCAAAATTACTTACCGAGCAGGCATAGCGGGACAAGGTCTTGGTGCTGGACAAAGCGATAGCACCGACAAAATCGTGATGGTTCAGACCACAATCAAATGCAATCCGTTCCTGCCGCTTCCCCTTCCCATGGCTAACCTTCCAGGCGTAAATGGCCCTTTCACTTTCACTCTGGCTTCCGAAGCTTTGATGGAAAACCCCGATAATGCCGGAAGCACAGTGGC
>LNEX01000369.1 GCA_001464165.1 bacterium Ga0077546
TCCAAGTACATAGTAAAAATTCGGCGCTGAAGCTTTAGCTGCTTCGGCTTTGCTCAAGGCGATATCAAGCTTTCCAGCATCAAGGGCGATAAGACATTCTTTGACTAAGTTGGCGGCAGTATATTCGTCTTTGCTTATAGCCTTGCCGGCCATCATGTAGGTCTCGGCGTTGGCTGGGACAAACAGCTGTGAATAACTGATTAGCAATGTTAGCGCTGCTAGCATAGATCGCGTGTAAGTCTGTCTGTAGGTCTGTCTAAACAACTGCAAGCTGAGGCCTCCGCGAATAGCTAGTTAATGGATAGTAGTTTTTGTCAAAAGTAAACGTCTGTAAAGGTAAGAGTAAACCAGATATTTACTAGGTGCCACTCTTCTTTGAATGTTAGACAAAAGTGTCCCTTTAACTCTAACCAAAAAAAAGACTTGTAATTACTGCCCACCCACAGCACTACCGTTCAATAGAAATTCTCGTGGAGCTGTCGCTCTAGGGACACAGCAGCAGCTTGCTACGACCCAGCCCGAAAGGAATTTCGCATGGTCAAGACCGTCAATAACTCCAACCCGAATGACGCCTTGAATGCCTATATGAGCCGTGCCCGCAAGGTACCGTATCTCACCGCCGACCAAGAGATCGAATTGATCAATCGGGTGAAGCAAGGCGGAAGCGCTGCTCAGCGAGCCCAAGATGCTCTTGTGCTGTCGCACTTGCGTCTTGTCCTCTCCATTGCCCGCAAGTATGTCCGCTCCAATCTCCCTTTGGAAGACTTGGTGCAAGAAGGAAATCTCGGTCTTTTCAAGGCTCTGGAAAAGTTCGAAGTCGACAGGGGCTTTCGCTTTGCCACATACGCCCAATGGTGGGTGAGGCAGTCTATCAACGACTATCTCAAGGCCAATGGTCGTGATGTGCGCCTTCCTGCCAATCGCGTCAGCCAGATCGGTCTGATGAACCAAGTAATCGCTAAGCTCAGCCGTGGCGGTTATCAGCCTTCTGACGTTGAAGTGGCGAAGGAAATGGGCGTTTCTATCAAGTTCGTCGGCGAACTGGCACAGTACGCTAGCGAACCGATTTCGCTCAACACACCCGTTTTCGATGGCGACGGCGAGTTCGGCGACCAGCTTGAAGACGAAACCGCTGGACCTGAGGAGACTCTGCTCGGTAGCAATCTGGTGGAGAAGCTCTCGGCTGCCCTGGGCAAGCTCAATGATCGTGAGCGCGACATCGTCACCCGCCGATTCGGCCTCGATGGCAATGAACCGGACACCCTGGAAACTCTCGCGCTCAAGTACAGCCTCACCCGTGAGCGTGTGCGTCAGATCGAAGTGGCCAGTTTGAAGAAGCTGCGCGACGGCGATAGCGGTCGAATGCTCATGACTTTGCTCTGAGCGAATTGCCAATGCTCCAGGCGCGATAGCGCCTGGAGCAACTGTTCTTCTTGGGCTCCTTCTTCTGCTCTTCGGTCTGTCCTTAATTAACCCTCGGGGTTGGCCGAGAACGAGCAAAATTTCTTTTTCTGCGCGATTAGACGACCGGTCTACTTTGAGCTGCCTTTTTGCTTCAAGCGCCGTTAAAGCAAAGGAATTGAGCAAGTGCTGCGAGAAGCAATAAGCATGATCGACATTGGGATATGCCCAAAATTTGCCACAACGGCCTGATAAAATTGGAGCGCACGTTAAATCAGGTACTGTGTGTTTCCCCCTAATGAACAATTTGATACCGCCCATGACGCCGATAAGACGATTTTTTCGATCGGCTCTAAAGGGAAGACAATCACAGTTTTTCAGCCGGGTCTGATAGTCGACAAAACTTACCAGCTGATTGAAGAGATTGGTCAAGGGGCCATGGGAGTGGTCTTTTCTTGTACTCATTTGGTCTTGCAAAAAGACTATGCTCTAAAACTATTGATGGCTGATGAACTAAGCCGAGAGGCTTGGAATCGCTTTCAAGTTGAGGCCAAGGCTTTGGCCAAGCTCAACCATCCTGGCATTGTTGGCATCCACAATATGGGTGTGCATCACGGTCTTGACGACAATACTCCGTACTACGTAATGGATTTACTCTCGGGCGAAAACCTTGACGATCTAATTAAAAAATCGGGACCCCTACCAATCAATCAGGCCTTAGAATATTTCACACAAGTGGCTGATGCCCTGCAATCAGCCCATGCTCAGGGTGTTGTGCATCGAGATATCAAGCCATCTAATTTGATGCTGGTACGCGACCAATCTGAGCGGGTTGCTCAAATTAAGATTGTTGATTTTGGTATCGCTAGAGTAAATCAAAGTGGCCATAGCTCTCAGAGTCAGACTGCCACAGGGGTAATTATTGGTACGCCTTTTTATATGAGCCCGGAACAGTGTCGTGGCGAGCGTGTCGATGAACGCTCAGATATTTATTCGTTTGGCTGCACTCTTTTTGAAGCTCTCACTGGTGAGCCGCCTCTCAAGGGCGCCAATGCTTTTCAAACTTTTATGATGCACCAAAACAACGTGGCTCCTAGTTTGGCGAGTAAAAAGGAAGAGGGAACCGCTGAATTCCCGGCAAGTTTAGAAGCTCTTCTTGAGAAAACCTTACAGAAGAATATCTCAGATCGCTATCAGTCGATGGCGCAGCTGAAGCATGACTTAGAGCGTGTGATGCAGGGTAAAGATGTAACCAGCCGCGGCATTAGGCGAACTACTGTTCCTGACATTGCTCTTTTTGATACTAGTCGAGTGGAGGTCACAGATAGAAGCGGGCCAGAGACTTTTGAAGGTCGGCGTGAAGAGAGAGGCCCCGATGCCTATGACGAAGATTATGATGAAGATGTAGATGGCTATGACGATGATAGCGCTGACAATGAGACTGGCATTCTCGCTCATCCACGCCTGTTGGTCGGTGGTTCGCTACTGATTTCGGCAGCCGTAATTGCTTTGCTGTCGATAACCTTGTGGAAAGAGCCTTTGCCTCAGGCAAAGGTGGTTGCTGAGCAGAACAATATGTTTGCTGAATTTGAGCAAAATAAGCTAACTCCGCCAGCAGTTATGAAAAAGATTGGTGCAAGTGATGCTGAAAAAGCTATTTTTAGCAAGTTCAACTGGCCGGCAGAAGGAGAGTATGAGTCACTTTATCGCAAGAAAGTAGAATCATACATGCAGGAAACATCTACGCGTCTAGCGGTACCGATTAAGTACAAAACCGTTGGTGCTTTTCAGTTTCCTTCTGAGTTTCATTTGGGAGCCATTCAGTTTGACAATGGTGCTATTTGCCATGCTACTGGCTTTATGCCCCTAAGCTATGCTGTGGCTCTTGAAAGAGATCATGAGGTGCACTATTACTCAAGTGTTTTGACTCAAGATTATCCGCAATTGTTAGAGCGCTTTGGTCCAAACGATTTAACTGGAATTGACTTGAAGATTGATGATCCGGTAAAGGCTATCGCGGTGATGCGTCATTGGCAGCGCCTGAAAGACTTGTCTTTCTTTAATAGCATCACTAAGTGTTTGCCCGATTGTGAGGATAACATTGAAGACTCACCTCTGACTGACGCTATGCTACCGGCTCTCAATTCCTTTACTAGTTTGCGCTCTCTGGGTGTGGCTGGTGATGAAATCAGTGGCCCTGCTGTGGCGAGAATGCCGCTATTGAAAAAACTGAAGACGCTAAAGGTTAAGCGGATTAAAAACGTTCAGGCGCTGCTCGAAGCTATGCCACAGTTCGATAACATTGAAGAGCTGTGGTTGATGTCGCTCTATCTAAAAGATAGTGATTTAGAGCCATTGACACGCATGAAGAATCTGAAGAGTTTGCGCATTACTCGCAGTCAGTTGACACCAACGTCGCTTGAGTATTTTAAGCGTATGCCAGCACTGAAAAAGCTCAAGCTTGATCGTAGCTGGTCAAAGGAAGATATTACGCGGTTTAAGCAAGCCTTCCCTGGGTACGAATTTGAAACGGTCTTTGATTTCCACTTCTGGAAGCTTGGCCCAGGTAAGGCACCTTCGGAGCAAGCGGTCTCGGAGCCATGACAGAGCTGTTTTCGCCCAAGACAGCGCCCCTTATAATAGTCACGGAGATGCCACACCGGCCTGTTAGAATTAGGTTCTGGTGTATATTCCCGCATAGTCCAAGGTAACTTAGTGGTCGCTCCAAAAGATGGTCCTTTTGAAATGTTTCGCGACGCTGATAAAACAGTTTCTGCTGGCGCGCCCGAAAGTCAAATAGTTAAAGCTTTTCGCTCTGGCATGGTTATTGACCAAAGCTATCGTTTAAACAAAGTGATTGGCCAAGGTGCAATGGGTGTGGTCTTTTCCTGCACGCATTTGGTTTTACAGAAAGACTACGCAATTAAGTTTTTGCTGGCCGATGAGCTTAGTCGCGAAGCTTGGAATCGTTTTCAGGTTGAAGCAAAAGCTCTAGCAAAGCTTAATCATCGCGGTATTGTTGGCATTCATAATATGGGTGTTCATCACGGAAAAGCCGATGATAAGGGTGTTGAGTGTGACACACCCTACTATGTTATGGACTTGCTCTCTGGTGAAAATCTTGATGATCTGCTAAGGAAGTCCGGGCCTCTAAAAGTTGATCGAGCTCTCGATTATTTCATACAAGTGGCTGATGCTCTATATTCTGCCCATGCACAGGGGGTAGTGCATCGCGATATTAAGCCCTCTAACTTGATGCTTCTGCGCGATCAAAACGACGTCATTACCCAAATCAAAATCGTCGATTTCGGTATCGCCCGTGTTAACCGCAGTGGACACGGAAGTCAGAGTCAGACAGCAACAGGCTTGGTCTTTGGCACGCCCTATTACATGAGCCCCGAACAGTGCCGAGGTGAGCGGGTTGATCACCGCGCTGACATTTATTCATTGGGGTGCACACTATTCGAGGCTCTTACTGGCGAACCTCCCTTTAAGGGTAAGAATGCATTTCAGACTTTCATGATGCACCAGGGCGATGAGGCTCCCAGTCTTGAAAGTCGACGTCTACGAGAGGGAGGGGCTGCTGGTGAGAAGTTTCCCCATAGTTTAGAAGCTTTAGTGGCAAAGACTTTGCAGAAGAATTCTGCCGACCGCTATCAATCGATGGAGCAGCTGAAGCACGATTTAGAGCGGGTGAAGCAGGGCAAGGACGTTTCAACGAGAGGTTTGCGCAATACCATTGCGCCAAGTCAAGAGTTTTTCAGTTCAGGTCGGCTTGGTTCTTCTGCTTGAAAGGAGCAACTGCACGGTCACGATAAGGGTTTTGAGAAGGATGATGAAGACGATAGTGATTCGTTGGAGCCGAAGGGATTCTTCACTAGACCAATAATGTGGGCTGGTTTAGCTGTATTGCTTACGGCGTTACTGATAGGCACGCTCTGGATGGTGCTGTTTCCACCGCAAGAAACGGTAAAGGGAAGCGGTGAATTAGAGGGCTTATTTTCTATCCTCGGTGATAATTTGTCACCACCTTCCTTGCTTGAAGACGTGGGCGCTAGCGACGTTGAAAAGAAATACTTTCGTGATTTTGATTGGGCTACCGAGCTTAAGTGGGAAGGTCACTTTAAAGATTTGGCTAAAGATTTTATGCGTAGTACTGCTGGGCGGGGTAAAGCAGCGAATATGTTAAAGGCTGGTGGGATCTTTTACTTCCCTGTTAACGTTTATCTTGGTGGTATTCAGTTTGATAATGGACCGATACAGCATACTGTTGGTGTAATGCCGGTTCCTCGTCATCCGAGTGGAAAAGAGAGCGAAGTTCATTATTATTTTGGTGCGTTGACTGAGGGCTACCCTGAGCTGCTAGACAGATTTGGACCCGATGATTTAACCGGTCTGGATATGAAAATCAATGACCCGTTAGAAGCAATCAAACGGCTTAAGAAGTGGCACAGACTCAAAGATCTGTCATTCTTTAATGGTATGACCAAATCGTTGCCTACTTTTGAAGACAAGATTGAAAATACTATGTTGCACGATGATATGCTGCCTAGTGTGGACTCTTTTCAAAATTTGCGGTCGCTTGGCCTTGGTGGCAAAGACTTAACGGGCAGTGCCATTGCCAAAATGACTCTTTTAAAAAAATTGAAAACCCTAAAAATCAAAGGTATCAAAGATGCCAACTCGCTTATTGCGGTGTTGCCGCAGTTTGATAATATTGAAGAGCTTTGGTTGATGTCACTCAAGCTAGAGGATAGAGACCTCGAGCCATTGACGAGAATGAAAAACCTTAAATCGTTGCGTATTACTCGCAGTAATTTATCACCCGACTCGTTGGCATA
>LNEX01000370.1 GCA_001464165.1 bacterium Ga0077546
AAAGACTTTATGTTTGAGCCATTGACCGTGGTCGAATTTGTCAGTCTTAGTATTCCAACGAATCAACTGCACTCTGCGTTTGGGGCCTGAGCGAAATATCACAGCCCAATCGCTTTCTCTGGCTAGAATGGCGTATAGAATGCATGGAATGGTAGTTATAGTTGGCGAAGATTTTGTGGACATATATAGGTTGTGCCCAACTGCATTAACTTGCGCGCAGCCCTGCTGCTCCTGACCAATTTTTTGTTGTATAAAATGGTTTCCATGGAAACCATTTATATTTCGAATTTTTATAGTCTCGCTTAAGGCGAAAAATCATGCAATCGAGTGCCAGTCTTCAAATAGTCGCTGATTGGATAACGAATTGCCGCAAGATAGCCGTCTTGACCGGTGCAGGCATTTCAGCCGAAAGTGGCGTGCCTACTTTTCGAAGTAGTCAGCCTCGCATTAGCCAGTCTGACCGCGGCGAAGGGGCCTCTGAGAATTCTCCCACTCCCCTTTGGGAGAAATATGATCCCAGTGAATTGGCCTGCGCTCAAGGCTTCCTCAAGCACCCTGAGCTGGTTTGGCAGTGGTATGACTGGCGTCGCCGTCTTGTAGAAGGTGTTGAGCCCAATGCCGGGCACCTGGCCCTGGCTCAGATTGAAAAACTAATTGCCCCGCGACCCGTCACAATAATCACGCAGAACGTTGATCGTCTGCATCACCGGGCCGGCTCTCAAAACATATTAGAACTGCACGGCAATATCATTAGCTTCCGTTGCTTTGACCATGGGCATCAGGCTTCAGAGGTTCCTTATAATTTACTGGAGCCGCCTCTGTGCAATCCACCGCACTGCAACTCCAAGCTGCGCCCCAATGTTGTTTGGTTTGGGGAGTCGTTAGATCCGACTACGCTAGAAGCCTCTATGAAAGCGGCAAGACAATGCGATCTCTTCATTGTGATCGGCACTTCTGCTTTGGTTCAACCAGCTATCTCGCTGCCCTATGTGGCCGAGGGCAATGGTGCCAAATTAGTTGAAATCAATATAGAGCGCACGCCCTTGTCTGATCACGTTGATGTTTTTCTCTCAGGTAAAAGTGGCACTGTTCTACCTTCAATAGTTGATCTCGCAAAGGCTCATGGTGGCGCACTTTGAGACGGGCTTAATCAGGTCTATATGCGCTTGATCTCGACTCTATATTTGCTGTGAATCTTGCGTGAATCATCATCCAATTTAGATGAGAGATTACCCACAAAGCGTCTGAATTATCCGAAATTATCTAAGAGTTATCTGCTCATCTCAAATTTAATTGGGTGTTGTGAATCAAGGCACACTACTAGTGCATATTTGCTATACGCAAAAGCATATACGCGGTGGTGTCACAAGTGGTGGATGTAGAGAACTGGTCATACTTTGTTGCAAATGCTCCAAGCGTTATGGGTACAACGATTTCAGCCGTTTTAGAATTCGTTTTGGGGTAGGCTTGTATTGATCTTTTGCAAGTGTTACCTTGCTGTCAATGCGAATCGACTACAGGAGATTTATCGCAAAATTTAGCTGAGTGCCCTGAAAAAACAGGGATCAGTTCGAGGCTCCTCTTAAGTCGGTTGAACAAATACAAATCTAATAGTCCCAAAGTGAAGCAAGCAATTGCTGACCTGAGTGGGGCGATTTTTCATCGCCCAGCTTTTGTTTTGTATTGGTTTAACCGACCAACGAGAAGACCAGTAAAACTGATCTGGTGGGGGAAGAATGGTGAAATTCCATCGCTGTCCCGCAACTGTAATTGGATGAGAATCCTGAGTCAGGCTACCCACCAGGGCACTTCGGACACCATCTTCGTGGAGTAGGAGGGTACGTCTTGCAAGCAAATAATTGCTTTGCATCACCGACCCTCTTGGTTTGAAAACCACTAAGAGGGTCTTATTTTCGGAAAGTATCAATACGCATTTAAGTTCGGTAACTAAGGTCATCACCAGGAGAACAAGAAGAATGAGCCAAGTCCTTGCAGCTGCCCCCAATCATGCTGAGTCGTCAGCTAGCGCTGGTGCCAACTTTGGTTTGAGTGAAACTCTCGTCAGCCAGTTTGTTCTCTATAAGGTGCTCAGACGTAACGGCAATGTGGTTGAGTTCAACCCATCAAAAATCGCCGTGGCACTGACTAAGGCTTTTCTGGCTGTTGAAGGCACCCATGGTTCTGATAGTTCCAAAGTAAGAGACTTGGTCAATAAATTGACAGGTCAAGTTACTGAGACCCTTATGCGTCGCCTGCCTGAAGGCGGAGTGCTACATATTGAACACGTGCAAGACCAAGTTGAATTGGCTCTGATGCGAGCTGGTGAGCAAGAAGTTGCTCGTGGTTATGTTCTCTATCGCGAAGCTCGTTCGAAAGAGCGTGCTGAGCGCGAAGCTGCTCTTCCAGCTACCGTGCAAGCTGACAGCAAAGGGCCAACTGTTACCCGCCTTGATGGCAGCACTGTTGCTTTTTCAGATCTAGCTCTAGATGTCATTGTCAAAGAAGCGTGTGTTGCCCACGGCAATGTTGTTGATTATCGCAAAATCATGGACGCTACTCTTGAGAGCCTTTATGAAGGCGTGCCAGAAGGCGAAGTGATTCGCTCGGCAATCATGAGCTCTCGTGCATTAATCGAAACTGACCCTGCTTATAGCTATGTCACATCGCACTTGCTCTTGCACCAAATGCGCTTAGAAATTCTTGGTGAAGCCCTCAGCCAGAGTGCCATGAAAGAGCGCTATGCCACATACTTTGCCGACTATGTTGCTAAAGGCATCCATGCCGGTTTGCTCGATCCTCGGTTGGCTACCTATGACCTAGAGAAAATTGGTGCTGCTCTTGACGGCGATCGCGACTTCAAGTTCCAATATCTTGGTTTGCAAACTCTCTACGATCGCTACTTGCTACACACTGAAGGCCAGCGCTTTGAAATGCCTCAAGCTTTCTGGATGCGAGTCGCTATGGGCTTGGCTCTAAACGAAATTGAGCGCGAGAACAAAGCAATCGAATTTTATAACTTGCTTTCTAGCTTCGATTTTGTTTCTTCCACACCAACACTATTCAATTCTGGTACTCACCGCCCCCAACTATCTTCTTGCTTCCTCACCACGGTTTCTGATGATCTTGGCTCTATTTACGATGCCATGAAAGAAAACGCTTTGCTTTCTAAGTTTAGCGGCGGTCTGGGTAACGACTGGACTCCGGTACGCGCTCTTGGTTCACATATTTCTGGAACTAACGGTAAGAGCCAAGGTGTAGTGCCTTTCCTCAAAGTAGTCAATGACACTGCTGTTGCTGTTAACCAAGGTGGTAAGCGCAAAGGTGCAGTTTGCTGCTACCTCGAGACCTGGCACATGGATATCGAAGAGTTCTTGGAGTTGCGCAAAAATACAGGCGATGATCGTCGCCGCACCCATGACATGAATTCGGCTAACTGGATTCCTGATTTGTTCATGCAACGTGTTTTGGAAAATGGCCAATGGACACTATTTAGCCCTGAAGAAACTCCTGACTTGCATAACTTGTTCGGTATTCCATTTAAAAACGCTTACGAGCGCTATGAACAAATGGCCGACAATGGACAAATCAAACTCTTCAAGCGCATTCCTGCTGTTTCTCTTTGGAGAAAAATGCTGACAATGCTCTTTGAGACCGGCCATCCTTGGATGACTTTCAAAGATCCATGCAACCTAAGAAGTCCTCAGCAACACGTTGGTGTTGTGCATAGCTCTAACCTATGTACTGAGATCACTCTCAACACTTCTGAGACTGAAACAGCCGTTTGTAATCTTGGTTCAATCAATTTGGTTGCTCACATCATTGATGGTGCTCTCAACCTAGAGAAGTTGAGCAAGACTTGTAAGACTGCCATGCGTATGCTCGATAACGTTGTTGATATCAACTATTACAGCGTGCCTAAAGCCAGACAATCCAACGTCCGTCACCGCCCAGTTGGTCTAGGGGTGATGGGCTTCCAGGATGCTTTGCTGAAATTGCGTATTCCTTATGCCAGCCAGCAAGCTGTCGACTTTGCCGACTACTGCCAAGAAGCAGTGAGTATGAATGCAATCTTCGCTTCTAGCGAACTGGCCCGCGAGCGTGGCACATATCATTCATACAAGGGCTCTCTCTGGGATAAGGGCATCTTCCCTCAAGATTCTCTCGCCCTTGTTGACGAGGCCCGTGTCGCAGCTGGTGGTCAGATTCTAGACCTAGAGCGTGGCGGCAGACTTGACTGGACATTCGTTCGTGAAAGCGTTGCTAAATACGGTATGCGCAATAGCAACTGCTTGGCAATCGCTCCTACTGCCACCATATCTAATATTGTTGGCGTCAGTCAGTCGATTGAACCAACTTTCCAAAACCTCTACGTCAAGTCAAATCTTTCTGGCGAATTCACGGTGGTAAACACATACCTGGTTGATGAGTTGAAAGAACTGGGCCTCTGGGATGAAGTTATGGTGCATGACCTTAAGTACTTCGATGGCACTCTACAGCCAATCGACCGTATTCCTGACCATATCAAAGAACTTTATGCCACTGCTTTTGAAGTTGATACTCGTTGGTTAATTGAAGCAGCTTCCCGCCGCCAAAAATGGATTGACCAAGCTCAAAGCTTGAATCTCTACATGGCTGAGCCAAGCGGTAAGAAAATGGACGAAATTTATAAAATGGCTTGGACCAAAGGTCTAAAAACTACCTATTATTTAAGAACGGCCGCTGCCACTGCTCCAGAAAAATCCACAACTCAAATTGGCGTTCTTAACGCAGTCACCAGTTCTGGTGCCAAATCAGTACAAGTAAAGGGAACAGCTTCGGCTCCAGTGCCAAAAGTTTGTTCGATTATCGATCCTGAATGTGAGGCCTGCCAATAGGTATTTGGCCTATATCTTGGTAGCCGATGTCTTGGTAAAGAAAACCCTAGTTTTTCGGCGTAAAACTACTCAGCAAACTAGAAAGAAGACTCTCGCGATCGTTCCACTTATATTCATAGCCTTAGAAAGGGAAACAAATAATGCTTAGTTTCGATGACGTTCCAGTTTCAAATACAGCTTCTACTGCAGAGGCAAAAGGTGATACTGCCACCTTGAATTTTGCTCCTAGCGCAGTGGCTCAGGCTGTTTCAAGTGTTTCTGTTGTGCCCGCGGCTCCATTAACAGCAGTTACTCCAGCTACTTTAGAGAGCGGTGCTGGTGCTACTGGTTTTGAGCAGATTGAAATAACTGACAAACGCATTACTGTTGAC
>LNEX01000371.1 GCA_001464165.1 bacterium Ga0077546
CTGGATGCCCCAAGAAATCAGCATGAGCCGCGATATTGCTCTGTGGAAAGATCCTAATGGTTTGACTGCTGACGAGCGCACCATTATCAAACGCAACTTGGGCTTCTTCTCTACTGCCGATTCTTTGGTGGCAAACAATTTGGTGTTGGCAATTTACCGCCATATCACTAATCCTGAGTGTCGGCAGTATCTACTTCGTCAGGCTTTTGAAGAGGCTGTTCACACCCATGCCTATCAGTATGTGGTGGAGAGCCTTGCCCTTGACGAAGGCGAAATCTTCAACATGTACCGCGAGATTCCATCTATCTACGCCAAAGACGTTTTCCAACTACAGTTCACTCAAGAGTTGGCTGACCCTAACTTCAAGACTGGCACTGTAGAGAGTGATCGTCGCTTCTTGCGCAATCTAATTGGCTATTACGTGATTATGGAAGGCTTGTTCTTCTATGTTGGTTTTGTGCAAATGCTTAGCTTTGGTCGTCAAAACAAAATGACTGGTGCCTCTGAGCAATTCCAGTACATCATGCGCGACGAATCTATGCACCTCAATTTTGGCGTCGACATGATCAATTCGATCAAACTTGAAAATCCTCACCTCTGGACTGCTGACTTCCAACAAGAAATTGTTGACCTAGTCAAAGAAGGTGTTGAGCTTGAGTATGCTTATGCAGTTGACACCATGCCACGGGGCGTACTAGGCCTAAATGCTCAAATGTTCTCTGAATATCTGCGCTTTGTGGCTAACCGTCGTCTCAAGCAGATTGGTTTGCCAGAGGCTTATGTTGGGGCGAAGAACCCCTTCCCTTGGATGAGCGAGATGATTGACTTGAAGAAAGAAAAGAATTTCTTTGAGACCCGCGTTATCGACTATCAAACCGGTGGAGCACTGAGCTGGGATTAACTAACTACATCTTGAAAAGCAAGGGTCGGCTGCAAAGTCGGCCCTTTTTTTTGATTTGCTTTATTTACTGATAATATGAATGGTGTTAAATGAGACAGCCATGGCCAAGCTCTTACTTGTAGACGATGACGAAGAATTGAGCTCTATCTTATCTGAGTGGCTGGCCACAGAAGGTAACATTGTTGAATGTGCCAATTGCGGCGAAGATGCTCTCTCTCGTCTCAAGCTTTATCAGTACGACCTGGTTATTCTCGACGTTGGCATGCCCGATATTGACGGCTTTGAAGTCTGTCGGCGCTATCGCCTCGCTGGCGGCATGCTGCCCATTATCATGCTCACCGGTAAAGGTAATATCAACGATAAAACCGCTGGTTTTGATGCCGGTGCCGATGACTATTTGACCAAACCTTTCCACCCCAAAGAGTTGAACGTGCGCATCAAGGCTCTCATGCGCAGGCCCACTCAGATTGTCTCTGAGCAGCTGGTGGCCAAACATTTGACCATTGATACAGCAGCCCGCAAAGTGCTAATTGAAGGAAGCGAAATTAAGCTGTTGCCTCAAGAATTTGCTCTGCTTGAGTTTTTTATACGTCACCCTAATCGTGTCTTTAGTTCAGACGAAATACTCGATAAGGTTTGGTCTAATGAAAAAGATACGGCCAACGATACTGTGCGGGTTCACATAAATAAGTTGCGCAAGAAAATTGACCGCGAGGGTTTGCCCGTGCTGATTCGAACTATCCACGGTAGCGGCTATATTCTAGACTTGTAGAGAAGCTATTGATCTTGTTTCGGCTGCCTAGGGCTGGGGCTGAGATTGCTTGTCCTTGGCTTAAGTGGAATTGACCTGGCCTGAGCTGGGTCGAGCAGCGTCGATTCGCGCAGCATTTGGCGGGCCTGTAGGTTAAGGGCGAAGGCTCGGGGTTGAATCTTCCATTCGCCTTCAAATGGTTTGCTCAACACGTAGATTAAGGCCATGTTGCCCCCTAAGGCAATGGCGACAAAGGCAATTACCACTGAGTGGAAAAGCGAATTGCTTTTGACGTAGAAGAAGGTGAAGGCCAGCACAATTATTGCTCCAGCTAAAAGGATAGGGCCTAGCAGGTGCTCTCTCGTATTGTTCAAGGTCAGTAGGCGCTCGCGGCGGCCTGCACCGACCGTGTCTAGACTCTCTAGCATGCTGGCTTGCAGATTAGACTCGCCATCGTGAGTCGGATGAATCAAGACCACTTCATCATTAAGGAGGCAGAAGGTCTCAAATACTGCCTGACTAACCTGGCCTTTGGCTAGGGCCGGCCATTCATCGCTAATAACCAGCTGGCAATAGCGCTCGCATAATCCTTGTATCTGGCCGCGAGATGGTTCTTGTAACCCTCTTGAAAAACGGTAAATCTCTGAGACGCTTGCTGCTTCGTTGTCTACAGCTCTTTCCAGGTTCTGATACTGGTCCAGGGCGGCGGCCACAAGTAGGCCTAGAATTAGAGAGACTAGGGTGCCGACTATATTAAACATGGCATCTAAGAAAGTTTGATGCTCGCTAATGTCAATGGGCCTCAGTAGCTTGCGTGTAAGAGCAAAGCTAGCCATGGCCAAGATGGCTGAACCAAGGCAGACAACTATAACAATGGGAAGCCCGGACATATTTAGGTACCTTTCTCTGTGTCAGCCAAATTCGTTGTACATAAGTATTGGCGGTTTCTGACCTTGCTTCAAGTGCGATTTTTAACTCTGATTTGAAAATTCACTGTTCTGTTTACAACTCGATAACAAAATGTCGCTATTAATAGAGAGGAAGCCACGAGCTACACGCAAGATGCTCTTTACCTTGTCAGCGAGGTCATTGCCATGCTCAACCGAATTGTATCTTCCATCATTTTCATAGCGTTTTTGGCTTTAGGTTTTATCTTGGCCGGCCCTGCCGCGCAGGCGCAAATGATTGAGGAAGTACAACAAGCCGAGGGGGCGCCCGCAGTCGTGCAGGAGCACCGCAGTCGCTCAGGTTGGGAGCAGCCGCTAGTAGAAAAAGAGAATAACCTGAAACATTATTATTGGACCGAAATTGACCGCAACAAAGCTGCCTACAAAGTGATCAACCGAGCCGGCACTGGTTATAGCGTTATGCCTAGAACAGCAAGTGATTGCAAGCCAAAGGTTTTGCCTCCTCGTGCCAACAAGAACATTTGGGGCGACCTCAACGGTGCTAATAGTGACTTGAACGGTCGCATTCGCCCAGCGATTGTTGCTCAGGCTCGCTCTCAACCCGCTGTCTATTCTTATAGTGGCAGCAGTTATGGCAATGCTTACGGCAAAGTTTCGCCATCCTATTCCAGCAGTAATTCAGCGAATGCCAGCAAGAACGTCAACGGACGCGTCATGTCTTACTAGGCACTCTCTAATAACTTAAATGCTGAGGACGATTTTGCCAAAGTGTTTGCCGCTTTCCATATATTGCAACGCCGGTATTATTTCCTCAGCACTAAAGACTTTGTCGATAATTGGTTTGAGCTTGTGGGCTGTAATTGCCCGATTCATATCGTCAAACATGCTACGCGAGCCAACAAAAACGCCATGAAGACGAATAGATTTCATCAGAATCGGTACTGGATTTACCTGCCCGGCAGCCAGCACGCCAATTAAGCTGACGTGTCCGCCCATGCGCACAGCATTGAGCGATCGATCAAGAGTGCCAGCACCACCAATTTCAACTACATGATCGACGCCTCTGCCGTTGGTGTATTCGATTACAGCTTCGTCCCATTTCTCGTTGTTTTTGTAGTTGATTGTGTGTGCTGCTCCCATTTCTTTTAGACGGGCGAGCTTTTGCTCTGAACTAGATGTAGCAATGACCGTGGCTCCAGCCATGCGAGCAAATTGCATAGCAAAGATTGACACTCCGCCGGTTCCCATAACTAAAACGGTGTCTCCTGCTTTGACCTTACCATTCACTACTAAGCCATGCCAGGCCGTTAGCGCCGCACAGGGTAGCGTTGCTGCTTCTTCGTAACTAAGATGGTCTGGCACGTGGGTGAGTGCATCTTGATCTATTAGGCGATACTCTTGCAGCATGCCGTCGACAAAGCCACCTAGGGCAGTTTTGGCAATGGCATTGTCAACTTCTCCACTAATCCAATCGGTCATAAAATTGGGTGATACCCGATCGCCCACTTTAACGCGTGTAACAGAGCCGCCAATTTCTATTACTTCGCCAGCGCCATCAGAGAGGGGCACTATGGGTAGTGGCAAGGCTTTACTGTAATAACCTTTGGACACTAGAATGTCGCGATAATTCAATGAAGCAGCCTTGATCCTCACTAATACTTGCGTACCGTGGGGGCGTTTGATTGCTTTTTCGGTCGCTTTTATGTCTTCAATGTTGAAGCTGCCAAGCTGGAATGCCTTGAAATTTGTAGTAGCAATATTTGACATTTTCCACCTTTTTTCTAGATTGCGTATGAGTAATTGGCCGGTAAAACAGATTTGGCTTTGAGGCCAAGTTCTTCTTCAAGAGCTTGGGCTGCGTGGTATGGCCAATAGGGATCGCGCATTAGTTGGCGCGCCAATAGAACAATATCGGCTTGACCGGAGGTAATTATTTCGTTAGCTTGTTTGGCATCAGTGATCATTCCGACTGCCGCTGTTGCTATTTTTGCTTCGGCCCGGACTTTCTCGGCCAGTGGTACTTGCCAGCCTGGGCCATAGGCATAATGATCACCAGGGCGCACGTAGGCACTGCTGCAATCGACTAAATCAACACCGAGTTCTTTCAAAATTTTTGCCAACTCTACTGAGGCGTCAACTGTCCAGCCGCCTTCAACCCAGTCAGAGGCAGAGAGCCGAACGGCTAAAGGTAAGTTTTCAGGCCAGACTTGACGCACTAGTTTGGTGGTCTCAACGATCATGCGTGTGCGATTTTCGAAACTGCCACCATATTCATCAGTGCGAAAATTGGCTAGAGGTGAATAAAAGCTGTTGAGCAAATAGCCATGGGCTCCGTGAATTTCAAGCCATTTGAAGCCGGCTTTGAAAGCGCGGCTAGCGGCAGTTTGGAAAGCCAGCTGAACTTCTTTTATTTCGTTAATTGTTAATTCGTGAGGAGGCCGAGAGCCTGGGGTGAAAGGAACTGGGGAAGGGGCGACCGGCAACCAGCCACCGTCAGCTTCGCTTAGTTCTTGTTTCTCGTGGCGATTGCCGACTTTCCAGGGGTTCTTGGTTGAGGCTTTGCGACCGGCATGGGCAATTTGGATACCTGGTACGGCTCCGAATTGTTCAATAAACTCAGTTATTTTTTTGAGCATTGCGATATGGTCATCTTTGTAGAGGCCTAAGTCATCAGGCGAAATGCGGCCGCGAGCCTCAACACCGCTGGCTTCTAAAATAACTAAGCCAGCCCCACCGATAGCCCTTGAGCCTAGGTGAACCAGGTGCCAGTCGCTAGCAAAGCCGTCAACGCTGGCGTATTGGCACATTGGTGAAACACCTATGCGGTTGCGCAGAGTGACGCTGCGTAGAGTGAAAGGGCTGAAGAGATTTGACCCTGATTTTTCACTTTGCTCATTGGACTTTTCTTGGGCGCTCTCTGGCGCGTCTTTCTCAGTGCTTGTGCTGTTCGACATGAATTTCTCCAGGGTGTCCATCGGGCGGAAAGTAAGAATAGACCGGTCGTCTACGAAAGTCAAGCCTGCACAAAGAGCTTGGATCATGCCCCTGTTGCTGTGCTTTTGAGCCTAGATTCTATATGATCTTTGTACGAAAGGTCTTAAATGGAGTAGGTGCAAATCTAATGTCTCGTCAATGGCTAGGTTCTCAAAGAATCTCAAGAGCTGCATTATCGCCACTACTGGGGCTTATCTCTATAGCTCTGGCTATAGCCAGTACTAGTTTTCAGGTTAGCCATGCGCAAGGGGAGCGCCCCATACCTTCCCAGAAATTTATTGGCAACCTTGAGCCCGTTGCCTTTTTTGATGGAGCGATGCCAACAGGAGTGGCAGTCTCTGCTCAAGGCCGACAATTTGTCAGTTTCCCTCGTTGGGGTGATGACGTTCCATTTACAGTGGCCGAGATAGTTTGTGGCCAGGCTGTGGCCTATCCCAATGCTGAGATTAATCGCGACGATGTCTTTGCGGTCACCGAGCATTTGCTATCTGTGCAATCTGTGGTGGTCGACGCCAGAGATAGGTTGTGGCTGCTCGATACAGGTAGTCCAAAGTTTGAACCGGTGGTCAAAGGGGCCGCCAAGCTCGTTTGTGTCGATCTTAAAAGCAATAAGGTAATCCAGACCATTTTCATGACGGCCAATACTGCCTTTTCAAGCACTTATCTGAACGATGTGCGTTTTGACCTTAGTCGGGGCAAGGCCGGTATGGCTTTTATTACTGATTCCTCTAGCAAATGCCCTGCCATTATTGTTGTTGATTTAGCTAGCGGTGAGAGTTGGCGGCGCTTGAGCGATCATAGCTCTGTTAGGCCAGTCAGTGGCTTCCTTCCGATGATAGAAGGTGAGCCTCTGACTAATCTTTATGTAGGTGGTGATGGTATCGCCATTGGTGCCGATGGTAAGCGCTTGTTCTATTGCCCACTATCTAGTCGAAAGCTCTATAGCGTCAGTATTGATGCTCTTTGTGACCGTAAACTTAGTGATGATGATGTGGCAAAGACTGTTTGTGAAATAATTACAAAAGGGGCTTCTGATGGCCTTGAAAGCGATAGTCTAGGACGCATTTATGCTAGCAATTACGAACATAATGCCATTCATCGTATTTCGCTTAGTGGCAAGGATGAAACGCTGGTTTGCGATCCGCGGGTTTTGTGGCCAGACACCCTATGTCTAGCAAACGATGGCTATTTGTACTTTATCGTCAATCAGTTGCATCGCCAAGCACGCTTTCATGATGGTCAAGACAAACGGCAAAAGCCCTATGTTCTCTTTCGAATTAAGGTCGACGCCAAGCCTGTGGCGCTAAAATAAGGGAACATAGAAGATGTCTCTGCCGTCGTCTTATCTTGTTAGAATTTGGTAGATAGCTAGTTTATGAAAGTCAGACCACTAATATTTATTGCGCTGGTTGCTTCGGTCTTGATTGGCAGTGTTCGCACTAGTTTTAGTGTTTCAGCCCAGGGGAGTGCACCGCCCCTAGCCCCGTCGCGTTTACAACGAAATGCTACTGCTGGGTCTAGTTCTAACTCTGCTTCTGTGTCGAGCTTCAATGGCTCTGTCTTAAATGGTTCTGTGGTTAATAATAGTACTATTGGTGGTGCCTCTCGTTTGCTGCGTCCGGCTACTCCGCCTTCGCTTAGCAGCTCTCCTATTAGTGCGCCTAATCCTGTTTCTAGTTTCGCTCCTATATCGAGTTCTAGTCCGGCTGGCAATTCCGGTTCGCTCTTTTCTGCCGCTGAACAGGCGGCTTTCTCGCAAGTACGACAGTCCACTCCCCTACAACAAGCCTCTCCAGTCATAGCCGCCCCAGGCTCCGTTGGCTCCAGTGCTGCACTTCCTGCCGCTGACTCTATTTCTCGCTCTAGCAATCAGAGTAAGTTTGATATCGGCCAGGCTTTGCGCTTAGGCGCTCAGGTAGTCAACGCCATCAACGCCAGTTCGAACAATAGACCTAGTTCTGTTGCTCCTAGTGCATTACTTAAAAATTCGCTAGCAAAACCGGCATTCGTCAGCAAGTTTGCTCGGCCTCTTACCGCAAGCGAACTTACGGTGCTTTCAAAGTACGACGTGGTAATTGTTCTGGATAAATCAGGCTCTATGGACGAGCGCGATTGCCCTGGTGGTATGAGCCGCTGGGATTGGTGCCGAGATCAAATGATGTCGCTTACTGCCCAGATTGGTTCAGTCTTTAAGAATGGCATTACCGTGGCGCTTTATTCATCTGATTACGACATATTCAGAAATGTTGATCTTGGTTATGTCACTCGCATTTTTGGCGAGAACGCTCCATCGGGCGGAACCTATACGGGTAAAGTGATGGAGGCCGTTTTTGATGACTATTTTGCCCGTCGGGCAAGCAATCCAGCCACTCGTAAATTGCTTGTACAGGTAGTGACAGACGGTGATCCCAGCGATAAGGGGGCACTAATTGCCGCTATATCTAGAGCTTCGCAGATGATTAATTCTCCTGGTGAAATCACTGTCAATTTTCTGCAAATTGGTCATGAAGAGGCTGGTGCGCGTACATTGGCAAAGCTCGATACCAATATGGCTAGCGAAGGCGCCAAATTTGATATTGTTAGGGTGGAGCCTTTTGCCGCTGTAGAGCGCGAAGGTTTGCCTCGGGCGCTGGCGGATGCCATTAATTGATTTGAATGGCAATGGGTCACTTTAGCGTTCGAATGCCTTTAGTCGTGGCATAAAGCTGTATGGTCTGAGGACAATTGCTTGAAGATAGAAAAAATATTCTTGGTCGACGATGACCCAAATATCAGACGTATTGCCGAGATAAGCCTAAAGAAGCTGGGTCCGTGGCAGGTCGAGTTGGCTAGCTCTGGCCGAGAGCTTTTGGCGATGCTTGAAAAAGATAAACCTGACCTGCTTATTCTTGATGTGATGATGCCAGAAATGGATGGCCCCACTACATTTCAGTCAGTCAAGAACCAATTTCCAGGGTTTAAGCAACCGGTAATCTTTATGACCGCTAAGGTTATGTCCCATGAGGTTGACGAGTATTTAGTTTTGGGTGCTGCTGGTGTAATTTGCAAGCCGTTTAATCCCAAAGATTTAGCAGATGATGTACGCAGAATATGCGCTGAATGGGAAAGTCGCCTGAGCTGTGAAGATGCTGCAGCCGAGAGTTCCGAATTGCTGGTTGGCTCTGGTGATTAGTGAATTTTAGTGAGCCGTAGATTCAGGAGACCAGTAAGTTAGCCTGCATTCTGGAGATGCAAGTCAATGTTTAATCATAGAGTGATTGAGCAAGCCGACTGCTTGAGTAAGTTTGGTCTTATGAAAGTTGTTCTCTTTTGGGCAGTTTTGGTATTGTGCGGTTATGGCAGTATGGTTTTTTATTCTACAGCGCCTGCTAAAAGTGCAGTTACTGTGGGCCAGTTCCCTGTAGTCAGTTCTTTATCTAAGAATAGTGGTTTAACCTTGATTGTTTTCTTGCATCCGCAATGCCCTTGCTCGATTGCAACGGTTAGTGAGCTAAAAGGTTTACTTGCCCACAGCCGTTTGGTAAGCAGACTGAGAGCTTATGCGGTTGTATCTAAGCCAACTGGCTGTTCTCAGGCTTTTGTTAGTGGTGCTGTGCTTGACTCACTCGTTCAAGTTAAGAATGTGCAAGTGCTGATTGATGATGACGATGTCGAATCGCAGCGCTTTGGTGTAAAGACCTCGGGCCAAACACTACTTTTTGATAGTGATGGTAAGTGTTTATTTAGTGGTGGCATTACTGCAGCTAGAGGGGAAGTTGGTGCCAATGCTGGTGTCGATGCCTTGCGTCAATATATTACTGGTGGTCGTGGCTTGCTCAACAAGACACCGGTGTTTGGCTGCTCACTGGAGTCGAGTAAGTGAACACAACTAAGAATGAGGCAGGAAAGAGCTTTGACTGGAGTGATCGCAGCGCCATAGTTCCGAACTCGCCGTTAGCAGAGAAGATCTACAAGCAAGAGCGTCTCTCTATCTGTCAGCAAACCGACAGAATGTTCGGATGGCTGATGATATTGCAATGGCTGGCCAGCTTGCTGGTTGCAATCATTGTGTCACCCTATAGCTGGGCTGGTCGTGATTCGTTTATTCATCCCCACATTTATTTCGTCACAGTTTTAGGCTCGCTTATTACTGTTTTTCCTGTTTATTTGGCTTTCAGGCATGCAGGTGAACCAGTCACCCGATTTGTTATGGCTGTCTGCCAGATGATTTATTCCGGTATGCTCATTCACCTAACCGGTGGCCGCATTGAATCGCACTTCCATATTTTTGGCTCACTGGCTTTTCTTTCCTTCTATCGTGACTGGCGCGTGCTGGCATTGGCCTCATTGGTGACTCTTGTTGATCATGCTCTTCGAGGAATTTATATACCAGAGTCTATTTATGGAGTGGCTCTAGCTAGCCCCTGGCGCACTGTTGAGCACGTCTGGTGGGTAATCTTTGAAGATCTGTTTTTAATTAGTGCTGGATACCAAAGTTTGAGCGCTATGATGGCGAACGCTAATAAACAGGCCGAGCTAGAAGTCACTCGTTCTAAAGTTGAAGAGCTAGTAAACGAAAGAACGGGTCAGCTCGACGCCAGCGAGAATCGCTATCGTGTGCTCTGCGAAACCGCTCCCCTTGGTATTTTTCAGGCTACAGGGGATGGCCAATGCATCTACATCAATACGCGTTTTGCCGAAATTTTTGGTCTGACCTACGAAGAGGCCCTAAGAGATGGCTGGAGCCACACTGTTCCCTCGGACCAATTAGAGTTTGTCGGATCGGCCTGGCTAGCAGCCGTTAGTGGAAGTGGTATATTTGACTTGCAGTTTAAAATTAATAGCGAGAAGCCCTGCTGGGTACATAGCAAGGCCTCGCGGGTGGTGGCAGCTAAGGATGGTGTCGAAACCTATGTTGGTACTGTTGAAGATGTTACTGAAAGGGTTCTGGCAGAGCAAGCAAGGGCGGAGCGAGCGCTAGTACAAGCGCGACTGGCTTCGATTGTTGAATATTCGAATGATGCCATTGTCGGTAAATCACTTCAGGGCGTGATTTCTTCGTGGAATCCGGCTGCCGATAGACTGTTCGGCTGGTCAAGCGAGGAGATGATTGGGCATACAATTGCTAGCCTTCTTCCGGATGACAAAAGAGAAGAAGATGCTGCTATGTTGAGTCGCATTTTGTCTGGAGAGAAGGTTGGAGAGTTTGAAACCACAAGGCTTTGCAAAGATGGTCGCGCTATTGATGTGGCTTTAACCTGTTCACTCATGCTCGATAACCAAGGGCAGGCGATTGGAGTCTCGATAATATATCGAGATATATCTCATCGCAAAGAAGTAGAGAAGCGACTGAGTGAATTTTATTCGACTATTTCACACGAACTGAGAAGTCCACTGACGTCCATTCGTGGTGCTCTCAGTTTGATTGACGACAAGATCATTGAGATGGGTTCAGATGAGTGCTACGAGATGATTGGCGTGGCTCGCAGCAGTTCAGAACGCTTGGTGCGCTTGATCAACGACATTCTTGATATAAAGAAAATTGAGGCAGGTAAATTAGAACTAAAGCTTGAAAAAATTGATGCTGCGACTCTAGTATCGAGAGCTGTAGCTGGTATGGAAGGTTTGGCTCGGGCCCATAATATTCAACTTATTCAAGACACTGTGTTTAGTGCACCAGTTAAGGTTGATATAGATAGAATTATTCAAGTATTGACCAATTTGATTTCGAATGCAATTAAGTTTAGTAGCGATGGTGGTTGCGTGATAGTCGGATTAAACCTGCAGCCTGATGCTCATTTGCGCTTTAGTATTGCCGACCAGGGTGCTGGAATTCCGGTTCATTTGCAGTCAAAGTTGTTTCAGCGGTTTCAACAAGTTGATTCATCCGATACTAGACCTAAGGAAGGCACTGGCTTAGGCCTAGCTCTTTCTAAAGCAATTGTAGAAGAGCACAAGGGCTTGATTGGGGTCTATAGCTCGACTTCTACAGGAAGTACCTTCTGGTTTGACCTCCCAATAGTTGATGCTGAAGTAAAGGTATCTTTATTGCCACAGCTTGGTGCTTCAGCAATTTTGCTGGTTGAGGATGACGATAATATTGCCCAGTTTATGCGTCTCTCGTTGCTTAAGCATGGCTATCAAATTTTGCGCGTAGCCACAATAGCCGCTGCAATTGATGTACTTTCGCGCTCGCGACCGGGCCTAATTTTGCTTGATCTGAATTTGCCCGACGGCAATGGTTTAGATATTTTGCAGTATCTAAAGGAAGAGTTTCCTGATGATGCTGTTCCTGTAATAGTGACAACTGGCATTGCTTGCGACAAAGTTTCATTGGCTTATCCGGTTGTGCTTGATTGCTTCTTTAAGCCCTTTGAAATGAGCCTATTGCTCAAGTCGGTAGAGAAGGCCATACATATTGGACCTTCTCGCCGCATTCTATTAGTAGAAGATGATCAAGCAACCCGTTCAGTCATAGCCAAACAACTGGCAGCAATTGGGGCCACTTGCATGGAAGCTAGCAACGGTCTTGAAGCCCTCACTGTAGTTGAGTCGTTCGTTCCTGATTTAATTATTCTTGACGTAGGACTGCCTAAATTAGATGGTTTTGAGGTAATCAGTGTATTGCAAAAAGGGCCGTTTGCGCTTGTGCCATTGCTTGTCTATTCGGCTCAGGAACTAACAGAGAGCGATCGGGGTAAACTTAGTCTTGGTCTCACTCGCTATCTTGATAAAGGGCGAATTTCTCCAGAAGAGTTTATTGCTAGTGTCCAAGAACTTTTAGGACAACTCAAAGTTGGCAGTTAATGTTACTTTGAGCGCAAGCAAAGGCACCATCGAGAGCGGCCTGCCATCCAGCATAGTCTTGTTTGCGATCGGCCGAGGGAGTCAGGGCTTGATCGCTTTGCCAGCCTGATAGAAACTCTTTCTTGGTTTTGATCAAACCGTTTTTTAAAGCTGCCATAGCCGCGACACCCCAGGCTGTTGATTCGGCTTGAGTGGCGCGTAGAACGGGCACCCCGATGATATCGGCTTGAAATTGCAGCATAAAATTGTTTTGTGTGGCGCCGCCGTCAACTCGCAATTCTTTGACCGTGATACCATTCTTCTTCATATCTTCGACAACATCGCCTACCTGATAGGCCATAGCCTCAAGAGCTGCCCTAACGAGGTGTGCTCTGGTGGAACCCCTAGTTAAGCCAACAATGGTGCCACGCACGTCTGAGTTCCACCACGGTGAGCCTAGGCCAACAAGTGCTGGTACGAAATAGACACCTTCGTTAGAATCGAGTGAGACGGCCATTTCTTCAGTGTCTCTGCTCGATTCTATGATGCCGAGTCCGTCGCGCAGCCATTGAATGGCAGCTCCTGCGACAAATATGGCTCCTTCAAAAGCGTAAATTGGGTCTTTGCCTTCTTGTTGCCAGCCGACGGTGGTTAGCAGTCCACCGGCGAACCTTGGCTTGCTGCCAATGTTCGCAAGGAGAAATCCGCCGGTGCCATAAGTGCATTTTGCCATACCTTCCTCTAGGCATGCTTGACCAAAAAGTGCTGCTTGCTGGTCACCCATTACTGCTGATATCGGTGCCGTGAAGCCTAGCAAATCAGCTCTAGTAGTGCCGAAATTGGCGTCGGATGGAAGAACCAGTGGGAGGACTTCTGATGGCACGTTGACAAGTTTGAGTAGTTCGTCGTCCCAGGTCATGGTGTTGATATTAAAGAGCATGGTGCGAGATGCATTACTGCCTTCGGTGGCATGGGTTTTCTCTTCTGTTAAGTTCCATATGAGCCAGCTATCGATTGTGCCGAAGCAGAGTTTGCCGGCTTCAGCTTTGTCTCTGGCGCCAGGTACCTGATCGAGTATCCAGGCTACTTTTGGTCCTGAAAAATAGGCATCAGGCACGAGGCCTGTTTTGTTGCGGAAAATTTCTTTGTGTTTTTTTAGTTCATCAGCTATTTCTTGGGTGCGGCGGCACTGCCAGACTATGGCATTGTGAATTGGTTTGCCGGTTTCTTTATCCCAGACAACAGTGGTCTCGCGTTGGTTGGTGATGCTGACACAAGCTATTTCACTGCCGCTAATGTGGGCATTGCTGATAGCCAGCTTTATGCACTCAATTTGCGTTGAGAGTATTTCGCTGGCGTCGTGTTCTACCCAGCTGGGGCGCGGAAAATATTGCTTGAATTCTTTTTGGCCTAGCCCAATGCTTTTGCCTTCTTTGTCGAAGACGATTGCTCGGCAACTAGTGGTGCCTTGATCGATGCTGAGAACATACTTTTTCATTTCATCGCCCCTAGTTTGGTCTTGGTTTATTTTCGTCATTTAATTTGCTAACTGGTAGTTGCGCCAGAAAATTATAGAGGCACGTTCTATAAGTTCGTTTATTCTCTTGGGGTAGTGTCCAGTCATGGTCGCTCGCATCTTTAACGTATAAAGTGGACTGCTAACTTTTTTGATAATGGGCCGCACAGTTAGAATCAGTTGGTAGTCGTGTTTGGCTAAGGGGGAGAGAGTCAGCAAGAGCAGATGAGTGGCCCTTTGGGAATCAATCTCAACTTGGCAAGACTGTGCGCGCTTGCTCAGTATATTGCATAGGCTTGTCGCGGTTATGCTTTTGTCATTGCTAACGCTTAGGCTTGGAGGTAGTGGGCTGACCCCGATAGCCATTGTCTTTATCCCGTGCAGGCTTAGTATTTCGCGGTGCGAAGCTAGATGTGTCGCTGCTATGATTTCTTGCCTAGTTAATTCAGAATTTTTTGCACTTTCTGCCCAAGCAACCTGTGGTATCAGTATTAAGGAAAGCAGCAAGCGATAAGCTTGCTGCTTGATTAACCATATGGCTTCTGAGCTTTTGTCTCGCAAGAGATTTTGCCTTTAGACTTTGTCTACTCTTGCTCTTGATTCATACCAGTAGGGTCATTTTTCTTCAGTGGGTGCTTCTTGCCATGACCTATATCGGCACTATTTGCCAGAGCAAAGTCACGTCTGAAGTGTTTCACCGCTTCTTTTAATTGGCCATCTACTTCTGTTTGTAAATTACTTTGAAGGTTTCCTGCACTATTGGCAGTATTCTTTGACCAAACAGCCACCATCAATTCTTGTTTGTTCCTTGCCACTTTGACTTTTTCTACCAAAGACATGTTAATAGCAACAGTGGCTGTGTTAGGAGCGGCACTGTCAGCAACGGTCTTCAACTTGAGATAGAGAATTGGTGTAGCGCTAGTCTCACAGCCCTTGCCTTTATTGGCACCGGCACAACAATTATCGTCACCGCAGATGGTGACATGAGTAGGTACTAGCTCATCGACCATGAGATGCCTTATCTTCTCTTTTGTTATGCCGTGGTCGATAGAGAACTGGTCTAACTCACCAATTACCAATTTCATTTGCTTCAAGCCTGAGAGGATGAGGGGCTGATTGAAGCCTTCTCTCGTCTTAGTACTAGAAGTATCTTTAGAAGTGTCTTTCACTAGGGTCTTGCTGTCAATGGACTTAGTTTTGCTCTTGGAGCCACCGTGCTCGGGGCAGCTATGACCTGCTAGCGGTTGCAGCAAGCAAGAAAATATGGCGGCCAGAGCGCTAGATTTGAAAAGAGATAATTTGGCTTGCTGCACTTTGATTCTCCACTAGACGGAATTTAGGTGATTACTATATGAGTTTACAGGCTGTTTCTACAATTTCAGCTACTGCCTGCCCTAGCAAGGCGATTTGTTTTGCGCTGGTTGTTGCTTCACGGGCGGCATTGGCGATTGATTTTTTTTTCGATTTGGCAGTTGATTGGGCAAATTGTTTCGCTGTTGGCACATGCACAAAAATTACACACTTAATTTTCGGTTGGTTTAGGGCATAGTTTAGCGCTTGAAAGTAGAGCTCGTTACAAATAAAGGTGCCAGCATGGTTGGATATGACCGAAGGATAGCCAGTTTTATTAATTGCAGAATTTAAGGCGGAGAGGTCGACCTTTGTTCTCAGTAGATCTGGTGCATTTTTGTTAATAGGTTTATCAAGCGGTTGCTGGCCGCTATTATCGGGCATACCGTAGTCTTTTATGTTAATTGCAAAGCGCTCGAGGTTGAGCCATTCTCGTTTGTTGGCTAGGCCGGTCATAACTACAAAAAATGGCCCCTGGCTGTCCTTGACTGCGTGGTCAAGAGCTTTTTTTAGTGCTTTCCATCCCTTGGCACCGGCCGTCGGTAAGATACGTTTCTCAATGTGAATCTCTTTTACGCGCTTCAAAGACCCACTGGGCTTGGGTATAAGCAAATCGGGAAAGGTCTCGACGATAACTTCAGTGGGATTTACTACGTTCTTGCCGAAGGCATCAAAGCCTGTAAGTAAGCAGGTAATGGCATTTGCTGACACAGACGTGACCTGTAAAGTAGTTGAGGGGTATTTACCGTGGTTTGG
>LNEX01000372.1 GCA_001464165.1 bacterium Ga0077546
CGGTAGCAATTCCACCAATCTTTTGCAGACCAATCTCGGAGTCTCTAAAGAAGTAGTCAATGCTTTGCGCAAGAAGCAAGATCTCTTCAGTAATCCAGCTAGTCTCAAAGTGGGCGGCGCAAGCAAATAATCATGCCAGTAACCAGCTACAACGGAATCACCATGCCCGCCATCATGTATGGCACGGCCTGGAAAAAAGAAGCCACGGCCAAACTAGTAGAATCAGCCGTTGATGCTGGCTTTCGCAGCATCGACACAGCCAATCAATTGATTCACTACGATGAAGCCCTTGTGGGCGAGGCTTTGCTGGCCTTGAAGCAAAAAGGCATTGGCCGCGAAAGTCTATTTCTGCAAACCAAATTCACCTCAGTGAATGGCCAAGACGCCCGCACGCCCTACGACGCCAAGGCCAACCTCACCACCCAAGTGAACCAATCAATGGTTAGTTCGCTGAAACACCTGCACACTGACTATCTTGATTCATACGTTTTGCATGGCCCCTATTCAAGACAGGGTCTGACTCCCCAAGATTTAGAAGTGTGGGCGGCCATAGAAGAGCACTTCAACGAAGGCCGTACACGCATGATTGGTGTGAGCAATGTCAGCGCCGACCAGCTCGACGCCCTCTGCTCAGTAGCCGTAACCAAGCCTATGATCGTGCAGAACCGCTGCTATGCCATGCGAGGCTGGGACAGCGCCGTGCGCGAGATTTGCCGCAAAGAAGGCATTATTTACCAGGGTTTTTCACTGCTCACGGCTAATCCCCATGTGCTCGAAAGTGGCGCTGTACATGCCATGGCCCGTCGACTCAACACAGGTGTAGCGCAAATTGTCTTTCGCTTTGCTATGCAAATAGGCATGTTGCCTTTGACCGGAACCACCAACCAGCAGCACATGCGCGAAGACCTAACAGCGGAAAGTCTTTCACTGACAGCCGAAGAGATGCAAATCATAGAAAATATGGGTTAAAACCAGCCCGCGTTACCAAGCAGAACCTCTCGGGTTTGGCGGGACGGACGTTTTGGGCATAAGATGGCATGCCCATCCTCGATTCGCACAACTCCAATTCCGATAAAGATGCCGGCCATCCGCGGCAGACTTATCTTGATGCGGCCGTGCACTCGGCAATCGATCCCATTGCCCAGGAGATTTTCACTCCGGCCAAGGCCAAAGTTGTAGAAGACGAAGTTACCCACTACAGCAAAGCCTTTATTAAAACAGCTCCCCTCTTTATGAAAGGCAAACTGGCCCTAGGCGGCCTGGCCTTGACCTATGTGGCCGACCAGGCCAAAATCGGCGACACCTGGCAAAACCAGGCCACCGACGCCACCCTCGGTCTGGGCAAAGCGGCAGTGCTGAAAGGCAGTTTTGCCATGATGGAATCGAGCGCGCTTACACCAGCAAGAGCTGGCATTCAGCTCGGCATAGTCTCGCGCACAGCCGAGGCGGGCTTAACCAGAGAAAACTATTTAGATAAAGATGGCAAGTTCAATTTTACAGGCGGCCTGTCCACAACATTGAAAACAGCCCTCAACCCAGGTTCTCTAGCTGTTGACGCCCTCACATTCGGAGCAGCCGATGTGGTCTGGGGGCGCATGTACAGCACTAGTCGTGGCGCCATTCGTTTTGACACAGTTATGAACAAAACTTTCCAAGCCGGCGCCATGGGCACAGCCGCTGGCTCTGGCAACGAACTTGTAAGACAGTGGCAATCAGACGAGAAGCTCAATCTCTCCTTAATCATGGGTCGTGGCCTGGCCGACGGTTTAGTCGGTGCGGCGGCCGGTCGAGTTGGCGGCATGCAGTCAGCACGATACGATCGCCTCAGCCCCTTAGACTCTCCTACAGCCATGAGCGAGGCCAGACAGACACCATTTCAGTTAGGAAAAATTGGCGATGCTAATCAAATCGCCCTGCGAGACGGGGTCTTCACCCCAATCAAAGAAATAGGCGATCTACAAACCACCACATGGAAAGGCACTATCACTGCCCCCGATGGTCAAGTCAAGCCGGTTCTATTCAGGCCCGATACTGGTATTGAAGCATTCGCCTACCGCCAACAATCTGAGATTGCCGGATACGGCCTTGGAGCAAAAATCGATTTTGCCAATTCGCTGCCTGTAGCGGTGGCCCGCACTGTAGAAATCAACGG
>LNEX01000373.1 GCA_001464165.1 bacterium Ga0077546
ATGGCGCAGCTGGCATTTCGCACGAAATGACTAGGCAGGTTGCCCTAGCCGGTATGAATCCTCAAGACTTGTATCGGCGGTCCTGGAAACTGATTAAAGAACAGTACTATGACCAAAAGTTTAACGGCCAGAACTGGAACCGCTGGGAGCACAACTATGACGGCAAGCTCAAAACTAGCGACGAATCACACAAAGCCGTAGAAACCATGCTGGCTTCGCTAAACGACCCATATACTCGTTTTCTAGATCGCGAAGCCTTTACTGAAGAGAAAGACCAAATTGAAGCTCACCTCTTTGGGGTTGGCATGCAGCTTGGTATGAACAAAGAGCATAAAGTTGTAGTCATTGCACCAATAGAAGGCACTCCAGCTTATAACGCTGGCATGATGTCTGGCGATGAAATTATCGAAGTTGATAACAAACAAGTTAAGGGTCAGTCTCTAGACCAAGTCGTCAAACAAATTCGTGGCCCAATTGACACCAAAGTTGTTATTACTTTTAATCGCAAAACCGAGCGCAAGAAAGTAACACTGCAGCGCGCTGAGATTCCTATTAAAGCAGTTGGTACATCTGAAATATTGCCAGGCAATATCGGCTACATACGCCTTGAGAGCTTCATCTCAAACAAGGCTGATAAAGAGATGGTCAAAGCTCTCAATACCGTTTCTAAAGCTGATGGCATCATCCTCGACCTAAGAAACAACCCTGGTGGACTACTTTCAAACGCAGTGCAGATTGCCAGTATGTTCTTAGAGAAAGGTATTATCGTCAGTACCATTGATGCTGAGGGTTATAAACAGTCGCAAGTATCGGCAGGCTCTCCAATCAGCACCCAGCCCTTGGTTGTGCTCATCAATGGCGGGTCAGCATCAGCTAGTGAAATTCTAAGTGGTGCACTTCGTGACAACGGCAGAGCAAAACTAGTTGGTCAAAAATCGTTCGGCAAAGGTCTGGTGCAGGCCATCAACCGCCTTGATGATGGCTCAGGTATCAACGTCACCATCGCCAGGTATTTAACACCAAACGATACCGATATCAACAAAACCGGCATCATTCCTGACTTTAAAGTGGAACTGAAAGAAGAAGATCTAAAGGAAACAAAAGGACCTTGGTGGTACGACCCAACACTCTCTAACTTCAAGCGCGGCCCGTCAGACGGCAAAGACATTCAACTAGCTAAAGCTATTGAAGTGATGAAACAAGAGATTGGCAAAAACACCAATACTTCTTCAAACACAGTCTCTACTACCGGTGATTTCAAGAAAGTTCCGTAGATAGCAAGCTGTACGAGTCCATCGATTATGAAAAAGGGGCCATCGGCCCCTTTTTCTGTTAGCGATTTAGTCTCTATTTAGCAATCAATACCTTCAATAGCCCGGCCATGATGCTTCAATTGAGTGGTGGCAGATATGGTGCTAGCCTCAGCCATTAGCCAATCCGGAGCACGCCGGCCAGTTAGCACCAAAATAGTTGGATCTTGACGCTGAGCTAAAGTGAATTTAACCCCATCCCAGTCAACGAGGCCTACACGCGCCACATCGAGCAGCTCATCACCAATGACTACATCATCTTTACGCTTAAGACCCTCAGCCAAATATGTTAGGCCTAAGGCCGCAGCATCCTTATCTTCAGGCAAAATACCATTGGGAGAACTATAGAGCCGAAAGCTACCCTTAGGCCCGGTGCCTAGTCGATTGACACCTGTGTAATTCATTGTCAAACGCCCAAAGCCCTCTACCTTAGACTCTGCTAGCAGCCTCAGCCCCTTACCCTCTGAAGAATTCTCTTCTAGCTTGTCGAAAAAGACCAGGGTTACATTCATTCCTTTACTTAAAGCCCTCAAGGCCAAACCAAAAGTAGCTGTAGTTTTACCTGCGCCAGTGCCTAGATAGAGACGAATCTTCTCCACACTAGCTTTTTCAAATACGGGATCGATGGTTGTCATCAGGAAGGCTCCAGATCATGTCGTCATATTTAGCTTGATCAACTAGGCACGACTGGTGTCGGCTTACCGTTTTGGTCGAGACAGACAAAAGTCAGCTCCGCAGATGTTACGCGAACTTGCTCATGACCTCGAGTTGATTCAACTTCAACTGAAACGGTGACCGAAGTACGGCCAATTCGTAAGGTCTTAGTGTAAAAGCTCACCACTTCGCCAACCAATACAGGAGCTTTAAATTCTACTTCTTTAATCCCTACAGTGACTATTCTTTGCTTAGTGGTCTTACCAACCTCAACCGCACCGGCCAAGTCGATATAGCTTAAAATAATGCCGCCAAAAATTGTGCCAGCATTATTTGTGTCTTTAGGCTGCAAAACTACCCTAATTGCGGGGTCTCGAAGCTCTTGAGAAGTATCGCCATTGGTTGAAGAAGACAAAGAAGACAAGTGTTAAACCCCATAGCTCCAAAGATGGTGCCTATCCTAACACTGATGTTAGAAAGTGAAGAATATATGCTATTCAAGTGATAGGCACTGAGATATAATCGCCAAGTGGAAATTGCATTTGATCACATGGCAACCCGAATTTACTAAGTCCTGGAGCGGGAAAGTTGACCCAGTTTAAGTACAGACAATTATTGTTGTCGGGCCTAACATTGTCGCTTTTGCAATCTGCACCAATGGCGATGGCAGTTGAACCGCCTACACCAGCATTAATTGATTCTGGTAGTTTTGCCCGTGATACCAGTGTTAATTTAGAACGCATTTCGCTTCCGGGCCAAGAAACAGAAGCTGCTAAATCTAGCCAAGCGATTGTCTCAGAAAGCTCAAAGAAATCAGAGAATTCTGAAGGTACAGACAAACCAGTAGAAGCATCGGCCTCCTTTACAGAAGAGGCACCTAGAGCAATTGCTCAATCAGCACCTCAGCGCGATGCTGACATCGTGCCAATAGACCTCACACCAGTTCGTCTACCAGAGAGAACTAGCGCCTTCACCGGTCTTGATTCTTTCAAATCGCAAGCTCTCTATAAGTTGCCAGGCCGGGTTTTCTTCAATGCTTCAGTCGAAAACTCATTGCGTTTTGAAGCCAATACTTTTCAGACCAATCGCCACTATTTGTCAGACATGGTCTATCGGGTGCTGCCTAACGTCACGTTGGGCTATGCTTTAGACAAGAAGACTAGAGTTTCGGCCAACTATTTCTTCTTCCGCGATCAATATACTCTGCGCAACAATGCCTTAAGCAGAAATATTCACTCTATCGGCGGTCGCATCGATAGAGACGTAAAAATCAACGATAAAACCAATGTTACTTTTGGCTTGATGCCCAGAGTGCTCTTTATCAACACCGTCAATTCACCACAAGTGCTCTTCAACGACTTGATACCATCGGCGGTTATCTCTAGGCGTGTTGGACAATCTGGCTTGATCTATGGCAGTGTCATGGGTCAGGTGAGATGGCACGGAATTGTTAGTGGCTTCCAAGAATTCGACCAATTCTATTCATTCGGTGGCGCTTGGCGCAAAGGCCCGTATAATTTCTTAGTCGACAATACTTTAGTAACTAACTTTGGCAACCGTCGCCTTAGATTTGGGCCAAACAACCAAGTAATCATTACTACTCTAGAAGTCGGTCGCCGCATTCACCCGCGGCTACCAGTCACAGCTTTTGTAAGAGCAGAGCCGATTTTCAACATTGGTGCCAATACAACCCCAGGCTATTCCGGCTTCAACTTCCGAATTTTCGGAGGCTTGAGAGCTGAAGTAGCTAAACCACCAATCTTCCCAATCAAGCTCAAGCACGGTTAGATTACGAAATTCACTGTACTTTCCATTTCATCAAATGCTTCTCTAATTGCTCCACAAGAGACGTTAGCAGCAGCGCAATTACAATCAGGGCGATAACACCCACAAAGACTGTGGCCATGTCATAAAGCCCGGATGCTTTGACAATCATGAAGCCCAGGCCTTGCTCGGCTGAAATGAACTCGCCAATGAAAGCTCCAAGCAAAGCTAGACCAATATTGAGCTTCATGGCATTCAATACCCAGATTAGGGAAGACGGCACAACCACTAGCCTGAAAATCTGCCCTCGGCTAGCGCCGAGTACGTGCATCAAGCGCAAGAAACGCGGCTCAACAGCCATCGCGCCCTGATAACTTTGCACAATTGCCACGGTTACCGTTGAAAGAAAGGCCAGGGCAATTTTAGAGTAAATATCA